>CAYUPG010000039.1:0-15679 GCA_964446515.1 uncultured Treponema sp.
CTCGGCCTTGGTCGCCTTGGTGTAGGGGTCCTGGGTGGCGCTGGCCGCGAAGGAGCCGTCGGCGACCTTGAGGGCCACTTCAGCGTCGGGGGCGCCGTCGACGCCGACCACGAACATCTCCTTCTCGCGCTTGGCCTGCTTCATGGCCAGCTCGGAGCCGATGCCGGTGGGGTCGTTGATGGCGAAGACCGCGTCGATCTTGGGGAAGGCGGTGAGGAGGTCGGTCATCACCCGCAGTCCGCCTTCGCGGTTGCCGCCGGCGTTCTGGTTGTCCGAAAGGATCTTGATGTCGGGGTACTTGGCCAGCACGGCCTTGGCGCCGTTGACCCGGTCGATGACCGCGGAGACGGGCGGGCCGTTGACGATGACCACGTTGCCCTTGCCGCCGAGGCGCTTGGCGATGTACTCGCCGGACTGCTCGCCGGCCTGATAGTTGTTGGAGGTGACGGTGGCGTCCACGCCGCCCTCGGCGTCCACGTCCGCGGCGACCACGATGATGCCGGCGGCCTTGGCCTTGCGCACCGCGGGGGCGATGCCCTTGGTGTCCGCGGCGTTCAGGATGATCATGTCGACGCCTGCGGCGATGAAGGTGTCGATCTGGCCGACCTGGGTGTTGAGGTCGTAGCCGGAGGAGACTACGGTGACCTTGGCGTTGGGATCGATTTTCTTGGCGGCGTCCTCGACGCCCTTGCCCATGGTGTAGAAGAAGGGGTTGCCCAGGTCGCCGAAGGTGGCGGCGACGGTCAAGGGCTTGTCCTTGCCGCCCTGCTGCTGGCCGGACGCGAACAGGCCGCCCGCGGCTACGAGGGCGCAGATCAGTACGAGCGCGATTCTTTTCATTTCTTCCTCCTGATGACTTCCGGTTGGCCCCGGGTACCGCGGGACCTCCCTATGGGACCGGTGAGAGTATCCTAGGCGACCCGGGGCAGGACGTCAAAGCAAAACGGAGCGGCCATGACAATCGTCATGCCGATCCCTCACTGCCAGCCGTTGACGCCGTAGCGGTCCACGTTGCCCGCGTCGATGAGGAAGGGCGCCACCAGCACGGTGCGCTCCACGGGACTGCCGGAAAGGATGCGGTAGGCCACGTCCGCGGCCTCCCGACCTATCTCCACCGGAGACTGGGCCGCGGTGGCGGTCATCTTGCCGTCGGCGATCATCTTCTTGGCGTAGGGCGCGCCATCCACCCCGTAGACCAGGATGCTGCCCGCGGCGGACGCGGCGTCCAAGGCCGCTATGGCCCCCATGGCGGAGGGGTCGTTGGTGGCGAAGACCACGTCCACCCGGGGCACGGAGCGCAGTATGGTCTCCATGCCGATGAGGGCCTGCTCTATGTTGCCGTCGGAAGAATAGCGGGCGACGATGTTGTACTCGCCCCCCGCCCCCAGGGTTTCCACGAAGGCCGCCGCCCGATCTATGGCGGACTTGGCGGACAGGTGGTCCAGTATGGCGATCCGCGCCTTATCCCTGCGGCGCATCAGGTCGCCGGCCAGGAGCTTTCCAGCCAGGAGGTTGTCCGTGGTCACCAGGCAGGCGACCAGGTCCAGGTCGTAGACCGGGGCGTCCACGTTGATCACCGGTATGCCCGCACGGCTTGATCAGCCGCCAGTCAACGGGGTTCAGGAAGATGGCGTCGACCCCCATGTCGATGAATTCCTGGATCTGGTTCATCTGCTTGATCTGGTCGTTCGCCGGATCGTAGGAGATGAGCTTGTCCCCGTTGGCCTCCACGATTTCCCGTATGCCCTCGTCCAGGACGATGAAGAAGGGATTCACCATGGTCATGTAGCTGGCGCCGAACACCCGGCGCTCGGTCCGGCGGCCGAAGAGCCCGGACGTCCTGCCCTCGCAGGAGGAAAGGCTCAGGGCGCCCAGGGCCAGGAGCGCCGCAGCCGCCCGCAATGAAGTTGCGCGTCCCATGCTCACTCCTTCAGGAAGGCTTCCACGGCCCGGTCCAGGCGGTTAAGGAAATTCCGCAGGCTCGAAGGCGATTGGGGCTTCTCGTTCTCTATGGCCCGGGACGCCTGCTCCAGGGCCGCCGCGTGCTTGCGGAAGCGGGGAACCACCACGGATTCGGACACGACGGTCTCGAGGAGGATAGGATCCAGGGGCTCCTCGGAGCCGGAGATGTGGTGGGCCAGGATGGACTTGGCCCGTTCGGTCAAGAGGACCCCCCGCCGCGCCGGCAGCCCCTGGGAATGGGCCAGTATGCGGTAGGCCGCCTCGTCGTCCGTGGTCAGGTGCTTTAGGAATTCCCAGGTCGCCTTCCGGTCTGCCGCCCTGCTGGACATGCCCACCAGAAGGACCCGCAGGTCCCCCGCGTTTCTCCCCATGGGGCCCCGGGGCATGGTGAGGGCCCGCCAATTGAAGTCCCCGAAGCGCTGTATGCTGTAGGGGTAGTACTTGTAGGCCCGGTAGGAAGAGTAGGGAAAGGGGGAGAAGAGAACCCTGCCGGACTCGAAGTCCCTCACGATGCTTTCCTGGGTGAGGGAGGCCAGGCGGAGGTAGAAATCCACCGCCTCCGCCACCCCGTCCTGCTCCAGAAGGGATGATGCGCCGGAGGGATCGAAGAGCAGCTCCCCGTTGGAGTAGGCCGCGTCTAGCCAGGTCCAACCAGCCACGCCGAAGGTGTCCAGGACGCCGTTGCCGTCCCGGTCCTCCGTGGCCGCCCCCGCGTAGGAGAGGAAATCCTCCCAGCGCCAGGAGGGGTCCGGCACCGCCAGGCCCAGGTCCTCCAGGAGCGAGAGGTTCACGAACATGAGGGAGGGGACCACCTCGAAGGGCAGGGCGTACTGTATGTCCCCCAGCCGGCCCGCCGCCAGGGCGTTTGGGTGGAAGAGGCCGGGGTCCACGCCGCTGGAACGCATCAGGGGGCCCAGGTCGGCCAGGGCGCCGATGGAGGCGAGGGTGGTGAAATCCTCGGGGAGTATGAAGAAGAGGTCCGGCTCCTCTCCTTTGAGCAGATCCTGGGCCAGGCGCTCGGAGTAGTCCTGGACGCGAACGCCGCTGCGGTACTCGATGGCGTAGCCCGGCTGCTTGGCCCGGAAATCGGCGATGAGCCCGTCGTAGAGGCGGTTCGCCGTGGGGTTGGGGACCCTCCAGGCGCTGCCCGTGAAGAGGCCCAGGCGTACGGTCCCCGTCTCGGGCCTCCGCAGGAGGTAGAAGGCCCAGAGCGCCAGGGCCGCCGGCACCAGCGCCGCCGCCAGAAGGAGGAGGCGGAAGCGCCTACGCATCCGTGCCCTCCGTCAGGCCCTTGCGCACCGCGAAGATGGCTATCTGGGTCCTGTCCCGGAGCCCCGTCTTCTGGAGTATGGCGGAGATGTAGTTCCGCACCGTCCCCTCGCTCAGGGACAGCTCCGCCGCCACCTCCTTGTTCGCCAGGCCCCGCCCTATGAGGGTCATGATGGTCAGCTCGGTCCGGGACAGCTCCGAGGGGAAGTCGTCCGCGCCCAGGCGGGACGCCTGAGTGCCGCCGCCCTTGGGCGCCTCCCGTTCCTTGGCCAGCTCGGAGAAGAGGCGGAAGGCCTTGGTGGCGATCTCGGGAGTCATAAGGCTCCCCCCCGCGTGGACCGTGCGTATCGCCTGGGCCAGCTCGTCCATGCCGGAGCTCTTGAGCAGGTAGCCGGAGGCGCCGTTCCTGATCGCGTTGAGCACGTACTCGTCGTCGTCGAAGGTGGTGAGGATGATGATCGCCGTCCCGGGGGACTTGGCCTTGAGGGTCGCCGTAGCCTCCACCCCGTCCATGATGGGCATGCGTATATCCAGGAGCAGCACGTCCGGCCGCAGGCCGTCCACCAGGCGCAGGGCGTCGTAGCCGTCCTTGCCCATGCCCACCACCTGGAAGTCCTCCTGGGCGGAGAGCAGTATCTTGAGGCTGTCCCGGACCATCTCCTGGTCGTCCACTATGGCTATCCTAATCATGGGCGTCCTCGCCGGACCGGGGTATGTACACCGACACCGTCAGACCCTCCCCGGGCCGCGTGTCTATCTCCAAGAAGCCCTGGTGGTCCATCACCCGCTCCCGCATGTAGTGGAGGCCGAAGCCCTCGGAAACCACGGGGCAGCCTCGCCCGTCGTCGGAGATGGTCATGGTCAGGGCCTCCTCCGAGGAGTCCAGACGTACCCGGATGTGCTCCGCGTCGCCGTGGCGGACCGCGTTGGTCACGCTCTCCTGGACCACCCGGTAGACCGTCTCTTCCAGGGAAGGGCTCAAGCCGTCCACGGGCCCCTCGATGCGCAGGTCGATGCGCCGGTTGGAGCAGCCGTTGATCTCCTCCGCCAGCTGCGTCAGGGCCGCCGAGAGGGAGCCCCGGTCCAGCATGTCCGGCCGCAGCTCCTTGAGGGAGCGCCGTATGTCGACGAGGCCCCGGCGGGCCAGCTCCGACAGGCGCTCCAGCTGCTCCGCCACCAGCTCGGGGGCCTTGCGCACCAGCTCCTCCGCCGCCGCCAGGCCCAGGCTTATCCCCGTAAGGCAGTGGCCCACCGTGTCGTGGATCTCCCGGGCCAGGCGGTTGCGCTCCTTGATCTTCGCCGTCTCCTCCGCCCGCTCGGAATAGATCTGCAGCTGCACGTTGGCCACCGCCAGCTTGTCCCGGCTCTCCGTCAGCTCCCTGTTCAGCTGCTTCATCCGGTACGACTCGTCCAGGACGTTCTGCAGGTCCAAAACCAGGAAGGCGATGAAGAAGACCTCCCCTATGGAGAAGAGGATATTCCGGGTGCCCAAAAGATAGGCCCGGGTAAGGGCGGGGTGGTAGTGGATGTAGTCGTCGATGGAGAAGACGGGCATTCCCGCGGAAATGATCTGATAGTCCAGAAGCAGGTAGCAGATGACCGCCACGGCGGAGAAGCCGAACTTCCAGTACTTGTCCGGAAGATAGGCCACCGCGTTGGCCACCGCCACCAGGAGCAGGTACTTCACTCCGAAGTCCAGCATCACCAGGATGACCACGCTCACGGCCAGGTCCAGGACGCTCAGGGCCAGCACCGCGGGAACGGGGAGCGCCTCGCCCAGCACCTCCCTGACCAGCACCGAGGCCATCAGCAGCAGATAGAGGGCCGTGGCGCCCGCGAAGGCGGCGGCGGGACGCATGGGCACCGCCCGCAGGCGCTCCAGCACGTTCCGCGCATCGTCGTTGAGGCAGATGAGCTCGGTCGTGTCCAGCACTATCCAGGCCACGAACACGACGGTGATCAGGTTCACGAGCACCAGGGCGAAGCGCGCCAGATGGTAGGACCTGAGGCGGGACTGCATGGCCCTATTCTACACTAAAAAGCGCCGGTAGTCCCCGCAGAGCAGGCGGTAGGGAGCCGCATCCTCCTGTATGTCCGCGTAGCGGCCGAGCTCCTCCAGGAAGCGGTTGTCCCGGTGGTCGTCGTTCACCATGCTCACCTCCCCCGCCAGGACCCTGCCGCCCTCGGCGAAGAAGCGGTGGTAGAGCCCGGGCTCGATGCAGATGCTCTCCCCCGGCTCAAGGACGATGCGGGCCCCCGCGGGGTAGGTCCTGCGGATGCCGTCTATGGACACCGAGAAGGGCTCGCCGGACAGCGCCCCCTCGGGCGTGGAGGCGTAGGCTTCCACCACGAAGCGGCCGCCCCCGCGGTTGATGATGTCCTCCATCTTGTGGAAGTGGAAGTGCATGGGGTTGCCCTGATTCTCGGAAACGATCAGGATCTTCTCCGCGTAGGGCTTCCCGTCCCCCTGAACCTTCCCGTTCCGGATGGTGAAGAGGGTCAGGCCGAAGGAGGCGTAATCCCCCTTGTTGAAGTCCGTCACGTCCCAGCCGAGCATATTGTCGAAGATCTCCGCCGCCGAGCCGGCGACGTCCCGCCAGCGCTCGGGCGTCCAATGGGCCCAGGGGGGCAGCAGGAAGCCCATGCCCTCGACCCAGGCTTCGCACTCTTCGATGATTCCGTTGATTTCGCTCCGTTTCATAGTCCGGCCAGTATGGGGCCGTCGCGGGATGGATGCAAGGACAAAGCGCCGGACCATGACGCTTGTCACCCGTACGCGCTTGCGGCCGCGGCGCTTTCGGGTATACTGGGGCCATGAACGCCACAAAAGAACTGCTTGAGCGCATAGCCGCCGAGGAGGCGGAGCTGGTCCTGGACCGTTTCGACGAGGAGGATGCCTGGAGGCTGGGCACCCTCTTGGTGGAGGAGGCGCGCCGCCGCCGCGCCCCCGTGGCTGTCGACATACGGCGCCCCGCCCAGGTGCTCTTCCACGCGGCCCTCCCGGGGGCCATGCCGGACAACGACGAGTGGATACGCCGCAAGTCCGCCGTGGCCTTCCGCTTCGGCAAGGCATCCCTGGCCGTGGGCGTCTCCCTCGCCCTCTCCTCCTCCACGATCGAGGACAAGTACTTCGTGAGCAGGTTCGAGTACAGCCCCCACGGCGGCGCCTTCCCCATCCGGGTCCGGAACGTGGGCATCGTCGCCTGCGCGGTGGTCTCCGGCCTCCCCCAGGAGGAGGACCACGCCATGGTGGTCGCCTGCCTCAGGACGCTCAAGGGCTAGGCCGGGCCGGCGGGCGCGCGCTTGCGGTATTCCCCGGCCTGCGCGGGAAGCCCAGCCAAACGGCGGCGGCGGCCAGGGAGGCGGCGCCGGAGATGCGGATGATCCAGGCGAATCCGTGGGCATCCGCGGCGAGCCCGAAGAAGGGCGCATAGGCCGCCGCCGCCAGGGTCACCCCGAGGGAGGAAAAGGACAGGAGGGTCGCCCTGCCGCTATCCTCAGCCGCCCGCTGAATCCTCCCTTCGATGAGCACCGTGACGGCCGCCATGGATAGGTAATAAAAGAGGTAGAGCGCTATGCCCGCCGGGCGCGGAAGGACGGTGGACAGCATGAAGGCCGAGCCGGAAAGGGCCAACGCCCCCGCAATCCCCACGCCTCCGGCCCGCTCGGCCAGGGGAGCCAGGCGGCCTGCGGCGGCGGCGCCCAGGCTCTCGGCGGCGAAGCGCAGGGCGAGCCAGACGCCCACCAGGGCTACGGGAACCCCGAAGCCCTCCACCGCCCAGAGCCCGTCGTACTCGTCGACCAGACCGTAGGCGCCCCCGGCAATGAAGGAGACCGCCAGAAGGATCCGGAGGGTCCACGCTATGCCGAAGGTCGAGCGCAGGGAGGCCGAATCCAGCAGCTCCCCTGCTGCACGGGGAGCTGTGGAGCCCGTGCGCCGCTCCCGCATGCCCAGGGCTGCCGCCGCGGCCGAGAGGGCGGCGGGCACGGAGAGGGCCGCGGGCAGCGCCGCTCCCAGGGTATAGAGCGGGCCGCCTATCAGCATGGCGCCGGCGAGGCCCGCCGTCTCCGCAACCCGGCAGGCGCCCGCGGCCGCCTCGTAGTTCCCCTCGTGCCCATGGTCCCGCAGGTTCTCGTACAAGAGGGCCTGCTGGGCCCCGGAGGCGAAGGCCTCCTGGATGCCCCACAGGACGAAGCCCGCCGCCGCCGCCGCAAAGGACGGCGATAGGGCCCAGAGCAGAAAACAGAGCACCTTGAAGGCGGCGCCCAGCACCACGAGCCCCTTGCGGCTCCAGCGGTCCGCCAGGATCCCCGAGGGCAATTCCAGGACCGCCACAGGGGCGGCCCATATCAGCATCAGAATTGAGAGCTCGGTGAAGCTGTAGCCCCGTTGGGAAAACATGATCATGTAGACGGGGTACACGGGCACAAAGCCCTCGAAGAACGAGTATGCGTAGAATGGAAAAAGGTATTTCTTGGCAGCCATGCGGCCCTCCTTGGATGTCGGTTGTCTGCGTAGGAAGCGACTCGCCGTCCCTGGAGGACCTCGTGCTGTGGCCCGGCGTCAAAGGCCGGAGTAGATGATCGAACGGTACATGGGGATAAGATACGGCCTCCCGGCCGGGGCGTCAAGGAAGAAGTCAAACAGAACTCTCACACTTTCTGACACGTTCCACACCGCCTCCTAACCTGCCGGATTCATCCTTGCCGCAAACCACGCCGCTTCCATAGGAGGAAAGCATGTTCAAAAGGAATCGTCTTGCCGCCGGGGTCCTGGCCGCCGCACTCGCCCTGTTCCCCGCCGCCGCCTTCGCCGCGGGCGCCCGGGATGCCGCCCCTGCGGTCCCCCCCGCCGCGCAGGCGGAGAAGCCCATCAAGTACGTCTTCTTCTTCGTCGGGGACGGTCTGGCCATGCCCCAGATCGGCGCGACCGAAGCCTTCGCCGCCGCCCTCTCCTCCAAGGACGTGGGCATCAAGAAGCTGGGCTTTTCCCAGTTCCCCGTAACCGGCATGGCCACCACCTACGACGCCGGTTCCCTCATCACCGACTCGGCCTCCGCGGGCACCGCCTTCTCCACGGGCAGCAAGACCCTGAACGGGGTCATCAACATGGACGTGTCCAAGACCAAGACCTTCAAGACCATCGCCGAGTACGCCAAGGAATCGGGCCGCAAGGTGGGCGTGGTCTCCTCCGTCTCCCTCGACCACGCCACCCCCGCGGCCATGTACGCCAAGGTGCCCAGCCGGGGCAACATGTACGAAATCGCCGTGCAGCTCGGCAAGAGCGGCTTCGACTACTTCGGCGGCGGCGGCCTCGCCCAGCCCACGGGCAAGAACAAGGACCAGCCCGACGCCGTCGAGATGGCCAAGGCCGCGGGCTACCGCTACGTCAATTCCCGGACGGACTTCGAAGCCCTCAAGGGCGGCGCCGGCAAGGTCATTGCGGTGAACGCCGTGCTCCAGGACTCCTTCGCCCTGCCCTACGAGATCGACCGCGCGGCGGACGACCTTTCCCTGGCGGACTACACCCGCAAGGGCATCGAGCTGCTCTCCGACGGCAAAGACGGCTTCTTCCTCTTCGTCGAGGGAGGCAAGATAGACTGGGCCTGCCACGCCAACGACGCGGCTTCCGCCATCCGGGACACCCTGGCCTTCGACGCCGCGGTTATGGAGGCGGTGGCCTTCGCCAAGAAGCATCCCGCCGAGACCCTCATCGTCGTGACCGGCGACCACGAGACCGGCGGCATGACCATGGGCTTCGCCGGCACCCAGTACGCCACCTTCTTCGACAAGATCGCCCCCCAGAAGATGTCCTACGTCGCCTTCGACCGGAACATCCTGAAGCCCTACAAGGCCGCCACCCCCAAGGAAGCGGCCAAGCTCGCCGACCTGGCCCCGGCGATCAAAGACGCCTTCGGGATAGAGCTCGCCGGCCTCTCCCAGATCCAGCTCGAGCAGGTCGAGCGGGCCTTCAAGCGGTCCATGGGCAACGAGGTGGAGCGGACGATCAAGGAGGAGGAGTATCTCCTCTACGGCGGCTACGAGCCGCTGACCGTTAAGCTCACCCAGCTCCTGAACCAGACGGCCGGCATCGGCTGGACCTCCTACTCCCATACCGGCGTGCCCGTCCCCATGTTCGCCATGGGCGCGCGCCAGGAGCTCTTCGGGGGCTACTACGACAACACGGACATCTTCAAGAAATTAGCCCAGGTCATGGGCATAAACGTGACCATGTAAAAAAGTTCAGCCTCTTTGCGAAGGGGTCCCGTCGCCTTCCCGGCGCCGGGAATCCTTCGCCGGATTTCGGCCCCGGCGCTTTCGCGCGGGCCTGCAGGGGGCCGTCCGGCTTACGGGGGGCCCCTACGCTTCAGTAAAGGGGTGCACCGTGACCTTCATCCTGCTGGGCGGCGACCGCCGCCGGGACATCGTCTTTAGCTTGGTCGTGGCGGCCCTGAGCGCCGCCGCCTTCCTGCTGCCGCCGGCCTTTCCTTCGCCGTACCCGGCCGGATCCTCCGTCAGGGCCAAGGCCCGCGTGCTCGAGGCGGACAACAGTCTGGTCAAGATCATAGGGCCCACCAAGCACGGAAGCCAGCAGCTCGAGCTGCGCCTGGAAAGCGGCCGCTTCGCGGGCCGCGTCCTTCGTGCCACGAACAACCTCTTGGGCAAGCTGGAGTTCGACAAGGTATTCTCCCCCGGCGACGCGGCCTTCGTGGTCCTGGACCTCGCGGCCGAAGGGGACGAGATTGCCCACGTCAACGTCATCGACCACTACCGCCTGGACGCCACGGCCCTGCTGCTGGCATCCTTCGCCGCCGTCCTGGTCGCCTTCGCCGGCTGGACCGGCCTCAAGGCCCTCCTCTCCTTCATCTTCTCCGGAGCCATGATCCTGAAGCTGCTGCTTCCGGCGGTGCTCATGGGCGTGCCGCCCATTCCCGCGGCCTTCGCCGTAGTGGCCGTCCTGACCTTCGTCATCATCTTTTTGGTAGGGGGCTTTACCCGAAAGGGCCTGAGCGCCTTCATCGGGTCCATCGGCGGGGTGGGAATCACCTCGGTCCTGGCGGTCCTGTTCACCCACCTGTTCAAGATCCACGGAGCGGTCAGGCCCTTCACCGAATCCCTGCTCTACTCGGGCTTCGAGTTCCTGGACCTCAAGCAGCTCTTCATGGCGGGCATCTTCCTGGCCTCAAGCGGCGCCGTGATGGACCTGTCCATGGATATCGCCGCGGCCATGCACGAGCTGGCCTCCAAGAATCCCGGCATGAGCCGCCTGGCCCTGGTGCGCTCGGGCTTCACGGTGGGCCGCCACGTGGTGGGCACCATGACCACGACCCTCCTCTTGGCCTACACCGGGGGCTACACGGCCCTCCTGATGACCTTCATCGCCCAGGGCGTGCCGGGGGAGAACATCGTGAATATGGTCTACGTCTCCGCAGAGCTGGTCCACACCATGGTGGGCAGCTTCGGCCTGGTGCTGGTGGCGCCGATCACCGCCCTGGCAGGCGGCGCGATACTTGGCGCGCCGCGCCCAAGCGCGCCGCGCCCCATGGCGGCGAAACGCCGGCAGAGCGCCGGCTGAGTCGACCGCGTTTGCGACAACTGGGGCGTGTTCAGCGGCCGCCGGTCCCCACCGTAAAGCGTATGCCGTAGCCGAGCAGGGTTGCGGGCGAGGGACGGTCGACGAGCTGCTCCGTGTCGGAAGAGCGGTGGTAGTCCAGGAACAGCTCCAGGGCCGCTCCTGAGCGGCCCATGCGGAGCCCGCTCTGCACGGCGAGATCCATGTCGGCGCCGCCGCCCCGCAGAACCATCAAGTCCGGCATGACGGTAAGAAAAGTCTCCAGCCCCGAAGCGCCGAGGGCGGCATGGGCCTCCGCGGCCAGGTGCAGGGTGTAGCGCGCACGGGGATCCGGTATGGTTGAGGTGCCCCAGAAAGCGTACAGCTCGGACCAGGCAAGGCGGGCCATGAGGTCCAGGCCGCCCGGAACGGACCGGGGCAGACGCAGGTCCATGAGGGCGGCGCCCGCCCGCAGGATATCCGCCGAGGGATTCTCGAAGCCCCCGCGCAGGGGATGATAGCTGCGCCGCCCGTACTCGGCCAGAAGCACCGGGCGGCCGCGGCCGCCGGAGCGGAGATGCCACGCCGCGACCAGGCCGTACTCGTATTGGATGGCGTTCATCATCCACTGCGAGGCTTCAGCTCCCGGCCTATCCCCCGGATTCACCGGACCGTTCAGCATGTGCGTGCCGTAGTAGACGCTCAGCCGGGCCCTGGAATAATCAAAAACGCCGTGGTGTCCGAAGGCCTCCACCTGGAATTTGTCGAGCTCCGTGTTCAGCATCTCATTGGCCCTATACGCGCTCTGGGCGTAGCCCGCGGCGGCGAAGGCGGCTCCCTCCGGCGCGGGAAGCAGGGCCACCGCCGCCGGCCGCTCAGGGAAGTCCCAGGCCGGCGCGGAGAGGGGACTCAGCGCGAGCAGGAAGGCCGCAAGGCCCGGCAGGCAGGGGGAGCGGAAACGGCTCATAAGGACCTCAGGGGCGTGCGGGGTAGCTTCCAAGGCGCACCCCCGCCTTCTTGAGCATGCCCTGCCATTCCGGGGACGACAGGAGCTCGTAGTCGTTCTTCCGGATGGGGTAGTCCGAGGAGAAGGCCTCCCCCTCGGCGGAAGGATTTATGGGATGGGTGTAGAGGTGGTTCAAGCCCGGCGCAAGACCTGCAAGCAGGGCGGCGTAGGCTGCGGAGCGGCCTGAGGGGCTCTCCGCAGCTCCCCCCGGCAGGGTGTAGACGCCCTCCAGGGATACGCTCGCGGAAAGGCCGGCCCCCGCAAGGGCCTTCCGCACCTGGTCGAAATACGGATGGGCCGGCAGGGCCGCGGAGAGGCGGTACTCCAGCGCCAAATCCCGGTAGATGTCCAGCAAGGCGGGATCCTCGAACACGCTGCCCATGTGGGAATCCAGGTGGACCGGCTCAAGGCCCGAATCGATCACCTTCCGGATTTGGGCATCGAACTCCTTCCGGACTTCCTCCGGCACCCGGTGGGCCCGGGTTTCCGCGGTTGTTTCCCAGAGCCTCCCGTCCGGCCCGTGGAGGCTGGGCACTGCGGCAGGGCCCAGGACGCCCGAGCCGTGGTTGAGGGCTAGATGCACCCCCACGGGAAGGTTCTGTTCCCGAAAGAGGGCCGCCGTATAGTCGAAATCCTCTCCGAAGGGGATGATGCTCGCCGAGGACACGGCCCCCGTCTTCCAGAGCAGGACCGCAGCCCGACCTATCTCCGGAGACATGCCCGCATCGTCCACGTTGACCACGAGCCGGACGTCCCCGGACTGCCGGCCGACGGCTCCGGCGCAGCCGAAGACGGTCGTCATGAGAGCCAGAACCGCCGGCGCGATGCCCGCGGCCCTCATGCCTTCAGCGCCGCTTCCACGGTCCCGAAGGATTCGAAAACCCTATCCAGGAGGGTAAGCTTGAACACCGTGGCGGTCTGCTCGTTGAGCCCGACCAATCGGAGGTAGCCCCCCGCCTCCCGGGCCGTCTTGAGGCCGGATACCAGGGCCGAGAGGCCCGAGCTGTCGATGAATTCGGTCCCCGAGAAGTCCACCACCACCCGGGCGGTGCCTCCCCGTATCAGCTCCCCCAGGTAGGCTTTGAATTCCGGGGCCGCCGGGGCGTTGAGCCTGCCGGATACGCTCACCACACCGGTTCCGTCGTCCATCTTGCGAACGGAAAGGTTCATCTATCGTTCCTCCTCGTCGGTATAATCGGGCGGCCGGCTCTTCCAGTCCGCCGGGGGCTGGTAGATCGCCGCCCGCACGATCGAGAACAGCATACCGCAATTGTAGAGAGACCAGAACCCGTTCACGAATAGGCCGAAAGCGGTGTAGGGCCCCCGTCCTCCCAGGAACGCGGCGGTCGCGTAGACCAAACCTGCCAGGGTCATGGCTATGGCCGCTATCTGGGGCCACACCAGGGGCAGATAGTTGCCCGCCTCGCGCTGCTTCGGGGTGACCACGAAGGAGATGGGCCACTTCAGGACCACGGAGAGCACCGCGGTGATCCATAGCGGGAACAGGGCTAGGTTGTACTGCTCGCTCCGCTTGACCGGCAGGCCGCGGCTTACGATGCGGAACACCAGCCGATTCAAGACCAGGAAGGGAACCAGGCGCAGGAAGAAGCCCGGGCTCCAGGCGGCCACCGGGGCTATCCCGGTAAAGAACCATACTATGGGCGCAGAAATGAGCATGAGGCTGAAGAAACCGCCGAAATAGGAATAGATGGTGGCGAAATACATGAGCCGCTGACCGAGCCGGAGGCCCTTGAGGGTCAGGGGATTTTCCCTGAAGAAGACCTGGATGGTGCCCTGGGCCCAGCGCAGGCGCTGCTTCAAGCTGGTGCCCAAGTCTTCCGGCGCCAGGCCTTGGGCCAACACCTCGTTGTGGAAGACGCTGGTGTACCCCAGGGAGTGGAGCCTGAGGGCGGTGGCCATGTCCTCCGTGATGCTCGCCGTCTCAAGGGCCAGGATGGGCACGGCCTCCTCGGCCCGGGTGAAGGAGAGGGCCCCCGCGACGGTGGGCGAAACCCCCAGGGCGGCGAGATCCGCCACCGCGGCGGCCATGCCGTCTCCGCCGCCGCGCACCGCCTCTTCCGCCAGGGCCGCGGCGGGGAAGCCGCTCTCGGACAGGCGGCGCAGGGTATCCCCCATCTCCGCCAGGTCGCTGCGGGACAAGCCGGCCGCCGCGTCCTTGAGCGCGCGCATCACGGCCTCGCTCACGTCCCTGGGAGCCGTGCCGCGCCGGAGCTCCCTCCGTCCCGCATCCAGGGCGCGGAGCAGGTTACGGCGCACGATCCGGCGCTCCCGGCCGCCCAGCCTAAGGCGGCGGACCTCCCCCTCCAGGGCGGCGATGCCCTTGGACAGGGACGCCTCGACGGCCTTCACGTAGGCCGTCAGGCCGAGGCGCATCAGGGCTTCCCGCCTGAGCACCCCGTTGGACCCGCAGAAAAAGGCCGCGTTCCAGCCGTCCTTTCCCTGGAGTATCGGCCCGTAGAACAGGGGCGCATCGCTCCCGAAGGGGTCCCCCGGGAGGGTGTTGTAGAAGTACTGGGGCGTCTGCACGAAGGCGCAGCGGGGGTCGGAGAAGTAGCCCAGGGTCCGCTCCAGGATGGCGGGAGCCGGTATCTGGTCCGCATCGAGTATGAGGATGAACTCCCCCGAAGTCTGCAGCAGGGCGTTGTTCACGTTCCCCGCCTTGGCGTGCCTCGGCTTTCCCTTCCACTCCTCCCCCCGGGATATGTACGAACACCCCAGGGTTTCGGCGATCTGCCGCAGGGAGGGCCGGTCCCCGTCGTCCAGTATGTGCACCCGCTTGCCGGGCCAGCGGATAGCGCAGGCCGCCCGGGCCGTCCTCTCCACCAGCTCCGGGTCCTCGTTGTAGGTGGTTATGAATACGTCCACCCCGGTCTCCCCATCCGGGGCCAGAGGAGGCGTGCGGAGGGTGGGCTTCCAGATCGTCATCTGGAAAAGGATCATCTCCAGGATGCCGAAGCACTCCGCCGCCAGAAAGGGAATCGCCAACCAGAGGGCGGCGGCGTTCACGCTGAAGAACGCCCGCCACAGGATGTAGTTGAGTCCGGTCAAGACGGTGAGGACGGAAAGGGTCCTCCTGATCGCGGTCATAGGCTGCGCTCCTTCACCTTTTTGACTATGCGCCAATGGTTGTGCCCGTCGGCGGTCCTGACGTAAGAAACCTCGTCGCTCAATGCGGAAAGGATGCCCAGCCCATAGCCCCCCTCGGAGGGCTCTGCGGGCTTGGCGGGAGCGGCGGCGGCGAGGGTGCCCTCAAAGGCCGCACCCCGGTCGAACAGGTCCAGAATCACGCCCGACTCCTCGAGGCGAAGCTCCGTGCGTATGCCGATCCTTGCGCCGCCCTCCATGGATTCCCGGGATCCTAGATCGACGCCGTAGGCGTGGCGGACGATGTTGCTGAGCAGTTCCGAGACCAGCAGGTCCACCTCGTAGGCGAAGGGCGAGCCGTAGCGGCCGCAGGCTTCCACGAGGGACGCGACGACCCGGTCGTACTCGGCGGGGGCCAGGTCCCAGTCCGTTCCTAGGGTGAGGGGCAGGACTCGGATAACCACGACGGTGATATCGTCCTCAGCCTCCCTATCCCCGATGAAATCGCGAAGCTCCCCGAGGATGCCGTCCATGAGACGGGGGGCGTCCTTCCCTCCGTGCTTCCTCAGGGCATCCTTCAGGCGCTCCGGACCGAAAAACTCCCCCGCTCGTCCCACCGATTCGGTGAGTCCGTCGCTGTAAAAGACAAGGACATCTCCGGGGATGACGGAAAGGGTCAGTTCTCGGGGCAGCTCTACAGGAACCGGCAGCTGCAGCCCCACCGGCAGATTAGTCGGCGAGAAGCCCGTCGTCTCTCCCGTGTGCGGCCGATAGGCATAGGACTC
>CAYUPG010000040.1:0-15590 GCA_964446515.1 uncultured Treponema sp.
GGAGGGGGACTGCTACAAATTCCAGGTGCGTATCGAGTGCGCCGCCACGGGCCGCCAGGGTCACACGGTGCGCATCCTGCCCAACCACAACGCTCTGGTGCACCCCTACCTGCCGGGCCTGGTGAAGTGGGCATAGGGGGAGCGGCGGCGGCCCGGAGCTTCCGGTCCGCCGCTATTCCGGCTGCGTTGGCGCGCCCCCTTGCCTAGGGCGGCGACTCCGTGCTAGCGTGCGACGCGCTCCCAGCGGCCCGGGGGCGCCCTGGAAGCTGCGGCCGCGGCGGTCGCCTCCGCTACCCGCCTTACCAAAACAAGGAGCCCCATCGTGGCCCTCCCCTCCGTTTCCGATCAGCACAATTTCCGGTATCTGGACCTCGTCATGGCCGCCTTCGTGGCCGTGCTCCTGATCAGCAACATCGCCTCCTCAGCCAAGATCGTGGACCTGGGCTTTTCCCTCTTCGGCGTGCCCATGGCCTTCGACGGAGGCACCCTGCTCTTTCCCCTATCCTACATCTTCGGGGACATCCTGACGGAGGTCTACGGCTTCCGCGCCTCCCGACGGGTCATCTGGACCGGCTTCGTCGCCCTGGCCGCCGCGGCCGCCGTATTCTTCGTGCTTAGGGTGCTCCCCGCGGAGGCGGCCTGGGAAACCTACGCGGGCTCCGCCGCCTACGACGCCGTCCTCGGCGGCATGAGCTCCGGGGGCATAGTCCTGGCGAGCCTCGCCGGATACTGGGTGGGGGAATTCAGCAACTCCGCGGTGCTCTCGAAGATGAAGGTCGCCATGGGGGGCAGGCACCTGTGGGCGCGCACCATAGGAAGCACCCTGGTGGGCCAGCTCGTGGACACCCTGGCCTTTACCCTGGTCGCCACGGCTTTGGGCGTCTTTCCCTGGGAGCTCTTCCTGACCCTGACGCTCACGAACTACCTGTTCAAGTGCGCCGTGGAGGCCGCCATGACCCCCGCGACCTACGCCGCGGTCCGCATCCTCGTGGCCGCCGAAGGGGTGGACGCCTACGACGCGGGGGTCTCCCTGAATCCCTTCGCCAGGGGATAGGAAAGAGCCCGGTCAGAGCCGCGACCGGAAACCCAGGCCCAGAACCTCGTGGGCATCCAGGATGACCGTAAAGGCATCGGGGTCCACCGAGCGCACCAGGGCCACGAAGCGGACCACGATCGAGGGATCCATGACCACCATGAGGGTGGGGCGTTCGGCGCCGGTGTAGCCGCCCTGGGAATGGAGCCGCGTCAGGCCCCGGTCCAGGTCGTGGAGGACCGCGGCGGACAGGGCTTCGTGCCTGTCGGTCATCACCAGGGCTATCTTGGAGACGCCGATGCCCACCCGAACGAGGTCCACCGCCCTACCCATGACTACCACGTTCACCAGGGCGTAGAGCGCCGCCTCCGGCCCCAGCACGAAGCCCGCGGCGGCTATGACCAGGGCGTCCAGGGCGGCGAGCATGGTTCCCACGGCAAGGCCGGTCTTTTCCGCGGCGATGCGGGCCAAGACGGTGAGGCCCCCTACGGAACCTCCGCCCCGGAACACCAGGCCTATGCCCAAGCCCAAGCCCGCGCCGCCGAAGAGGGCAGCCAGGAGGGCGTCGTCGGTGAGGGCCGGAAGGCCGCGGCCCAGGAGTATGCCCAGGGGCAGAAGCACCGAGCCCAGGGCGGTCTTGAGGCCGAAGCCTGCGCCGAAGGCCGCCAGGCCGAGAAGGAAGAGGGGAACGTTCAGGGCCAGCTGGATGTAGGCCGGCTCCAATCCCGTCAGGCGGGCGGCCAGCACCGAGATGCCGACGACCCCGCCCGAAGCGAGGCCGTTGGGCCGTATGAAGAGATTGAAGGCCGCCGCCGCGACGGCGCAGCCCAGCAGGACGGCGGCATAGTCCGAGAGCCGGGCTACGGGACCGCGGCCTGGGGATGGGTGTTTCATAGGTACTCCTATACCACGGGGGCGCGCAGGATGTACAATGGGGCATGGCATCCATCATCATTTTCGATTCCAAGTACGGGTCCACCGCGGACATAGCCTCGCGGCTGGCGGGCAAGCTTGAGGGCGAGGTGCGCCTGGTCTTCCTGCGGGACCGGGGCGCCGATTCGGTTTCCCTGGAGGACTGTGATCTCGTGGTGCTGGGGGCTCCGGTTTACGCGGGCTCCTGGTCCAAGCGGGCGGCCGCCTTCGCCGCCGCCCGGGAAGAGGAGCTGGCGTCCAGGAAGTTCGCCTTCTTCGCCGTGGGCCTGGATACCGCGGGGGGCACCGCGGCGGCGGAGGCGGCCCTGCCGCCCCGCCTCGTCTCCGGCGCCGTCGCCTCCGCCAAGCTGGGCGGAGAGGCCCTCGTCTCCAAGATGAATTTCCTGGAGCGCCTGGTCATGCGGGCCGTCTCCAAATCCAAGGCGGATCAGTCGGCGACGGACCTTGCGGCGGAGGCTGCCTTCGCCGCCAAGCTCGCCGCGGCCCAGGGCTGAGAGCCCCGTAAGGCCGCGGCTGCCCGGCTAAACCTTTGCCGGCTCGGGAGCCGCGGCTTCCGCGGCTCCCTTCCGCGCGGAGCCCCGACCTCGCCTCTTCCCCGCCTCCCGGTCGTAGAGAACTCCGTAGAGCAGGGGTATCACCGTTATGGTGGTGACCGTGGAAAACACCAGGCCGAAGATGATGGTCCCGGCCATGGGCGACCAGACCGCGGAGTAGCCGCCGAAACCCAGGGCGGTGGGCAGCAGCCCCGCGATGGTGGTGATGGAGGTCAGGAAGATGGGCCTGAAGCGCACCAGGACCGCGGAAACCACCGCCTCCCGCGCGGCGGCACCCTCCTTCCTCCTATCGTTGATGAAATCGATGAGCACGATGGAGTCGTTGACCGAGATCCCCGCCAGGGCCACCGTGGCGTAGAGGACCGTGGTCGAGAAGGGCGTACCGGACAAGAGCAGGTACACAACCACCCCGCCGAAGGCCATGGGGACGGACAGCAGGATCAGGAAGGGCTGGGAATAGGACTTGAACTGGGCACCCAGGACCGCGTAGATCAAGAAGAGGCCCAGCAGGAACACCCGCAGTATCTGGATCAGGAGGTCCGCCAGCTCGGAGAATTCCCCGCCCACCACCAGGCTGAGCCCCGGATAGCGGGGAGCCAGCTCGGCAGCGAAGTAGGAGCGGATGTCCGCGTTCACCGCGGGAACTATCTTCTTGTCGTAGGCGTCGGCGTTGATGCCCACCTCCCTCTTTCCGTCCACCCGCTTGATGGACGAGTCGGCGGGGAGCTCCTGGAGCGTCGCCACCGCGGAGAAGGGCACCAGTCGGCCGTCCGGGGTGGGCAGCTTGAGCTCCCGCAGCCTATCGATGGAGGAAGAGTCCTCCGCCTGCGCGAAGCGGACCACCACGTCGATCTCCTCGTTGACGAAGAATACCGAACCTGCGGGCAGCCCGTCGTAGGAACCGCGGATGTAGGAACCGACGGAGGCCGTGCTGAGCCCCAGGGCGGCGGCCCTATCCTCGTCCACCCGGATCCGGAGCTCGCTGGTCCCGGTCTCAATGGTGTCCGTGATGTTGAACAGCTCGCCGTAGCCGGCTAGGCGCTCCTCGATGAGGGCGGCGGCCTCCGCAAGGGCGCGGCGGTCGTCTCCCCGGAGGCGGAAGCCCACGGGAGGGGAGACCGGCGGTCCCGACTGGGCCTTGCGGAAGATGACCCGCTCCGGACCGCTGATGTCCGCCGTTGCGGCCTTGATCTCCTCCATGATGACGGCGATGGGCCGCTCCCGCCCCTCCTTCACCTCCGTCAGGTCCACGGTGATCTTGGCGGTGCTTCCCTTGGAGCCGCCGATGGTGGCAAGGACGTTCACCACCTCGCCGTCGCCCATGCGGGGCAGGATACGGCTCTCATAGGCTGCGACGACGGCCTCGGTGCGGGTGCGGTTCGTCCCTCCGGGCATCTCCATCTCGATATAGAAGAGGGAAAAGTCCTCCGCGCTGAAGAGGTCCTGGCGGAGCCGGGGTATGGTGGAAAATATGCCCGCCAAAAGGAGGGCGAAGAGGGCGAGCCCCAGGACCCTGCGGCGATAGAGGAAACGGATGGTCCTTTCAATGCTCGGCCTTATTCGGTCGAAGATGTCGGGCTTTTCGGTCCGCCTGTCGCCCCCCGGCCACTCCGCCAGGTGGGAGGGAATGAAGAAGAGGGCCTCCAGGACGGAAACGCCCAGGGCCACCACGACGGTCAGGGGGATAACCCGCAGGAACTTGCCGATGGTGCCCGGGAGTATCATCAGGGGCAGGAAGGCCGCCATGGTCGTCAGGGTGGAGGAGACTATAGGCCAGGCTACCTGGGAGGTGCCTTCCACGGCGGCCTCCTCCCGGCCTGCGCCGAGCTTCCGCAGCCTGAAGGCGTTCTCCGTAATGACGATGGCGTGGTCCACTATCATCCCCAGGACCAGGACGAGCCCGAAGAGCGTGTTGGAGTTGAGGGTCTCCCCCAACAGGTCGAGGATGAGGAAGGTGACCGCGAAGGTGACCGGGATGCCCAGGGCGGTGATCAGGGCGTTCCTGAGTCCCAGGAACACCAGGAGTATGACCGTCAGGAGCACCAGGCCCTGGACGGCGTTGGACACCAGGACCGCTATGCTGTCCCGGATCTGGACCGTGGAATCGTTGACGAAGGCGTAGGAAACTCCCGCGGGAAGCTCCGCCGCAGCAGCCCGGGCCCGCTCGATCAGGCCCACGGCGTTTCCCCGGGGCACCTTGGCCAGGGACAGGAATATGGCGTTCTTTCCGTTGAACCGGGCGGATTCCCCCTGGGCCTTATGCTCCTGGGAGACCGAGGCCACGTCCGAAAGGCGGACGACGGAGCCGGTGCTGCCCGAACGCCTCAGCACGACGGAGCCCAGGTCCTCCGTTCCCCGTATTTCCGCGAGGGTCCGCAGAAGGTACTCCCGGTTCTCCGTCTCGAGCACGCCGGCGGGCACCGAGACGTTCCGCTGCTGCACCGCCCGGACCAGGTCCGAAAGGGCTATGCCCCGGGACTCGAGCTTCTCCCTTTGGGCGTCCACCGCGATGCGCAGGTCCCTCTTGCCCGCCGTTCCGACCGAAGACAGGGACGGCAGGGATGCAAAGCGGTCCTCCAGCACGCGGGAAGCGCGGTAGAGGTCCTCGTAGGGCACGTCCCCGTAGACCGCAACCTCGACCACCGGGAGGAAGTCGTTGGAGGAGAAGTCGTCCACCACCGCGGGGAGCGCGCCGTCGGGCAGGTCGACCCGGGAAAAGCGGGTGCGAACGTCCTGGTACAGGCGGGAGAACTCGTCGTCGTCGATGCCGTCGTCGAACTGGACGCGGACCACGGAGATGCCCTCGGCGGTGACGCTCTGGATCTCCTTCAGCGAAGAGAGACCCTGCATCTCCCGCTCCACCTTGATGGTCACCGATCGCTCCACGTCTTCCGCGGACGCTCCGGGATAGGGCACCGTTACGTTCACCCAGTAGAAGGGAACCTCGGAGAACTGTTCCTGGGGAAGGCGCACCAGGCTCAGGCCGCCCAGAATCAGCAGGGTGGCCATCACGATGGAGAGCAGGACGCCGTTCTGGACGGAGAATTTTGGAATATTCATGGACGGCCCCTATTCCCAGCCCAGGCTGTCGCCCCGCAGACTGACGGCGACGGGACTCCCGGCGCGCAGGCGCGTCAGGCCGCTCAGGATCAGGACATCCCCGACGGTCAGGCCGGAGAGGACTTCCACCCGGGGTCCCACCCGGTTGCCCAAGACCAGTTCCCGCACCGCGGCGGAGCCGCCTTCCTCCACGAAGGCGGCGTAGCGGTCGCCCCTGCGCACCAGGGCGGCGCTCGGGATCACCAGGGCGGGCACGGCGCTGCGGACCGCTATGGCCGCGGAGGCCGTCATGCCGGACTTGATCCTGCCGCCGAAGCCGTTCCGGAAGGAGACCACCACGGGGAAGCTGCCGGTCGCCGGATCCGATCCTGCAGCCACCGCCTCGACGCGGCCCTCGACCGTCTCCTCCCCCAGGGCCGCGGGCACCGATACCCGGACCAGGGCCCCCGGCTCTATGAGTCCCACCTCCCGCTCCCCGACGGCCACGGTCAGCCTGAAGGAGGACACGTCCACGATGCGCGCTATGCGCGAGCCGGGGGCCAGGGAATTGCCCACCGTGGCGACCGCTTCCTTGGAAGCCACCACTCCCTTGATCGGGGACCTGACCACCGCATCCTCGTAGCGCTTGCGGGCGGTCTCGTACTGGGCCTTGGCCCCGCTCTCCGCGCTTTTTGCCCTCGCCAAGGCCACGGCGGAGGAACCCCCGGACTGGACGAGCTTCTCCGCGGCCTCCGCCTCTATCCGCGCCGCATCCCACTGGGCCCGGGCCCTATCCAGATCCAGCTTGAGTATGGCGTCGTCCACGCTCAGCAGGGCTTGGCCCGCCTCCACCGAATCACCTATTGAAAAGCGGGCGGTCCGTATGAGCCCCGAAGTCTCGGACACCGCGTAGGCCTCGTTCACCCCGGCCACGGTGCCCGAGGCCCACACCTCGGTGACCAGGCTTCCCGCCGCGACGGTCACGGCATCCACAGCCGTAGATTCGGCCGCCTGGGCCGGATCCCAGGCGGTGGCGCCGGAAACCCCCTGGGGGCGAGAGCAGGATAGGGCGATGACGAGGGGAATAGACGCCGCAAGGATAAAAAAGCCCCCCCGAAGCGCCGCGGGGGGAAGGATGCTCCGATACATTTTCAGCCTCCGTGTTTCAGCAAGTCTAAGCTACTGCGGAGGCCTTTGCCGGCCAAGTAAAATCGGAATAATTACTGATACATTATGACGTAGGGGCGGGGCGATAGCCGGTAGACATCCGCCGGACTCATGAGGGGCTCGTCGTAGCCCGCGCCGGGAACGCCGGACTTGTAGAAGAGCTTGAAGCCCTTGACGGGTATGTTCGGGGCCCGGGCGTTGAAGTCGTAGGAGACGCGCTTGACCGCAGGCGATCCGAATCCGTCGGCGCAGTGGACCAGACGCACCCGGGCGAAGTCCGACCTGACCTGCTCGCGGTCGGCGATCATGCGCCAGTTGAACTGGTGCACCACCAGCATGCGCTCCCCCGGGATGCCGTGGTCGATGATGTAGTCTTCCATAACCTGCTGAGCCTCGTTGAGCTCCGCGGCGCTTACGGAGCCAATCTCCACCATGGGCTGAGTGGTACGCCATTCCGGGTCCAGGGCAAGATGGACGTTGGGGTAGCGCAGAAAGGGAAGCATGCGCTTCAAGGAATCAACCACCCCGTGTCGGCCGATCTGGTGGTCCACGAACACCAGGATGTCCCGCTCCAAGGCGAACTCGATGTACTCCTTGAGCACCGACTCCCTGAGTATTCCGATCTCACCCTCGGGCCAGACGGTACCGTAGATGATGTAGAAGGCTTTCCTGACTCCGCGATCGCCGTTCGCCCCGTCGTACTCCGCCGCCAGGGCGGACAGGCGCGCATCCAGCTCCTCCTTGGAGTGGACTCCCAGTATGCCCATGCGCGTAGAGAGGGGATGGCCGTAGAAGGCCAGAACGTCATCGTTCAGCAGGAGGGATCGGTAATCGCTGATCCGCCGGGAGACGGAGGCGAGTTCGAGCTCCGTGGGAACCCAATACGGACGGGCCCCCTCCTCCGCGGCTAGGCGCTCAAGCCGTTCCGTGTAGTAGAGGCGGGGAAAGATGGGGTCCGGCGCGGAGCGGGGGCGCTCCACCGCGGCGGTGCCGGGCGGCAGAACCGGGCCTTCGGCCCCCAGGAGGGGGAGGCCGGACGCAACCAGAAGGAGCGTTGCGGATACTGCGGGCAAAAGGAAAGCTCGGAGGCTGCGGGGTGCGGTGCGCATGGTACCTAAGGTATCGGCTGCGCAGCCGGCAGTCCTGACTAGATTTCCTCCAGTTCCCGCTCTATCTCCTCCAGGCGCTTGGTCATGGCTTGTATCGTCCGTTCCAGCCGCACCCGCTCCCGCTCCAGCCTATCCTTGGGATCCTGCTCCTCGCTCTTCCGGGCCACCTGGACCTTCACCTCGTCGGGGCTCTTGCCGGACAGGAGGGCGCTCTCCGCGGCCATGCGCTGCTCCTCGTTGCGTATCCCCGCGACTATCTTCATGTTGTCCGCCCCGATGGAGGGGTTGAGGTTGTACTGGTACATCTTCATGGCCACCTTGGCCGCGTTCCGGGGAAGGCAGAGCACCCGGTCCACATAGTCCTCGAAGCGCGCGCCGATGGCGGCGCAGAGCTCGTGGGCCTTGAGCAGGTGCTTGCCCAGCTCCTTCACCAGGTTGCCGTTCTCGTAAAGGTAGTTCTTTCGTATGGTTTCCGTGAGCTCCTCGAGCTCGGGGGAAGCGGCGAACACGTTCTTGTATACCCCCGCCGCCTCCGCCTTCTGCAGCAGGCCGTGGAGTATGGACCAGAATTCCGCCGTGTGGGACCGGGCGCCGAGCTTTCCGCCCTTGGCGCAGGCGTGGATGTGGTGGGCATACTCATGGACGGCCGTATAGATGAGCAGGTTGTCGTCCGCGAAGTTGCGGTTGTGTATGAGGATTTCCCGGGTTTCCGGCTTGTACAGGCCGTTCACCTTCTTGCTCTGCTTTCCGGAAAACACCACCGAGAAGTCCAGGGGGGCATCCTGGACCGAAAGGAGCAGCTCTTTGACGCGGTCTTGATTCATGGTACCGGGATACTACCGGAGGGCGCCGATTTTTTCCATAGCCAGTACGGCGGCGGCGACGCAGGCGGTCTCGGTGCGTAGGGCCCGAGAACCCAGGGAGAGGCGGAGGTACGAGGCGGCCTCCAGGGCATCCCGTTCCCGGTCCGACCAGCCGCGCTCGGACCCAACGGCCAACACGACCGAGCCGCCGCGTATCGGCAGATCCGCCATGGACCCCGCCGGGCGCACGTTGTCCGGCGCGACGAGCAGGAGATCCCCGGCGGCGGCGGAGCTCCGCCAGGGAGCGGCGCGGAGCCAGGCATCAAGGGAGGGGTATACGGCGAGGGAGGGCAGCAGGGTATCCCGGGCCTGGACCGCCCCCTCCACCAGGGCCGCGCGGGCGCCGCCGTCGGAGAGGAGCGTGGTGTCCCGGTAGCTCTTTTCCCCCAGGTCGGTGGAAAGGAGGTCCACGGCGGCGACGCCCAGGCTGGACAGGTCGCGGAGCAGGCGGCGCAGCTGTATGGGACGGGGAAAGCCCACGGCGATGCGGACCGGGTGCCGGGGCGGAGGGTCCGAGCTCAGGTCCAGCTCGTAGGCCAGGCTGCCGTCGGCGCCTATGTCCAGAATACGGCCCGAGCCCAGCCGGCCGCCCAGGACGCCCGCATCGAAGCTGTCTCCCGCCCTCTTGCGGAGCACCTTGACGAGGTGCATGGCCCGCTCGTCCCGCTTGGGCAGCCTTGCGCCGAGTTCGCTCTGTTCGAAGAGTATCACGTTCACCTGAGCGGTATAGCACGGAGACGGCCCCCGTGTCCTCCCGTTCCGGGCATGTTGACCCTCCCTGCGCGCCGCGCCATACTCTGGGCATGAACCATAAATTCAGCGACAACGAAGGCATGGAGGCCGACCTCGCGGAGGCGGCCCGCATCGCCATAGCGGATTCCTTGGCCGTCAAGAGCGGCGAGCAGGTCCTCATCGTCACCAACCCCGATCGGGACGTTGCCCGCATCTCCCGCGCCCTCTACGACGCGGCCCTGGATAGGGGAGGCAGGCCGGTGCTCATCTTCCAGGGCGCCAAGACCCAGCTCGACTTCGCGGAGGACGCGGTCATCGCCGCCTTCGCCGCCAAGCCGGAGGTCTTCATCTCCATGAGCGCCGAGAAGCTGGGCAAGGACCGCAAGGGCATCGCGTCTCCCTACGAATTCAACGGGAAGCGCTGGGACCACATCTTCCACGTCCAGCTCTACGGGGAGAAGACCTGCCGCGCTTTCTGGTCCCCCAGCACCACCCTGGAATCCTTCGTCAGGACCGTGCCCATCGATTACGCCGTGCTCAAGCGGCGCTGCGGCGCCGTCAAGAAGGTGCTGGACGAGGCGGTGGAAGTCCGCGTCCGCGCGCCGGGGGGCACGGACCTGGTCCTGGGACTGCGAAACCGTTCGGCCAAACTGGACGACGGGGACTTCTCTTCCGGAGGACGCGGAGGCAACCTGCCGGCCGGAGAAACCTTCATAAGTCCCGAGAACGGCACGGCCCGGGGCACCATAGCCTTCGACGGGTCCATCAGCCTCCACGACGGGGACATACTCATCCATAGGCCCATAGTCTGCGCCGTCGAGGACGGCTACATCGTCAAGATCGAGGGGGGCGAGGAGGCCGAGGCCCTCAGGCGGACCGTCGAGCTGGCGGAACGCAACGCCCGGGACTACGAGGCCGCGGGGAAGCTCCCCGCGGGGAGCGGCGCGATCTACGCGAAGAACGCGCGGAACATCGGGGAGCTGGGGATAGGGCTCAACCCCAAGGCGACGGTGACGGGCAACATGCTGGAGGACGAAAAGGCCTTCCGCACCTGCCACTTCGCCGTGGGGCACAACTACGACGAGGACGCCCCGGCCCTCATCCACTTGGACGGCCTGGTGCGGAACCCCACCATCGCGGCGGTCATGGAGGACGGCAGGGAAGTAGTCATCGAGGTGGACGGGGAGCCGGCGCCCGACTTCGCCTGACGGAAATCCGCCGGGCGGAGAGCGGCGCGGCGCTAGGCCTCTGCAGCATCCGCGCCGGGGGGGAACGCCGTCAGGGCATCCAGCTCCGCGGCGGCGCGCTTCAACCCCTCGTAGTCGAGGTTCTCCAGGGCTTCCCGCAGGCGGCGCGCCCAGAGCGTGACGGCCGGGGCCGCCGTCTGGGCCGCCAGCAGCTCCGATCGGGCGGCGAAGGTTTCCCACTCGTCCAGGATGAACACCGGGGAAAGGGCGCGCCGCAGGGGCAGCAGGTCCCGGTCGACGGCGGAGGCGAGGACTCCGTAGCCTCCCGGGCCCAAGGCCGCCCGGAGGGCATCGGCGTCCAGGCCCCCGTCGGCGGACGACGCGTCCGCGGACACGATGTCCGAGGACACGAGGTCCGAGGACACGAGGTTCGAAGTCGCCCTTCCCTTGCCGGTACCCAACAGGCGCTCCAGGCTGTCCATGAGGAGGACCCGATCCACGGGCTTCGCGACTATCTCCGTAACCCCGAAGGCAGCCAACTCCGACCGCAGCTCCGGACGCAGGTCCGCGGTCACCATTACCACCGGCAGCTCCGCCCCGGCCGCGGAGGACCGCAGCTGCGCCAGGAAATCTCGACCGCCGCCGCCCGGCATGCGGTAATCAAGAAGGACCGCATCCACATGCAGTTCCGCCAGAATCCGCAGACCCTCGGCGCCCGACTCGGCGCGGTGCACCCGAGCCCCCCTGGCCCTCAGCAGGCGCTCCAGGATATCCGCATTTATGGGCTCGTCCTCGACCACCAGCAAGCTGCGGCCGTCCAAGCGCCGGTCGTCGAAGCGCCGCGCCTCGGGACCTTCCGTCTCCGCGCCGGCGTCCTGCGCCGGCTGCAGGGCGGGCAGAGAAACGGGCATGCGGACCGTAAAGGACGAGCCCTCCCCCCGACGGCTCGCCAGCGCTACCGAGCCCCCGAGCCCCGCCGTCAGGCGCTTCACGATGGCGAGCCCGAGGCCCGTTCCGCCCTGGAGGGAACCGCTCGCCGGATCCTGGTAGAAGGCTTCGAACACCCTGTCCCGGTTCTCCTCGCCGATGCCCGGGCCGGTGTCCGAAACCTTCAGGACAAGCTCGGCCGCTCCCCCGGCCCCGGATGCCTCGGCCTCCACCTCGACCCGCACCTCTCCCCGGAGGGTGAATTTGACCGCGTTCCCCATCAGGTTCACCAGGATCTGGCGCAGCTTGCTCTCGTCGCTGTAGACCAGGTCGGGAACCGAATCGGCGACCCGGACCCGCAGGCCTATGCCCTTCTCGGCGGCCTTGAGGCGGAACATCTCCGCCAGGTCTGCCGTCAGGGCGCGAAGATTGAAGGGGGCCTGCCTGACCTCGTCCTTGCCCGCCTCGATGCGGGACAGGTCCAGCGCATCGTTCAGCAGGGCCAAGAGGCTCCGGCCGCTCCGGGAAATCACGGACACCATCGAGGCCCTGGCGTCCCCCTTCAGGGAATCGCCGAGCATGTCGGCGTAGCCAAGGACCGCGTTCATGGGGGTCCGTATCTCGTGGCTCAGGTTGGCAAGGAATTCGCTCTTAGCCCTGTTCGCCCGCTCGGCGCTCTCCTTGGCGGCCAGCATCTCCCCCTCCATGCGGACCCGCTCGGCCAGCTCCGCCCGGCTCAGGCGCAGGCGCTGCCCCTGGGCCGACCAGAGGGCAACCACGAACAGGGCGGCCAGGACGGCCACCAGATAGAGCATGTAGGCGGCCGGAGTCACCCAGAAGGGGGGCGAAACGATGATGGGGAGCCGCAGCCCCTCTTCGTTCCAGAGATCGTTGTTGTTGGACGCCCTCACATGAAAGACGTATTTCCCGCCCCTAAGGTTGGTGTAGGAGGCGTAGCGCCGGGACCCCGAGTCTATCCAGTCCCGATCGAAGCCCTCCAGGCGGTATTTGTACCGGTTTGCGGCGGGGTTGTAATAATCCAGGGCGGTGAATTCGATGGAGATGAAATTTTCCCGGTGGGATAACCGTATCTCCTTCAGATCCGCGGCTTCTATCCGGGGATCGAACTCCTTGTCGAAAACCTTGAAGGAGGTGATGCGTATGGGAGGCATGTGGAGATTGCGCCGCAGAGCTGCGCCCGAGATTCGGTTGAGCCCCTCGGTGCCGCCGAAGTAGAGCTCCCCTGCGGCATTCTTGAAGGAAGCCTGGGAAAATTCCAGGCCCTGGAGCCCGTCGAGCATTTCCAGCTGATGCAGCTCCCCGCCGTCCGGATCGTACACGTTGAGGCCGTAGGTGGTCCCCAACCATAGCCTGCCGAGCTCGTCCTCCTGGATGGAGGTGACCGTATCGTCGCTCAAGCCGTCCCGGCGCATGAGGTGTCTGAAGGTGCCGGTCTCGGGATCGAGGAGGGACAGGCCCCCGGAGGCGGTGCCGAACCAGAGCCTGCCCGATGAATCCTCCAGCATGCAGCGCAGGGTGTCGCTCGGAAGGCTCGAGGGGTCGGCTATGTCGTGAATATAGCGGGTGAATTTTTCAGTCACCGGGTCGAAGCGGTTGAGGCCCTTGTTGGTGCCCAGCCATACCCGATCCTTGGAGTCCACCTGGATGAAATAGACCAGGTTGTCGCTGATGCCGTCGGGATTATTGCCGTCGTAGGAAAAGCGGCGGCGTTCGCCCGTCCGGGGGTCGTAGCGCTCGGCTCCCTTGCGGAAATAACCGTACCAATGGCGCCCTTCCCTATCCAGGGTGATCGAATAGACCGTAAGATCCGCCAGGGGGCCCGAGCCCTCGCCGCCCAGGTAGCGCCTGATGCGGCCGGTGCGGGGGTCCAGGGCGTTCAAGCCCTCGTTGGTGGCGATCCAGATCGTGCCCTCCGCATCCTCCGCCAGCCCGTTCACGATATTATTGGAAAGGCTTCCGGGATCCTTCGGATCGTTGCGGTAGGTGACGAATTCCTCGGCGAGCGGATCCAGGCGCGAGAGCCCGCCGTTGTAGGTGCCGACCCAGAGCCTTCCGCGGCTGTCCTCCAGGACCGCGGTCACCGTCCCGCCCGCCATGGAGCCGCTCTTTTTTGGATCGCTCTTGTAGAGCGCGAAGCGGTCCCTGTTGCGGTCCAGGGTATTGAGGCCCCCGCCGTTGGTGCCTATCCAGAGGAGCCCCGAATCGTCCAGGAAGAGGGAATAGACGACCCCGTGGGTCAAGCCGTAGGGATCGTCGGCGTCCGGCTTATGCACCCGCCCTTCGCCGGAGAACAGGTCCAGCTCGTTCAGGCCGCCGCCCCAGCTTCCGGCGTAGACGACCCCCGGATACCGGGTCTCAAGGACGTACAGGCGGTTGTCGGGGAAGCTCCAGCTGACCGCCTTCCCCGTTTTAGGATCGAAGCGGGACAGCCCTCCGTTCCAGCAGGCCAGCCACAGGTCTCCGGAGGCATCCTCCGAAAGAGCCATGACGACATCCGAGGGAATAGAGGAACCGTTCTCCGGATCATGACTGAAGACCGCGATGCCGGATCCGTCCTCGTAGCGCACCAGACCGCCGTAGGTGCCGAACCAGAGGATTCCTCCCGAATCCTCCAGGATGGCCCTGACGGTGGCGTTGGGCAGGGGGCCGCCGCCGAAATCGGTTCCGAAGCGCTTAAAGGTTCCCGACCCTTCATCCAAAACATTGAGACCGTCCAGGGTTCCCACCCAGAGCCGGCCCTTCCTATCCCGCCGTATGGCGGTGACCACATCGTTGGAAAGGCTTCCGGGGGTCCGGGGATCGTGGGCATAGCGGATGAACTGCTTGGTCTTTGTGTCGAAACGGTTGAGGCCCCGGTAGGTGCCTATCCACAGCACATCCTGGGCGTCCATGTAGAGGGTCTGGATCAGGTTGTGGGACACGGAGTTTGCGTCGAAGGGGTCGTTCTGGTAGACCACGAAGGAATAGCCGTCGTAGCGGGTAAGGCCGTTCTTGGTGCCGAACCAGAGGAAGCCCCGGGAATCCTGCACGATGCTGGAGACCGAGGAGTGGATGAGCCCGTCCGAACGGTTCAAGTGGCCGAAGCGGAGCTGCTGTGCGCCCGCGTCCACGGCCCCCATGCAGAGAACCAGCAGGACGAGGACAGGAAGCAAGGGCGGCTTAGGATTTCGGCTCATGCACCACATCCTCCGGAAACAGCTCGGCGGCGCAATGGGGACAGAGGCCGTGGGAGAACATGGCCTTCGTGTGCTCGGATATGTACCGCTCCACCTGGGTCCAATAGCCGTCGTCGTCCCGCACCTGCTTGCACTTGGAGCAGATGGGAATGATGCCCTCCAGGGTGCGCACCCGCTCAAGGGCCGCCTGAAGTTCCCCGTTCAGACGACGCTGTTCCTCCAAAGTCAGCCTGAGGCGTATGTGGGTCCGCACCCGCTCCCGGACCTCGTTCGCGTCGAAGGGCTTGGTCACGTAGTCCACCCCCCCGGACATGAAACCCCGGAGGCGATCTCCCTGCTCGGTGCGGGCGGTCACGAAGATTATGGGAAGATCCGCGAAGCGGGGATCTCCCCTGAGCTTCTCCGCGATGCCGAAACCGTCCATATCGGGGAGCATGACGTCCAAAAGGATGAGGGAGGGGCTGCGGATCTCGATGAGCCGGAAGAGCTCCGCCCCGTTTCTCGCCACGGCGAAGGAATAACCGTCTTCCTTGAGGCAGTGGTGAAGTATGCGCACGTTTTCGTGGACATCGTCCACGATCACGACCAGGGGGGCCGACTGTTCCATAGGCGTACACGTAGCAGTATATGCCGTTTCTCCCATTTATCAAGCATTTTTAGAGATTTTTAATAAATTAGGGGCGCCGGCGCCGGGCACCGACGCCCCCGGGACTCATACCCCGCGAACTAGGCGAAGAGCTCGGCGATCTCCTTCGAGTAGATATCCACCACCTTGTGGCGCATGATCTCCTGCTTATGGGAGAGCTCAACCCCCAGCTCGAAGGGCTTGGGCAGCAGCTTGAACTTGAA
>CAYUPG010000041.1:0-14589 GCA_964446515.1 uncultured Treponema sp.
CTGGGCTATCAGGACGGACTCGGCGTTCCGGCCGTCCTTGTTGCCAGAGGTCTGGAAGGAATCGTTGGGGTCTTTGGAGAAGCAGTTGAGGTTGAGGCAGTCGTTCCAGTCCGCCCTGCCTATCAGGGGCAGCCCGTGGGGACCCATGTTGTCGGTCACGTGGTTGAAGGACCGCTTGAGGTGCTCGAAGAGGGTTGCCGCATTGTCCGGATCGTTGTCGAAGGGGACGCTCTGCTTCAGGAAATCCCAGTCCCCGGTCTCCTTGAGGTAGCCCGCCACGCCCATCACGAGCCAGAGGGGGTCGTCGTTGAAGTCGCCGCCGATGTCCGCATTGCCCTTCTTGGTCAGGGGCTGGAACTGGTGGTAGGCGCCGCCGTCGGGGAACTGGGTGGACGCCACGTCGAAGAGCCTTTCCCGGGCCTTCTCGGGCATCAGGTGCACGAAGCCCAGCATGTCCTGACAGGTGTCCCGGAAGCCGATGCCCCGGCCTATGCCGCTCTCGAAGTACGAGGCGCTGCGGGCCATGTTGTAGGTCACCACGCACTGGTACTGGTTCCAGGTGTTCGCCATCCGGTCCATCTTCTCGTCCCCCGAGGAGATGGAGAAGCGGGAAAGCTTATCGTCCCAGAAGCGGCCCAGCTCGTCCCAGGCGGCCTGGAAGGCCCCCGCGCCGGCGAAGCGACGCTGCAGCGCCGCGGCACGGACCTTGTTCGCCACGCCCGGAGCGGCCCACTTCTCATCCTCAGGGTTCTCCACGTAGCCCAGCACGAAGACCGCCCGCTTGGACTCTCCGGGCTTCAGGGTCCACTCGATGCGGTGGGAGGCCACGGGGGACCAGCCGTCGGCCACGGAGCCGGCGCTTGAGCCTGCGGCCACGGCGGCGGGATTCCCGTAGTCCCCGTCCCTGCCGATGAAGGCCTCCCGGTCGGAGTCGAAGCCCGCGATCTCGGCATCGGTCCAGTAGTAGGCGTAATGGTTCCGGCGCTCCCGGTATTCGGTGACGTGGTAGATCGCGGCGCCCTCCACCTCCACCTGGGCGGTGTTCAGGTTGCGCTGGAAGTTGGTGAAGTCGTCAAGGGCGTTCCAGAGGCAGAATTCCACGAAGGAGTGCAGGCAGACCCTCTTCTCCGCGCCGCTGCGGTTCTCCAGGACCAGCTCCTGGACCTCCGCGGTCTCGCCGATGGGAACCAGGTAGCGCACGGTCGCCCGAAGCTTGTCCTTCTCACCCGTAACCGTGGTCCGGCCCATGCCGTGGCGGCACTCGTAGGCATCCAGTTCCGTCTTGGAGGGCTTCCAGCCGGGATTCCACGCGGGTCCCGCGAAGCCGGCTCCCGAGCGCTCGCGGATGTAGAAGTAGCGGCCGTTTCCGTCCTGGGGGACGTCGTTGTACCGGTACCGCGTCAGCCTGCGCAGGCGCGCGTCTTTATAGAAGGAATAGCCCCCCGAAGTGTTGGAGAGCAGGGAGAAGAAGCTCTCCGTCCCCAGGTAGTTGATCCAGGGATGGGGCGTCCGGGGAGTCTCTATCACGTACTCCCGCCGAGCGTCGTCGAAATGTCCGAAAACCATTGCTGCAGACTCCTAGCCCTTTACGGCGCCGGCCACGACCCCCTGGGTCAGCCGTTTGTTGAAAATGAAGTAGACCACCATCACCGGAAGCACCGCTATCACCAGGGCCGCCCGCTGCCAGCCGAGCTGGGTGCTCTGCAGGCTCGAGAAGGAGAACACTCCGACGGGCAAGGATTTCGTCAGCTCCGAGCTGGCGATGACCAAGACCAGAAGGAACTCGTTCCAGATGCCCAGGGCGCTGATGATGGCTATGGTGGTGATCACCGGCACCGTCATGGGCACGATGATGCTGAAGAACATGCGGAAGAAGGTCGCCCCGTCCATGAAGGCCGATTCGATCAGGCTGTCCGGCAGATCCCGGATGAACTGGGTGGACAGCATCACCGACAGGGGCAGGCCGAAGGCCGTATAGACCAGGATGACCCCCAAGTGGGTGTCCGTGAGCTTCAGTTTGGACAGCATCAGGAAGAGGGGGATTATCACCGAGTTGTTGCTGATCAGGTAGCCGAAGCCGATGAGGCCCGCGATGATCATGGATATCTTTTTGAAGGACATCTTGCTCAGCGCGAAACCGGCCATGAGGCCCAGGATAACTATGAAGAAGGTCGACACCCCGGAATAGAGGATGCTGTTGATGAACTTGCCCCCCAGCTTCCCCCTGGTGAAGGCGGAGCGGTAGTTGAACCACACGGTCTTCCAGTGGATGTCGCTGCGCATCTTCGCGGGCAGCTGGGAAACCCTGAGCGTGTCTCCCGGCTTGAGTGCGGCGATCTCGGGGGGAAGGTCCTCCTTGACCAGGAAGTGGACCATGAGGCGCAGGGTCGGGGCTATGGTGGTGGACTCGATGATGAGCCGCTCCCGGGTATCCGTTTCCGGATCGTAGGGGAGGATGACGTTCAGGGTTCTGGGGATGACGAGGTACTCGTCGTCGTGGTTGTCGAAGAGGGCCTTGGGCAGGGCGTAGATGTCCTTGACCAGCTCCTCGTTGGACTTGAAGGAAGAGTATCCCATCCAAACGAGGGGCACTATGGTGATAAGGGCCCAGGACACGAATACCGTGTAGGATGCGAAGGTCCCGAAAAGGCGCTTGATCCGGGCCGCGGGAGTTTGTGCTGCGCGCATTTCAGTACTCCTCCCCTGCGTTCACCTTCTTTCCGACGAAGTTGCTGAACAGTATCAGCAGCACGCTGATGATGATGATGGCGTTGGAGATGGCCGCTCCGTAGGCGAAGCGGGAATCGTTGTTGAAGTCCTGGAAGGCCGTCTGGTACATGAAGATGGGCAGCACCATGGCGTTGTTGCGCTGGAGGCCCTGGGTCGTTATGGAGAAGATGAGGTCGAAACCCCGCAGGGAGCCTGCGATGGCCAGGATGCTGGACACCAGGACGGTGCCGGAAAGCACCGGGACTATGACCCTGGTGAATATCTGCAGCTCGCTCGCCCCGTCGATCTGGGCGGCCTCTATCATGCCGCTGTCGATCTTCTGGAGGTTGGCGAGAAAAATCACCATATACAGACCGGTGTACATCCAAATGAGGGCGAAGCCTATGGGGTACATGACCGTGTCCGCCTTGAGCATAAGGTCGAACTGGGCCCGGGGATTGTCGGTGAAAATCTGGATCAGCCGGGATACCGGACCGTCGGCCTGGAACATGCGCTTCCAGAGTATGCCGATGACGATGGTGGACAGGAAGTTGGGAAGGAACACCATGGACTGGAAAAAGCCGGTGCCTTTGACCATCTTCCGGTACAGTATATAGGCCAGGGCGAAGCCGATGGGTATTTGTCCGAAAACGGATACCGCGACCACGATGAGGTTGTTCCGCAGGGAATGCCAGAAATTGGGATCCCGGAACATCTTAAGGTATTGGGCAAGGCCTACGAAGTTCCAGGCCCCGCCCCGGTTGGGATTGAAGTCCGTCAGGCTCAGCCAGATGGAATACACGATGGGGTACGCCACGATGAAAAGGAATACCGCCGTCGCGGGCCCGACCATCCCGATATATGCCGGCAGGTTCCTGCCGTTACGACCTCTCATGCCGCTCTCCTCGAAAAAAGCTCTCAAGAGTCCGGGAAGGCGTTACGGGAATCCCACAGGATTACCCGAACGCCGCACCCCTTACTTTTTTATATGAAGTTTAGGAGGTTCTTACCGGCCGAGCAACTTCTCGACTTCCGCGGCCACCTGGGCGGCGGTAGCGGAGCCGGAGGCGATCTTCTGCATGCCCGCGTTGAGGGCGTCGTTGGGAGCGCCGCCCAGGAAGGCGTCGATCACGTCGGTGTTCTTGGCGGTCTGGGCAAGGCCGACCTTCTGCTTGACGATGGAGGGCAGGTCCGCGGGAACCTGGTAGCCCTTGAGGATGGGGGCCACGATGGCTCCGTCCCGCAGGCGCTGGGTGGTCTCTTCGACGCTGTAGAAGGTCTTGATGAACTTGAGGGCCGCGTCGCGGACCGCCGGATCGGCGGCGCCGGCCTTGGTGATGCCGTAGCCGACCTGGATGGCCGCGGCGACGGAACCGGCCACGCCGTCCTTCTCGCCGGGGAGCTTGGGCCAGGCGAGCATCTTGGTGGTCTCGGCGACCGCGGGCTCTATGCTGCCGGCGGCCCACTGGCCCTGGACCATGAAGAGGGCCTTCTTGTTGCTGAAGGCGGAGATGTTGGCGCCGTAGTCGACCAGGACGGCCTTGTCGGAGATGACCCCGTCCTTGACCATGCGGGTGATGAGGGCCAGGGAATCCACGAATTCCTTATCGGTGAACTTCTTCTCTCCGGCCACGGCCTTGGAAACCCAGTGGGCATCCCCGGACAGGCGGGCGATGAAGGCGGACATCAGGCAGGAGCCCCAGGCCCAGCCGTCGGCGCCGTCGATGGAAACCACGTCGATGCCCGCGGCCCGAGCCTTGGGAACCATGGCGACCAGGTCTTCGTAGGTCTTGGGCTCGCCGAAGCCCAGAGACTTGACCAGGGCCTCGTTCATGTAGAGGACCGTGGTGATGTTGCTGGTTCCCAGGGGGATCTCATAGATCTCGCCGTTGGGGCCCATGGGGGGAATGAGGTTCAGGTCGTAGTAGGCCGCGTCGATGTGGGGCCTATGGTCGAACTGCTGGCCGGCCTCCTTCCAGGGAGCGCCCCAGCGGGCATCGGCGCCCATGTAGGCCAGGTGGGGAACGTCCCCGGCGGCCAGGCGGGCGGACACCTTCTGGTGATAGGCTTCGTCATAGAGCAGCTCGTAGTCGATCTTGATGTCCGGATTGGCCTTGTGGAAGGCATCCACGATGCGCACCCAGTTGACGCCCTCGGAATTCGAGTTGTCGCCGTAGGCCATGGTCTTCACCACAACCTGCTTGGCGGCCGGGGCGGCCTTCTTCTGGCACCCCACCAGCAGCATGCCGGCGACGACGATGAGCGACGCGGCTACGGTAATTGTCTTCTTCATTGCAGACCTCCTCTCTATCTAGAGCCTTGCGGCTCCCTTATCCCCAACGGGGATATTTCACAAACGTAGGGCCCGGACCAGAGGATCCTGATCCTCATCCACGTCCACCGGCAGATGGGTGGAGGTGAATATCCGGTACAAGAGCATGCCCGCGGCACCGTAGGCGACCGCCCGTTCTCCCAAGGACGAATAGGAAGCCCCCGCATAGTGGGGCGGGCTGGGATACATCCAATTGCGCCTGATTTCCTCTTCCAGAAGGCCGGGGAAATCGACCGAGTAGTTCTCAATGTCTCCGCCGATGAACACCTTGTTCAGGTTGAAGGTGTTCACGAAGAGGGCCAGGTTCCTGGAGAGCTCCACGACGAAGCGCTCCATCAGGTCCGGGCGGCGCACTACCTCCTTGATCTCCTCGAAGGGTATGGAGAACTGGGCCCGGTTGCCCTCGGCCCAGAAGGCGCTGCGGAATTCCCCGGCGGTGCAGTCCGTGCCGGTATACACCTTGCTGTCGATCACTATGCCGAGGCCCACGCCCACGCCGCCGTACTCCTGGCGGGCCATATCCCCTTCCCGGAACTGAACCAGGCAGAAGAGGAAGTTCTTGAGCCCGTCGGCCTTATGGAAGGCGAGCTCCCCCCAGGCGCAGCAGTTGGCGTCGTTGCCTATCATGAAGGGTATGTGCAGCCGCTCCGCCACGGCCTCGGAGAAGGCGTAGGGCGCGGTAAGGTGCAGGGGAATCGAGTAGTGGATTATGCCCCGGTCGGCGTCTATGATGCCGCCCATGCCGACCCCCACACCGATCAAGCGCTCCATGCCCCCCTGCTCCTGGGCAAAGTCCCGGACTATGGTCACCAGGTCGTCCACGAAGGTTTCCGGCGTGATGGCCCGGGCCTCCTTACGGAAGGCGAGCACCTCTCCCGCGATATTCACGGCCACCACCGAGTAGGCTTCCACCTGGAGCTCGATGCCGATTATGTAGCCGTAATCCTTGTTGATGGAGAGCTGTATGGGCTTGCGGCCCCCCGCGGGACCGGCCTTGCCCTCGGACATCTCCGTGACCAGGCCGAGATCCAGGAGGCGGTTCACCTGGTGTGTGATTGTGGATCGCTCGAGCCCTAAGCGCTCGGCTATCTCGAAGCGGCTGATGAGCGGGTTCTTCCAGATGGTGCGGACTATGCGCGCCGCGTTGCGGGCCTTCTCCGTCCGTTCCGTTCCCCCGTTCCTCGCCATCATCCCTCCGTCGAAGGTTAGTTGATTTATCGAATCAACTAGGGTATATCATGGCCGGCCGGATACGTCAAGAAAATTCGTGCGCCTTTCTACTTCTTTTCCAAACCCAGGTAGTAGGTCTCGAAGGATTCGGAGCGGCAGGCCTCGGGCTTGAAGCTCTTGGCGGTCCTGAAGAGGGAGCGCAGTCGCCGCAGCACCTCCGCGGTGTCCCCGCCCTGGAACACCTTCACCACCAGGGAGGCCCCCGGCTCCAGGGCGAGCTCCGCGTAGTCCACCACCGCCTCCGCCAGGGCCAGGGACCGAAGGGTGTCCACCGACCGGTTCCCCGTGGTCGACGGCGCGACGTCGCTCATGATGAGGCGGTAGGGGCCCTTGGACACCAAAACCTCGCGATTGCCCGCCTCGGTGATGTCCCCTTGGAGGAAGAAGAAATTCGGCCCATCGAAGAGGCCCTTGTCGTGCTGCCGGGAGAGGGGAGACAGGTCGGCCGCCGCCAGGAAGCCCGAGCCGCCCATCTTCCGCAGGGCGTAGAGGCTCCAGCTGCCCGGAGCGGCGCCGATATCCAGAGCCCTGAAGGAGCCGGGTCCTCCGACTGCCCTGCAGCCCCTGAAGAGGCCGAATTTCTGGTCCATCTCCGCGAGCTTATACACCGACCGGGCGGGGTAGCCCTCCTTCTGAGCCTTCAGGGACCAATAATCCAATTTATCGTAGGAAGACATGCTAAAACCTCGGAACAGCTTCCCTTACCAAGTCCTATGGATTAGAGTAAGGGTATGGATCAAGAGTATATACTCCGGCTGGAAAAGATTGAAGCGGTGCTGGATTCGTCCCTTCCCAAGAAGGTCGACCGGTCTTGGACGGAGTTCGCCTTCGGAACTTTGGCGGCCCCGGTTCCGGAGGACTTGGCGGAAAACCTAACCGCCCCCGGACGGGACCTGGTGGACCGGGGCGGCAAGCGCTGGCGGCCGCTGCTCATGCAGCTCATATGCGAAACCCTGGGCGGCGGGGATGCGGCCCTTCCCCTGGCACCCCTGGTGGAGCTCCCCCACAACGGCAGCCTGATCCACGACGACATAGAGGACGGCTCCGACGAGCGGCGGGGGAAGCCCGCCGTCCACATCCTCTACGGGGTGGATACGGCGATCAATTCCGGCTGCTTCCTCTACTTCCTTCCCTTGGCCTGCCTGCAGGACTGGCGGGCAACGGCGGAGCGGAAGAACCGCCTCTACGAGGTCTGGGGCAGGCATCTGCGGCGCATACACCTGGGCCAGGCCATGGACATCTCCTGGCACCGCAATTTTTCATCCCTCCCCGGGGTGGAGGAGTACGACCTGATGTGCCGCCTAAAGACCGGCGTGCTCGCCCGCCTGGCGGCGGAGCTGGGGGTCTACGGGGCCGGAAGCGCCGCGGATCTGGGCGGACCGGAGGCCGAGAACCGCATCGCCGCGGAGCTTGGACGGGCGGCGGAAAACCTGGGAGTGGGCTTCCAGATCCTGGACGACGTCAAGAACCTGACCACCGGCAACCCGGGCAAGAAGCGGGGCGACGATATCGTGGAGGGGAAGAAGAGCCTCCCGGTGATACTCTACCTCCATCAGAAGGCGGACCGGCTGGAATTCGTCAAGCGCTGCTTTTCCGCAGCCCGGGCCGGGGGTACCTGCGCCAGGGAGGTTGAGGAGCTCATCGGCGAGCTGGAATCGGCGGGGGTTATCGCGGAAGCCCGGGCGCGGGGGACCGCGCTGATAGCGGAGGGCAAGGAGAGCCTTGCGGGTGCGGCCTTCCGGGGCCTGGCCACGGACGAGCGCGCCCAGGCCCTGCTCTCCGGTTTCGCGGCGCTCATCAGCTGAGGGCGGAAGGGGCAGGCATGAACACCCTGGTCAAGGCGGAAATATGGACCATCGCGCGGACGGACCAGGGCAACGCCGTCTTGGTGCGTCCCATAGGAGCGGAGATCGCGGTGCCCATCTTCATCGGGCAGCTGGAAACCCAGTCCATCCTGATAGGCTTCGGCGACGTCGCCGGTCCCCGGCCGCTCACCCACGACCTCATGCTCTCCGTAGTGCGCCGCATGGGTTCGGAGCTGCTCCGCATAGAGATCAACGACCTGAAGGACGGAACCTTCTTTGCCCGCCTGGTCCTCGCGGGCCCGGAAGCGGCGGGGGGAGGAGAGTTCGTGCTGGATGCCCGCCCATCCGATGCCCTCGCCCTCGCGGTGCGGACGAAGTGTCCGGTCTACATAGCGGAGCAGGTGGTGGACGCCGCAGGCGTTTCGGTCAACCTGATCATGGATGCCGCGGCGGAAGGCCTGGGCGGCGGGGACGCTGAAAAACCGGAAGAAGGTGTTGCAGCCGCCGACGGATCGGAGGAGCGGGCGCTGCGGCGCAGGGTCCTGCAGGCGGAACTGGAGAAGGCCGTTGCCGCGGAGGAGTACGAGACCGCGGCTAAAATACGGGACCAGCTGGCCGCCTTGGAAGAATAAACAAAACTCGCGATTGCCACAACGGAAAAGCCGATATAGAATACACGGACATTCATGAATCCTAGTTCCGGAGCGTTGCGGTGGATGTAAAGATAGAACGAGGCCTCTTGGCCCTGAACCTATGCGTCGGACTCCTCCTGCCGGTCCTGCACCTGGCCGGGTCGGCGGGGACCGTTCCGACGGTCGACGGCATCTCAAAAGAGCAAAGCTCCGCGGACGCGGGCGTCGGCATGCCCTACCAGGGAAGTCCCGAGAGCGACCTGCCTGCCGGCTTGGGGGGCGCCTACGAAGGCAGCCTGCTGCCGGAAGAATTTTCCCGCCCCCAGGCCCTCTATTACAGCTCCTACCGGGTCGTCAAGGGCGACACCATCGGCGAGCTGGCCCAGGCCCACGGCTTGAACCAGGACACCCTCCTCTCCTTCAATGAAATAAAGAACTCGCGCCTCCTGCAGATCGGCCAATTCCTCAAGATACCCAACCAGGACGGGATACTGTATACCCTCAAAAAGGGCGAAGACCTCCCCTCCGTCGCGGAGAAGCACAAGGTCGAAGCATCGGTCCTCAGGACCGTCAACGTGCTCGGATCGTCGGAGCCCGCTGCGGGATCCAAGCTGTTCATCCCCGGGGCAAGGCTCTCCAGCATCGACGTCCAGGAGATCAACGGCGACCTCTTCATCTGGCCCGTCAGGGGCTATGTGACCTCCCCCTACGGATACCGCACCAGCCCCTTCACCGGCGCGCGTCAGTTCCACTCGGGACTCGACATCGGAGCCGCCCAGGGGACCCCCATACGGGCTGCCATGGCGGGCCGGGTCAGCGCGACGGGCTACGACGTCAACTCGGGCAATTACGTGGTCGTCACCCACCATTCGGGGTACCGGACCTTCTACGGCCACCTGGACGTCATACGGACCTCCGTGGGAACCTACGTCAAGACCGGGGACCGCATCGGGGACGTGGGCAGCACCGGGCTCAGCACCGGCAGCCACCTGCACTTCACGGTCTTCAAGAACGGCGTCACGGTCAATCCCAGGAACCTCATGAAGTAAGGCGGGTGCGGCTTTTCCCCGCCGCCTCTGGCGGCACGGGCCCCGGCCGTGGTATGGTTCCGCCACTATGCTCAAGGTCAACGAATATTTCGACGGCAAGGTTAAGTCCATAGGCTTCGACGCGGACGCGGGTGCTGCGACGGTGGGAGTCATGGAGGCGGGGGAATACGACTTCGGGACGGCCGGTCCGGAGCTTATGGTCGTAGTTTCGGGCGAACTGACGGTGCGCCTTCCCGGGGAGACGGAATGGAAGGCATACCCCGCGGGGACGGAGTTCCGGGTTCCGGGGAACAGCCGCTTTGCCCTGAAGGTGGCCGTTCCTTCCGCCTACCTCTGCAGGTACCTGTAGCGCCCTACTCCACCAGCCACTCCTTGAGGTTCCCCAGGGCGCGGTCCCCCAGTCGGGCCTCCATCTCTATATAGTCGTCCTCGTACCGCTCGGCGGAAACAGAACCCGTCCGGTGCAGCAGGGCGGCCAAGTCGTGCCGGTCCGTCGGGAAGCGGAAGGTCCGCAGGGCCCCGGAGATGAGCAGATCGATGCGCCGGGCAAGCTCGTCCAGGCCGGTCCGCTCCGCGGCGGATATGGCGACCGAATCGGCGTAGCGGCGCTTGAGTTCCTCCAGGCGCTCCGACGACTCCACCTTGTCGATCTTGTTGAGGACCACGATCATGGGGGTCTTTTCCGCCCCCAGCTCCTTGAGCACCGACAGGGTGGTCTCGAAATGACGATCCACGTCCGGATCCGCCGCATCCAGCACCTGCAGCAGGATGTCGGCCAGGGCGGCCTCCTCCAGGGTCGACCGGAAGGCATCCACCAGATCGTGGGGAAGGCGCCGTATGAAGCCGACGGTGTCGGTGAGCAGTATGGGCCTGCCCTTGCCTATCTCGAGGCGCCGGGTCGTCGGGTCTAGGGTGGCGAAGAGCTTGTCCTCCACGAAGGCTTCCGCGGCGGTCATCGCGTTGAGCAGGGATGATTTGCCCGCGTTCGTATATCCCACCAGGGCGCAGGAAGGGATGGGGATGCGCTCGCGCTTCTTGCGCTGGGTGGCCCGGTGCTTGCGGACCTCCGTCAGCTCATCCTCCAACTGGTGGATGCGCTTCTGCACGGAGCGGCGGTCCATCTCGAGCTTGGTCTCGCCGGAGCCCTTGGTGCCGTAGCGTCCGCCCCGCTGGCGGGAAAGATCGATGTACTTGTGGGTAAGGCGCGGGAGAGAGTGCTTGAGCTGGGCCAGCTCTATCTGCAGCTCCGCTTCCCGGGTCTTCGCCCTGCCGGCGAATATCTGCAGGATCACTTCCTGCCGATCCAAGGTGGAGATGCCGGAGAGCTCCTCCCAGTTGCGCTGCTGGGACGGGCTGATGTCCTGGTCGAAGATGATGCAGTCCACCTCCGCCGCGGCGGCCCGCTCCGCCAGCTCCTGGGCCCTACCGCTTCCCATGCCGTACTTCGGATGCCGCTCCCGCACCTTCAGCAGCTCCTGGTCCACAATCTCGACGCCCAGGGTCCGGGCCAAGCCGGCGAGCTCCTTGGCCATGGAGGCGGCCTCGGCCTCGTCCATGCTGCCGTCCCGTATGCCTAATAGAAGGGCCCGCTTGGGGGCCTCGGCGGTTTCGTGCAATTCCATCATAAGGCCCACAGTATGGGTTCCTAAGGGTGCCTCGGTCAAGGTAAACTTCCGCTATAATTCGCCGATACTATACTGTATCCATATGCGGGAGTGCAGCCGGTGACGGTATCTCAGAAAGTATCCGTCAGTTTACTCATCTCAGTCCTCCTCTTCGCCGGCTTCACGGTGACGGCCTTCACCGGACTCTTCGATCTGGTGGAGGCCCGTTTCTACAACCCCTCCATCACGGAAGCCCAAGAACGGGAGGTCCGCAAGGATGCGGAAGCCCTCCAAAAGTACATCGACGAGCTGGAAAACCGTTTTTCCGCAATACTCAAGGAGGGCGCCGTACGGCAGAGCTTCCTGCCGAACCAGAGCGCCGAGGACATCTTCGAGCGGTCCCGGCTCTTCGGACTCCTCGCCGAGGAGGTGGGGGGTCTGCAGTCGGTGCGCTTCGTCGATGCATCAGGACGGCGCATCCACTTCTCCACCGCCCGTTCGGACGTGCTGCGCCAGGACAGGCTTTCGGTCGCCTACCGGAACTACGGCGACGACGGGGCGGATCTTCCCTTTCAGCAGGTGGCGGCGGAGGAGCGGTCCCCTCCCCGCCTGATCGCCGACGCGGCGGGGGAGCGGCTCATCTTCGCCCTGCCCTTCTTCGATTCCTTCGAGGTGTATAAAGGTACCGCCCTCTTTTCAGTTTCCGTCCGCGGCGTGGCGGAGCGCCTGGTCAGGGATGGCCGCCTCCGCCTGGGCGAAGACCTGCGGTTGCTCGGCAGTCCTCCGGGCCTTGTCGCGGGCCTGCCCCGCACGGAAACCGGAAGCACCCTCGGCGCCGTCGCTTCCGCCTGGAACGACGGAGTTCTGGGCCCGACCATCCTAAAGAACGAGGAAACCCGATCCTCCTTCGCCCTGATCAGCGCGCGGACGGAGGATTCGAGCCTCTTCGTAGGCAGGCTCGCGGCGGAGTCGCTGTACTCCTTCCCCCAGGCCATGAAGTTCATACTCCTGGCCTCCTTCTTTTTGACCAGCTACCTGACGGTATTCCTCCTGTTCAATCTGCGCCAGGATTCCGTCACCGTCGTCAAGGATAGGCTCAAGCGGCTCCAGATAAGCCTCATGGAGGAGTACTACGAGCGCAAGGGCGATCTGGACTGGAACCGCTGGTCCCAGGAACTGGAGCAGCGGAAGCTGGAAGTCCGTTCGGAGGTGAAGCGGGGGCTCAAGAAGAAACCCGGCAAGAGCGCGGAGCGGGACATAGACGACCTAATCGATAAATCCTGGGACGAGCTGGTATCGGTCCTGGGAGGAAAGAAGGGTCCCGCCGTTACCGCCCAGATAGACGAGAGCCGGCTCCAGGACATATTGGGCCGCTTTCTCGCCGCCGGAGCGACTCTCCCCGGAGCCGTTCCGGCCGCCGGCCAAGCGCCGGCTCCCCGCCCCGCGCCCCCACCCGCCGCAGTACCCGTCGAGCCTGCGGCAGCACCCCGCCCCCCCGCCGCCGCACAGGCCGCTCCGCAAGCGACCGAGGACCTGGAAGAGCTCGAAGAGCTTGAGGAACTGGAAGAGCCGGGAGACGAGGCAGACGAGGCGCTCCCGGTTGCTGAAACCGAACCCTCCGCCGCAGCGCCCGCCGCTCAGGTCTCCGCCGCCGCGCAAGCCCCCCAGGGTGGGGCCGAAGACCTGGAAGACCTGGAAGAGCTCGAAGAGCTCGAGGAACTGGAAGAGCCGGGAGACGAGGCCGATTCGGTAGCCGCCGTCGCCGAGGAAGCGGCGCACGGTGCGGCGCACGGTGCGGCGCAGGATGTCCAAGAACTTGAGGAAGTGGAGCTCGCGGACGCGGGAGAAGAGCCGTCGGCGGAAAGCCCGGCCGCCCCGATCGCCGCCGCGGCAGTCCCCGGTACGGCCGGCGTGCCCCCTGCCGAAGAGCTCGAAGAACTGGAAGAGCCGGGAGACGAGGCCGATTCGGTAGCCGCCGTCGCCGAAGAAGCGGCGCAGGAAGCGGCGGAGGAAATCCAAGAGCTTTCGGAGCCGGAGCTCCTGGAAGAGCTTACCGAACTCGAGGGCGGCGAGCTCGAAGCAGTGACGGATTCCGCGCAGGGCGTTCCTGACGTATTCGCCGGCCTGGATGAAATTCCCGGCGCCATCCCGGAGGCGGCCGCAGCCGAAGGGATGGACGATTTCGAAGAACTGGAGGCGCTCGCCGAAGCTGCGGATGAGGACCTCGGCGAAGCCGTTGCTCGCCCCGAGCATAAAGCTCACCCGAACATACGCGTCGTCTTCGGGGAAGATGATATCCCGGTCATCGTCGAGTCCAGCGGAATCGAACTGGTGGACGACGACGTTGAATCGGTGCTGGCCTTCCTCGGCTTGGATGAAGAGGCTCCCCTGGAGGAACTCGAGTCCGTGGAGGGCGAACTCATCGGCTCCTCCGAGGTGGAAGCGGTTCCCGTCGCCCCGGATGTTCCCAACGAACGTCGTTTGGAGGACTTGGCCAGGGAGATCGAGTTCAGTCCCCTGCCGGAGAAGGAAGCGGACCAAGAGGATGAGCGGGACTACGAGGTTGCGTCACCCTTCGACACCATACTTTCGGATTTCTTCGTCCCCCGGGAAGATGATGCTGAGCCCCAGGAGGAAGGAGAGCCGGCGGACCTTGAGGACCTAGGCCCCGTCGCCGACCAGAGCCTTGTCTATGCCCCCTTCGGCGCGCAGGAAACCGAGGAGCCCCAGGATCTGGAATTCCTGGGAGATGCCGGCGACGAGGGACCGCTGGAGCTGCAGGAGCTGGAAGAAGAGCCTTCCATCGAGCTTAAGGACGGGATTCCCTTTGTGGCCGATACGGTCTATGATGCCGGACCGGCCTTTTCAGAGCGGAACCAGGCCATCCAGGATTTGGTGGACTCGGTGGTCGGAACCGTTAAATAAGAGGAGCAGCCATGCGGAAAACCATAGCACTATCGGCCGCCGTCGCCGCTGCGGGACTCGTCATCCTGGCGGTGTTTTTGTTCCGGCTGGAGAAAAAAGACTCCTCCCCTGAGACCAAGACCGGCGACTTATTGAGCGCGGCCCTTCCCAGGATGCTTCCGGAGAGCGGGGAAATAGTTCTGCAGGACGAGAATTTTTCCTCAGGCTATACGGAAATCCACGACCACCGGGACGAATTCTACGGCCGGACCATCCGCTTCTCCGGCATCGCCATGACCCAGGATTCCCTTAAGCCGGGGGAAT
>CAYUPG010000041.1:14599-15549 GCA_964446515.1 uncultured Treponema sp.
GCGAAGAGGACACTTATTTTACGGGCTTCCTGGCCTACTTCGAAGGAACTACCCCGACGGCGGGAGCCAAAATCGCCGTGGAGGGCATACTTGAAAAGCGGGAATACCGCAGCCCGGAGAGCGGCGCGGCGATGACCTTGCCCGCGGTCCGTGCCGCGAAGGTGCAGGCCGACCCGACCGTTCAAGCCTACATCAGGCCGGCCTTCTAGGTTTTAAAGAATCAAGAGGGACGCGAAGAGCACCATCAAAAGGCTCCCGCCCACCTCCAGGATAGACCGGGCACAGACCTGAACCGGATAGGATCGGGCGGAAGCCTTGAGGGACAGGGTGCGCAGGGAAGCCGCCGCCCAGGACACCAGGAAGAGGGTCACCGCCATGCCCGCCGATATCGCCAGAACCGCGAGCACCCCCGCCGCCGAGTTCCCCGAGGACATGCCGTAGAGCATGAACAGCGCCGCCCCCGGACAGGGAGCCAAGCCCCCCGCCAGCAGTATGGACCAGAGGGGGGCTCCCCGCTTCCGCTTCTCCTCCATCCGGGCGCAGGCGGCGCACTCGTGCCCGTCCTCGCCCCCGTGATGGTGGTGGTGCCCGCCCGCCGCCTCGTTTTCTCCCGCATTCCCGAGCCCCCGCAGTCTTCCTACAGCATCCCGTATGCGCAGCGCTGCGAGACGGAGGGCCAAGGCCAGGAGCACGAGAGCCGATATCCGGGTCACCCATATCCGGCCGCGCTCCGCCGCCGCCATGGGCAAGGCGCCCAGGACCAGGGCGGCCCCTCCGAACAGGACCCGCACCGCCGCGGCATGGAGCGCCGCGGTGGCGGCGGCGGCGGCGGCTATGGTGCGGAGGCCTCCGCCCTCGCTGAGGAAGTAGCCCCCCAGAAGGGTCTTCTGATGCCCCGGGCCCAGGGCATGGAGCACCCCATAGCCCGCGGCCGCGGCGAGCAGGAGAAG
>CAYUPG010000042.1:0-15308 GCA_964446515.1 uncultured Treponema sp.
GGCCCTTCGCGGTTCCCATTCCCAGGTGGGTGCGCAGCTACCGCATCAAGGAGTGGCAATCCTTCCAGGTCCAGGACGAGCGCTACTATCTGACCGCCGCCCTCACCAACGCCAAGTACTACCGCATCGCCCAGGTATTCCTGTACGACAAGGAGAGCAAGGAAAAGCTCCTCTTCCGCAAGGCCCTGCCCTTCGGGTCCTGGCGCCTGCCCCGGGGCCTGTCCAACGCCTCCGTAGCCAGCGCCAGCTACGGTTTCTACTTCCGCATCCACGACTGGCTGGACGCGGATCTGGTGGAGCTGGACCTGGACATAGAGCCGAACCGCAGTCGGCCGTCCTTTACGGCCCACCTGGAATTCGACCTTACCCGCTCCGCCGCGACGCCGCTGACCGTTTGCCTCCCCTTCTCGGATAAGCGCTGCATGGTCTCCTACAAGGCCATGGCGCCCGTACGGGGCGACCTGGTCTACGGCGGCCGCCACGTCTCCTTCGACGCCGGCGCGACAAGCGGCTTCGTCTTCGACTACAAGGGCTACTACCCCTACCGCATGCGGAACACCTGGTGCACCGGCTTCGGCTTCGACGCCTCGGGGCGGAGGTTCGGCTTCAGCATCGGAGAGAACCAGGCGCGGGACGGCTTCCGCAACAACGAGAACGGCCTCTGGCTGGAGGGAGCGCCGACGCCCCTGCCGCCGGTGCGCATCACCATGCCCGACGGCCCCGAGGGGGATTGGGTCATCCAGGACGTGGAGGGTATGGTGGACCTCACCTTTACTCCCCGGGAGCCTGCGAAATTTTCCTTCGACCTGCTCCTGACCCGGAGCGAATACCACGCTCCCTTCGGGGTCTTCAACGGCATGGTGGCCACCGGGGATGGGGATAAGATCGCGGTCCGGAACCTCTGGGGCCTCGGAGAAAAACTCTATCTGCGGGTGTAGGAATGGCTAAGAAAACGAACGCCGTATACGAGCCGGGAGAGCTGGACAGGGTACGCAAGCAGCTTGGGAACCTCGATCCGGAAGAAGCCCGCCGCATCGCCGAGAAGCTCGGCGGCGAGGTGGGCATCGAGAAGAGCGCCCCGGAGCGGCGCTTCAATGCCCGGGATGAGACCGTCGACCTGAGCGTCGGGGGCCGCGGCCCCTCCCGATCGAAGCCGACGCGGCGAGTGGAGCTGAGCCGGGAAGAGGAGGGCCGAAGCGCCCCCCGCAGGGACCGGAGCGCCGTGGTCGATCCCGAGGACGACCCCTCGGTCCCGGTCAAGCCGAGCTACCGGGAGCGGCTCAAGATGGACCGCTACGCCGCCCAGGCGGAGTTCGAAGTCAAGAATCCAACCCAGGTGCTCTATTCCATGCTCGCCCTCTTCGGCGATCCGCCGGACCTCGTCAACCCCGACTTCGTAACCCGGCGCATGAACGAGTACTACCAGCGCATCGAGACCCTGGTGACCGCCACCCGGACCCTGCTGCCCCGGAACAACCTGCAGCGGAACGAACGGCTCCGCCGGGAGTCGTCCTTTCACTTCGCCGTGCTGGACGCCCTGCGCTATTGGAACATCGAGCGCTTCAGCTCCGAGCTTGCCCGCATCCAGGCCCGCCCCCGGACGGCCAAGACGGCGGACTTCATCGACATCCTCAAGTGCGTCTACCGCCCCCTGTACGTATTGGAGAAGCTTGACCCGGAGGCGCACATAAAGGAGGCCTACCGGACGCTCTACAAGATTCTCCTGCAGGAAAACCCCGTGGAGGCCAAGGAAAAGCACCAGGGCCTGATCAAGGCCGCCCTGGCCTCCTATTCCATAAGCTCGCGGAACATCCGCTTCTATCTCTACCCGCTCCTATTGAAGCTCTTGTCCGACCGCTGGCTGCCCTACGAAGAGTTCTTCGACGCCCGAAAGAACCGCCTGGCTTCCTTCCTGGGGGTTTCGGAGAAGGACCGGCTGACGGCGCCGCCGGAAGGGGAATCCTCCGGGGGAGATGCCGCAGGGAAAGAGGCCGCGCAGCCGGAAGCCGCGGCCGCTTCCGGGCAAGCGGAGACCGCGGAGAAAACCGAGGAGGCTCAGGAAAAGCGGGCCGAGGGGGAGCCCATGAACCGGGCACTCAAGCGGGGGCTCGAGACCCTGGAGACCCTCTTTCCCAAGGCCGGCTGGCAGCGGCTGCAGGAGTTCCCCGATCTCTTCCCCTACTTCGCGGGTATCTTCGACCTCAAGAAGGGCTACGACCTCATCGCGCCGAACGACGCTCTCCAGCAGGTGGCCATACTGATGCTCATCCTGGAGGAGCTCTTCTACGCCCTCCGCTACGTCTCCTTCGGCACCATCGCAGGAAGCGACGGGGGCGCCGAGCGGGCGGACGAGGTGGTCAACCGCATCGTATCCGGGTGGCACGACTTCATCGAGGGGGTCCTGGAAAAGCAGTACCTGCCCCGCCTGGGGGAATACTGCCGCCTCCTGGACGGAGCCCCGGAATCCCGGACCTCCACCTACGCCAAGCGGACCCTGATGGAGCTCTACTGGCTCAGGCGGCTCTACTTCATGCCCTACTTCCGCTTCGAATCGGTCTCCCCGCCCCCCTTCCGCCGGCAGGAGATCACGCCCATCTATACGGAGGTGCGCACCCTGCGGCGCATCCTGACGGCGGTGGCGGCGGGCATCGAGCGGGGCAGCAGGGAAGGGGGCGCGGAGAAGCGGCTCCCCTGCGACGGCATAGACAACCCCTGGGAACCCTACGTCTTCCAGGTTCCCAATCCTCTCTCGGTGCGGCTGGACGCCCTGCTGGGGGGAAAGAGCTCAAAGCGGAAAACGAACGCGGCCCTGGTCTTCTATACCCTGGCGGTGACCACCGTCCTGGACCACCTGATCAACGAAGAGTCCAGCTGGGCTTACGGCGACGAGGGCGCACCCCTCTTCCGCAGCGTCGACGGAGAAGGGATCAAGCCGCTGTTCGGCGTGGACGAGCGGGTGGACGCGGAGCTCATCTTCAAGGAAACCCTCAAGAAGCACCCCTGAGCCGGCGCTCAGGCAAGGCCGGAGGGAACGCGGCTGGGGTCCACCGATATGGGCTCGAACTCCAGCTTCCGCATCACCTCCTCCACGGCCTTCCGCTCGAAGGGTTTGACCAAGTATACGTCGCAGAGCCCCTTGAAGGATTCGGACACGGAAGAGAAGTCCGCCAAGGCGCTGGCCATGATGACCCTGCAACCGTCCCCCACAAGAATGCCCGCCTTATCCTCCGCCGCCCGCATCTCCCGCAGCACCCCGTGGCCGTCCAAAGCGGGCATCATGATGTCCAGGAAGGCCACGTCGTAGGGGTCCCGGGCCAGGGCGTAGCGGAATTTCTCCAGCGCCTCGTCCCCCCGGCAGGCGGTATCCACCCTGCCGTAGCCTATGAGGTGGTGCTGCAGCACCAGGAGGGCAATCTCGTCGTCGTCCACGATGAGGATGCGGGGCAGGCGGGTTTTGGCCGGCACCTTCGGCACGGAAACGGGGTAGTAGGGGTCGAAGACGAGATACTCGAGCTCCGACTCCGGCTCTTTGGTGGAAAAAAGGACGGTCAAGAGTTTTCCGGAACTTCCCGCAGGCTCTAACCGCCACGCCACAGGGATGCCGATCTCCCGCAGGGTTTCGAAGATCGGTAGCCCCGCCACGGCTTCCTGGGGAAGGGCGGCGTCGATGAGCTTTTCCAGGATGTAGTGGCGGCCGCCTTGGGCGACCGAGTCCCGCAGCAGATCCATCTCCTCCCCCGCCAGGGAGAAGGACAGTTCCAAGCAGGGGGCGGAGCGGGGGGCGGCGGCACCGGAGGCGACGGGAGCTGCCGCGGCGCGCAGCTTCTTGTGGGCCCGGCCCAGGGCTTCCAGGATCTGCTCCGGGTCGCCCTCCTGGTGCACCAGGGAACGAACCGCATCCAAGCCCTCCAGCAGGGCATCCACCAGGGAGGCGTCGGGCTGCATGGCCCCGGAGCGCAGGCCGTCCAGGCGGGATTCCAGCTCGTGCACCACCGCCGCGCAGGCTTCGTGCCCCGCCATGGCCAGAAGGCTCTTCACGTTGTGGACGGAGCGGAACAGCTCGTGCACCAGGGGCCGCCACTCGCCGCCCGAGGATCTGGCCCGCTCGAAGCGCATGAGCAGAGCTTCTATGTCGTCCAGCTTGTCCGCGAGTTCTCCCATCGTATCAGCCCGCGAGCCCCGTCTTCTTCAGGGCCTCCTCCATCTTTTCCTTGGTGAAGGGCTTTACGATGTACGCCGTCGCGCCGAGGCGCTTGCAGCGCTCTATGACCTCGGGTGAATCCAGGCTGCTCAGCATCACCACCGGGGTGTCCTTCTTGGCGGAAGAACGGCGTATCCAGCCCAGGAGCTCGAAGCCGTTCATGTTGGGCATCTCTATGTCCGAAAACACCAGGTCGTACGCCTTCTTGTCGTAGATGTTCTTCGCCTCTAGTCCGTCCGTCGCCAGGTCGATATCGAAGCCCATGAAGAACAGGAAAGCCTTGATGGCGTTCCTGTTCGCCTCCATGTCGTCGGCCACGAGGGCCCGTTTCTTTTCGGCCATGTCATCCTCCGCTGAAGTTGCCCCTTCACTTTCGCCTATGGCCGAGCGGACGTCAAGCCTCAGTAGCCCTTGCGCTTGTCCACCAGGTTCCGCAGAGTCTCTCCCCTATGGTAGCGCCCCAGATTGTCCAGGAACACCCCGAGGGCGAGCTCGTCGTAGCGGGGATGGAAGCCCGAATAGTGGGGGGTCAGGAGCACGTTGTCCAGCTTCCACAGGGGCGAGCTCGACGGCAGGGGCTCCTCCGACGTCACGTCCAGAAGGGCTCCGGCGATGCGGCGCTCCGCGAGGGCTTCGATCATGGCGCCCTCGTCCACCGTCCCTCCCCGGCCTATGTTGGAGAAGACCGCGCTCCGCTTCATGGCGGCGAATCGGGCCGCCCCGAAGGAGGCGCGGGTATCCTGCGTGAGGGGCAGGATGTTCACCACGTGGTCCGCAGCGGGGAGCAGGGAATCCAGGGCCTCCAGGCCCAGCACCCTCACGCCCTGCCCGTCCCGTCCCGAGGCGGGGGGAGTGCGGCGCACCCCCACCACCTCCATGCCGAAGACCCGGGCCGCCGCCGCTATCCTCTCGCCGATGGTTCCGTAGCCCAGGATGAGCATGGTCTTGCCCGCCAGCACGTCCATGTCGCCGTGGCCGTACTTTGCCCACTCGCCGCGGTCCTGGGCCGCGAAGGTGGCCTTTAATTTGCGGTTCCAGGCGAAGAGGAGGCCGAAGAGGTGCTCGGTCATCTGCTCGCCGTGTATGCCCGAGGCGGTGGAAACCAGGAAGGGAAGATCCACGGTCTCGGGGAACTTCTGCAGCCAGTCCGCTCCGGCGTACCAGAGCTGGAACCACCTGAGGCGGGGGCAGGAAGCCAGGAGCGACGGGGGAAAATCCCCCGCAACGATCTCCAGGTCCACCGCGGCGGCCGCTATGGCGTCCTTGTCCGAAAGGATGAGCACGTCCCTGCCGCCTCCGGCGGCGGAAATCCTGACCGCCGCGTCCGCGGGAACGCGGTGGGGCGCCAGGGCCAGTAGTATCTTGCCGTTGTCTCGCTTCATTTCCGCAGTATAGCAAAAGCCATTTATTTCTGCAAATACCTATATTTTCCGGTCATATATTTTCGTATCTTATAAACACCCTAGGAGGTGCACATGAAACGGACGCTCCCCATAGCCGCGGTACTCGGCCTCTTGTCGGCCGTCCTTGCCGCAGCCCAAACCCGTCCTCCCATCGTCGCGGAGGCCGCCGGAATGAAGCTCACCCTGGTCGTCGCGGGCGATCGGGTCGAAGCCACTGTGGAGGCTCCCGTGACCGGCTGGGTGGCGGTGGGTTTCAACCCCTCCAGCCGCATGAAGGACGCGGACTACAAGATCGGCTACGTCAAGGACGGCGCCGCCTTCGCCCGGGACGACTACGGCAACGGGCTCGTGTCCCACGCCGAGGATACCCGATTGGGAGGCACGTCGGACCTCATCTCCTTCAGCGGGACCGAGAGCGACGGACGGACGGTCATGACCTTCGTGTTTCCGGTGAACTCCGGGGATTCCAAGGACTCGGTCCTGGGTCCGGGCAGGCACAAGGTGCTGCTGGCGGCGTCCAATGCGGACAACTTTACGGGCATACACCGCATGCGGGGGAGCGTGGACATCACCATCCCTTGACGGCGGCCGGCCTTTTCGCCACCATCGGGGCATGACGGAAAATTGCTGGTCTGAAGAATTTCGTCTCTGCACCTGGGACGTGGACAGGAACGGGGGCCTCACCTTGGCGGCGGCCTTCAATTACTTTCAGGAAATTGCGGGAAACCACGCCGAGAGCCTCGGCGTGGGCAAGGATGTCCTTGCCGAGGCGGGGCAGGCGTGGATACTCTCCCGCATGTCCGTCGAGGTGGACCGCAGGCCCCGCTGGGGAGAGCGGGTGGAGGCCCGGACCTGGCCCCGGGGCACCGACCGGCTCTTCGCGATCCGCGACTATGAGTTGGCCGACGGCTCCGGGGCTATCGTTGCCCGGGGAAGGAGCGCCTGGCTCGTGGTGGACGTCGCAAAGCTGCGGCCCCTGCGGCCCCAATTCCTCACCGACCGCATACCCCTGAACGAGGGGCGCGACGCCCTTCCCGGGGGTGCCGCCGGCTTGGAGGCGGCCGACGGGCTCCTCCCCGCGGGTACGCGGGCCGCCGCCTATTCCGACATCGACTACAACGGCCACGTGAACAACGCCCGCTACGTCCAATGGATTCAGGATTGCCTGCCGCCCCGCATCCTGGAGGAAGCCTCCCGCTTCCGCCTGGACATCAACTACCTGTCGGAAGTGCGCTGCGGCGGCTCCGTGGAGCTCTACGCCGGCCCGGCCGAGAGCGCTGCGGTCCCGGTGGAGGGCCGCCTGCCGGAGGGCGGAAAAGCGGCTTTCCGCGCGGAGCTGCGGGCCGGCGCCTGAGCCGCGGCAGGACGCCGCCGAGGGCTACGGCGCGAGGGGCGCTAGCCCTTCTTCTTGCCCGTTATCTCCACGGCCCGCAGGCGCAGGACCTCGGTGTGGGCGAAGACCTCATCCTGATAGGCGAAATCCGAGCGGCCCGCATAGTGGGCCATCAGCAGGTCGAGGCCCCGCTTCCGTTCGGCCCCGTCGGAGAGTATCTCCACCGGCCCCCGGCCCACGACGCTGCGGAACTTCATGCCCCAGTCGCAGCCGTCGGGCCCCCCGATCAGCTCGTGGTCGCAGTCCACGACGAAGCAGGCGTCCGGCTTCTTGCGTATGATGTCCAGCTTGCGTCCGGCCTTGGCGCAGTGAAAGTAGAGGGTGGGCAGCCCGCCGCTGAACTCGTAGCCGTAGTTCAGGACCACCGCGTAGGGCTCTCCGTCGTCCACCAGGGCGAGGCGGCAGGCGTCCGCCTTTTGTAGAATATCCTGCATCTCCGCGACGTCACCTATCTGCCGGTCGGCTCTGCGCATGTCCGTTTCCTCCAAGCATAGACTATACCAACTCAGACTCCGCGGAGCCAGAGGCTCGCCTTGCAATAGACGGCAGGAACTGCTTTACTGAGCCCCTATGGACCGCTTCAAGACCGCCGACGATGTATTCCGCTACCTGGACGGCTTCCACAACATGGAGCGGGGCTTGCCGCCGCCCAGCTTCCGGCTCGACCGCGTCGCCGCCCTGGCGGCTCTGGCGGGGAATCCGCACCGGGACATCCCGGCCCTGCACATCGCGGGCTCCAAGGGCAAGGGCTCCACGTCCGCCATGCTGTCTTCCATTCTAGCAGCCTCCGGGAAGAAGACGGGGCTCTACGTGTCTCCCCACGTGGAAGACTACCGGGAGCGGATCACCATCGCGGGCACGTATTTGGCGGAAGAATCCTACACCGCCGCGGGGGAGGAGCTCCGAAGCGTCGTCCGGCGCATCGAAGCGGGGAGCCTTCCGGGGGGCGAGGACCCCACCTTCTTCGAGCTCCTGACCGTCATGGCCTTCATCGCCTACCGGAACGAGGGCTGCGACGCCATGGTCATCGAGACTGGCCTGGGGGGCCGCCTGGACGCCACCAACATCCTGGATCCTATTGCCTCGGTGCTGACCCCCATAGAACTCGAGCACACCGAATACCTCGGGAACACCATACCCCTCATCGCCGCGGAGAAGGCGGGCATCATCAAGCAGAAGCGGCCCGTCTTCTCCTCCCGCCAGAGCGCGGAGGCCCTGGAGGTATTCCGCTCCGCCGCCGCGGCCCGGTCCGCGCCGCTGTCCTACCTGCCGGAGGAGACGGCGGAGCTGAGCGCGAGGGCGGAGCGGGGCGGCACGGAGCTGCGCGTTGCCTTCGTGGACAGGGCGGCCTTTCCGCGGCCCCTGGCCTGCACCCTGGGACTCGTCGGGGCGGTCCAGGGGGAGAACGCCGCCCTGGCGGCCCTCTGCGCCCGCCGCTGCTTCCCGGAAATCGACCTCGAAACCATCGAGGCGGGCCTGGCCGCCGCCCGCATCCCCGCCCGCTTCGAGCTGGTTTCCGCCGGCCCGACCATCATCGTGGACGGCGCCCATACCCCCAACAGCGTAGCCTTGACCCTGGGAACCTTCCGACAGCTCTACGGGGACGGCGGGATCCTGCTCTTCTCCTGCGCCGCGGGTAAGGACGTCCGCGGCATGGCGGAAATCCTGGCCCCCCACTTTTCCCGCATCGTCGTCACCCGCCCCGGTTCCTTCCGCAAGAGCGACAGCGAGGAGATCTGGAAGGCCTTCCTTTCCCGCTCCCCCGAGACGGAGCACGAGGCGGACCCCGAGGCGGCCCTGGAGCGGGCCCGGCGGGCGGCGTCGGACGCAGGGCTGCCCCTCCTGGTGGTAGGCTCCTTCTACCTCGCCGCGGTGGTCAAGGAACTCCTCGCCCCTTAGGCGAGCACCGCCAGGGCAGTCTCCACGTTCCCGAAGGGCGCGCTCACCTGGACTCCCTGGATCTGGGGCCGCAGGGCCGCCAGCATTTCCCGGGCAATTTCTATGCCCGTTCGCCGGGCGCTCTCCTTGTCCCCCGCGGACCGCATACGCTCCATGATCGGCTCCGGAATACTCACCCCGGGAACCTCGTTGTTCATGAAGAGGGCGTTGTTGTAGGAGGCTAGGGGCCAGATGCCCGCGATGATGCGCAGGCCCGTCCCCCTGATCCGCTCGATGTAGCGCGAAAGCGCCTCGGGATCGTAGACCGGCTGGGTGATGGCGTACTCCGCCCCGGCCTCGGCCTTTTTGTACAGACGGTCTATCTCCCGTTCCAGGTCCAGGTTCGTAGGATCCGCCCCGACGCCCAGGGTAAAGCCCGTCGCAGGGCTTATGCTCTTGTCCCCCAGGTCCAGGCCGCCGTTCAGGCGGTAGGCGAGCCGGGTCAGGCCTATGGAGTCCAGGTCGAAGACGGCGGTGGCGTTCGGGTAGTCCCCCAGCTTGGGCGGGTCTCCGGTGATGATGAGCAGGTTGTTGATCCCCGCCGCGGCGCAGCCCAGCAGGTCCGACTGTACGCCGATGAGGTTGCGGTCCCGGCAGGTGACGTGGAGGACCGCCTCAATGCCCGCCTCCCGCTGTATGCGCAGGGCGGTGATCATGGGGCTGACCCGGGAACTGGCCCGGGGACCGTCGGGGATGTTGATGGCGTCCACCCCCGCCTCGGCGCAGCGCCGGGCGCGCTCTATGGTCTTGCCGAGATCGTAGCCCATGGGGGGCACTATCTCCACGCTCGTGATCCATGCTCCCCGGGCCAGCTTGGCCCCAAGCCTGCTCCGTTCCGCCAGGGCCGCCGGCTCCGAAAGCCGGGCGGCCGTATCCCGGCATCCCGCCGCGGAAGCGCCTGGGGATGCGGAGAGCCCTTCAAGGGAAAGGCTGATCCTGTTCGCCGCCCTGAGGGAGCGCGCGGCCTCCTTGATATGCTCGGGGCCGGTGCCGCAGCAGCCGCCCACGGCCCTGACGCCCAGCTCGGCGAAGCGCCGGGCGTAGCCTGCGAAGTACTCCGGACTGGTCATGTAGAGCATGCGGTCGTTCAGGCGCTGGGGAGCCCCGGCGTTGGGCCTGGCCAGCACCGGGAGGGAACAGGAGGAAAGAAACGGCCCGATGAAGTCGAGCATGGTCTTGGGCCCGACCGAACAGTTGAAGCCGAGCATGAGCGGCGCCGCATCCCCCTCGCGGTCCATGACGGAGGAGAAGAAATCCTCGATGGAGTCCCCCCCCAGGCTCGACGGGATATCCCCGAAGGCCATGCAGGGCAGGTAGGGGACGCCCAGCTCCACCGCCGCCGAGACGGCGATCTCCAGCTCCCGCCTGCGGCCGAAGGTCTCTAGGAGTATGAAGTCCGCACCTCCCTCCATGAGGCCCGTCATGACCTCCCGGAAGGCCGCCGCGGCCTCTTCCCGGCTCAATGCGTTGCCCGAGGCGTGCCGTCCCAGGGGACCGACGGAACCCGCCACCAGGAGCTCCTCTCCGGCCGACGCCCGGGCCAAGGTTGCCGCCGCCCGGGCTATCTCCTCGGTCTTGTCCGCCAAAAGGTAGTCCGCCAGCTTGTACCTGTTGGTGCCGAAGCTGTTGGTCGTCAGCACGTCGGCCCCGGCCGCCCGGTAGGCCTCGTGGATCTCAGTCACCAGGTCCGGACGCTTCAGGCACAGCTCGTCGAAACACACGTTGACGAACTGCCCGCGCTTGTAGAGCTCCGTCCCCATGGCGCCGTCGAAGATAGCCAAGCCCTTTTCCAGCAGGGCCGCCGGCGAACGGGTCAAGACTTGGCCTCCAGGGTCTTCCGGACCAGGGCGATGAACTCGGGACTCGTGCCGCAGCAGCCGCCCACGACATTGACCCCCGCGTCCAGCAGGGCCGGCACGTGGGAGCAGTAGTCCTGGGGAGCCATGCGGTAAACCGTCCGGCCGTCAACGATTTCCGGCAGGCCGGCGTTGGCCTTGATCCAGAGGGGCGCGGAAGTGAGGGAGCGCAGGCGGACGGCCAGGGGCACGTAGGCGTCGATGCCGGTGCCGCAGTTGGCCCCCACCACGGAGGCCCCGGCGGCCAGGGCGGATTCCACGCAGGCCTCCGGGGTATCGCCCATGACCGTGCGGAAGCCGTCGCCCACGGCCTGGTAGGTCATGGAGGCCACCACCGGGAGCCCCGTCGCGGCGGCGGCCCTGACGGCCACCTCCATCTCGCTCCGGTCTATCATGGTCTCCACCACGAGCCAGGAGGCGCCGCCGGACTTGAGGGCCTCCGCCTGCTCCGCGAAGGCGTCGTAGAGCTCCCCTTCCTCGACCTCTCCCATGATGAAGAGCTTCCCCGAGGGTCCCATGTCTCCGGCCACCACCACCGAGCGGCCGCCGGCAGCGGCCTCCCGGGCGGCGGACAGGGAGAGCTCCGCGGCCCGCCGGTTGATCTCCGACGTCCTGTCCGCGAGGCCGTGGCGCTCGAGCTGGAAACGGGTGGCCCCGAAGCTGTTGGTCAGGATGATGTCGCTTCCCGCCATGGCGTAGCCCAGGGCGACCCGGCGGACCAGGTCGGGCTTTTCCAGGTTCCAGGCCTCGGGGGAGTCCCCCTGGGCCAGGCCGCACTTCATGAACTCGGTCCCCCAGGCCCCGTCCGCCAGAAGAACTTTGGCGGCGGGATCCCAGAATCCATCGCCGAAGAGTAGTCTATCCATGGGCCCAAAATAGCCCGGGAAGGCGTGCCTTGCAAGGGCACGGGGGAATAATCAGGCGCGCTTCGGCTCCCGGGAGCTGTCTTTGACCAGGAACGTCGCCGCGAAGCCCAGGGCCAGGAAGACGGCGCCCACGGAGAAGGTGTAGGAGGCCGCCTTTTCCGGCAGGGCGTCCTTGAGGCCCGCGACGATCTGGGGCCCCAGTATGCCCGCGGCGGCCCAGGCGGTCAGCACGGCGCCGTAGAGGGCCGGCATCAGGCGCTTGCCGAAGACCCCCAGGATGAAGGAGGGCATGGTCCCGAAGCCGCCGCCGTAGCAGAGCAGGACGTAGCAGACCAGCAGGCCGAAGAGCCAGGGAGAGCGCACCGCCGGCAGAAGCAGGAACACCAGGAGCTGGGTGCCCAGGATGAGCCGGAAGCCCGCACGGGGGCCGATGCGGTCGGCGATGCCGCCCCAGAGGAAGCGCCCCAGGCCGTTGAACAGGGAGCTCAGGGCGATCAGGGTCGCCCCCGCCGCAGCGGCCTCCGCGGCGCCCACGGGCGGCGCGGCCTTCGCCAAGAGGTCCTGCAATAGGGGGGACTGGAAGGCGATGAACATGATCCCCGCGCTGATGTTCATGAAGAAGAGCAGCCACATGAAGACGAACTGCCGGGAACGGAGGGCCTGCCGCGGCTCGACCTGCTCAGGGCCGCCGACCGGCGCGGCGGCGGCGGATGCCGGTGCGCCCGCCTGCGCTGCCGCCGCGGCGGCCGCACCGGCACCTGCGGCCGCGGCCGGCTCCCGGATGAGGGAGGCCGCGGGCAGGGTGAGGGCCAGCATGAGGAGGCCTATGCACAGGAAGACGAGCACCAGGCTCCCCCCCGTCAGGGCCATGAAGGCGGGGGCTATGAGCTTGGACTGGAGCAGGGCGCCGAATCCGAAGCCCATGACCACCATGCCGGTCACCAGGCCCTTCTTGTCCGGGAACCACTTGGCCGCCGTAGCCACGGGAACGACGTAGCCCAGCCCTAAGCCTATGCCCCCCACGACCCCGTAGCCCACATACAAGAGCGGAAGGCTTCTGAGAAAGAGGGCCGCGGCCCCCAGGAGGTAGCCCAGGGAGAACAGGAGGCTCCCCGCCGTCGCCAGCTTGCGGGCGCCGATCCTGTCGAGGCGCCGGCCGCCCCAGGCCGCGGCTATGCCCAGCGAACAGATGGCTGCCGAAAAGGTCCAAGCCGTCAGGCTGTTGGACCACCCGTAGGCGGCCATCAGGGGTTTCTGAAAGTAGCTCCAAGCGTAGACCGTGCCGAGGCAGGTCTGGAGCACCGTCCCCGCAATCGCTATGATCCAGCGATTGGGCGCCGCACTCCGGGTCTTCATGCCGCCTCCCTGGGCTTAGGACCAACTGCCACGCCGATCTTGGGAAGCCCGATGAGCAGGGGTATGCCGACGAGGGAGGCGGCAAGGGAAAAGACCGCCCGCTCCACCGGAGACACGAAGGCCAGGCCCTGCCACATGGCGGCGGGCCACTTGTACAGCATGATTCCCGCAAAATTCGCCAGGCCCGCCGCCCCCACGAAGCCGGAGTAGGCCGCCGCGAAGACCCCGAGGTAGGCGAGCTTGGACGTCGCCCGACCCTCCCGCGTCCCTGCAGCCCGCAGCCGCCACAGGAAGGCGCCGGCGGCGACCGCAGCCAGGCCCAGGGTGTAGAAGATGAGGGGAAAGATCGCCGCTTCGACCCCGATGGGGGTGAGGAACCAGAGGCCGTAGCCGACGAGTATGACGGCGGCGGAAAGGTACCAGCGCCCGTGGGCGACGCAGCCGGCCACGAAGGCGTTGGTCGTGGCTATAAGGAAGGTGGCCATGCCGAGCCATGCGCCGTGGGGGGCGATGAGCTGGGAGATGAAGGCCCCCACGGCTGCGCAGAGGGCGCCGGAGAGGGGACCGAAGAAGATGCCCGCCAGGGGAACCAGGGCGGCTCCCACATTGAAGGTCCCCGTGGTGGCCACTATGGGAATGGCGGGAAGCAGGTTGGCGGTGACTATGAGCGCGGCCCACACCGCGATCACCGCGGGATTGAATCCCCGTCCGGCAAAAAATCGTTCCTCTCCTATACGCATAGGGGCTCCTCCTTGAATTCCGTCTCGCCGGCGCCTTCCCTCAGGGAACCGCCGTCCATCTCGATAAGGCGGTCGGCGTAGTCCGACAGCATGCGCACATCGTGGCCGACCGCGGCGATCGCCCGCCCCTCGTCCGCGAGGGAACGGATCAGCTCGAACACCCGTACGCAGCCCCTTCTATCCTGGCCGGCCGCCGGCTCATCCAGCAGGATGACCTCGCTCTCCATGGCCAGGACCGAGGCCAGGGCCACCAGGGCCCGCTCGCCCCGGTGCAGGCTGAAGGGGTGTTCCCCCCGCATTTCCCAGAGGTCCACCCGCTCCAGGGCCCGTCGGACCCTTCCGGCCACCTCGTCCCGGGCCAGGCCCGCGTTGGAGGGGCCGAAGGCGACCTCCTTCTCCACGGTCTCCGCAAAGAGCTGCAGGTCCGGATTCTGCTGCACGTAGGCGATGCGGGCGGCCAATTGGGGGGCGGAGTACGAGGACAGACTCCGTCCGCCCAGGAAGACTCCGCCCCGGGAGGGCCGCAGGCTGCCGATCAGGCACTTCAGCAGGGTCGTCTTTCCCGACCCGTTGCGGCCGATGATGCCCAGGAATTCCCCTCTCCGCAGGCACACCGAGAGGTTCTTCAGGGCGAAGCCGCCCGCAGGATAGGCGTAGGATATGCACTCCGCCCGCAGGGCCGCCGCGCCGTCATCCTCTTCCGCCGTCCGAGGCTCCCGGGACAGGCGCGGACCAGGGCGGCCCGGAACCGTGGGCGTCCGAGCCGCCTCTTTCCGCCGCAGGAGGGCCAGGACATCTTCCGCGCCGCCCGCCGCGGCAGGCCGGCCCTCCTCCAGGAGCAGGGCCGAATCCGCGTAGCGCTCCACCAGGTCCAGGTCGTGGGTCGCCATGAGCACCGCCAGGCCGTAGCGCTCCTGCAGCTTCCGTATGTGGGCCAACAGCTCCTCCGTCCCGGCGCCGTCCAGGCTGCTCGTGGGCTCGTCCAGCACCAGCACCCCGGACCGCATGGCCAGGACCGCCGCCGTGGCCAGACGCTGCTTCTGCCCCCCCGAGAGGGTGAGGGGGCTCCGCTCCTCCATGCCCGAAAGGCCCACGGTGCCCAGAAGGCTGCGGGCGGACTCCAGGATCTCTTCCCGGGGAAAGGCGAGGTTCTCGGGGCCGAAGGCCACCTCCTCCAGCACGGAGGCGGCGAAGAGCTGGGAGTCCGGATCGTCCAGCACGAGGCCCGCCCGGGAAGCCAGGACGGATACCGGGTGTTCCCGGGTATCAAGCCCCATGACGCGCACGGTTCCGCCGAAGTAGCCGCCCTCGGACCGGGGGACTATGCCGTTCGCGCACTTGCAGAGGGTGGACTTGCCCGCCCCGTTGTCCCCCAGGACGGCCATGAACTCGCCTTTGGACAGGGAAAAGGAAATATCCCGCAGGGCATGACGCTCCGAGCCGGAGTATCGGAAGGAGACCTCCGAGAAAGAGAGAACCGGCTCTTTTTCTTCCAAGCTCATAGGAGGCCCTCGCCCATCACCAGGGCAAGAGAGCAGAGGGCGACGGAGCAGAA
>CAYUPG010000043.1:0-2686 GCA_964446515.1 uncultured Treponema sp.
GGACAGGGCCTCGATATCGCGCATCAGCTTTTCGAACTGTTCGGGGTACAGGGACTGGGGCCCGTCGGACAGGGCCTGCTCCGGCCGGGGATGGACCTCCACGGTCAGGCCGTCGGCGCCCGCGGCTATGGCCGCCAGGGCGACGGGACTCACCTTGGAGCGTATGCCCACCGCGTGGCTCGGGTCCACGATCACCGGCAGATGGGACAGCTGCTTGACCACCGGGATGGCGGAGATGTCCAGGGTGTTCCGGGTATAGGTTTCGAAGGTGCGTATGCCCCGCTCGCAGAGTATGACGTCCTTGGTCCCTGCGGCCAAAAGGTACTCGGCGGACAGGAGCCACTCCTCTATGGTGGCCGAGGGCCCGCGCTTCAGAAGCACCGGCTTGCCCAGGGAGCCCACCTTCTTCAGGAGCTCGTAGTTCTGCATGTTCCGGGCGCCGATCTGGAACATGTCGGTCAGCTCGCGCATCTGGACGGCCAGCTCGGGGGAGACCACCTCGGTGACGATGGGCATGCCGTGGGCGTCCCCCGCCTCCTTCATGAACTCCAGGCCTTTGAGCCCCAGGCCCTGGAAGGCGTAGGGGCTGGTGCGGGGCTTGTAGGCGCCCCCCCGGAGCATCACCGCCCCGGACTCGCGCACCCGCGCCGCGGTCTCCATGATCTGCTCGCGGCTCTCCACCGCGCAGGGCCCGGCTATCACGGAGATGCGGGACCCCCCTATCTTGACCGGGCCCACGGTGACGATGCTGTCCTCCGCCTGGGTTTCCCGGGAAGCCAGCTCGTAGGGCTTGGAGGTTGCGGCGACCCGCTCGACCCCCGGCAGCAGGGCCAATTCCCTGACGTCCACCGAGCCCTTGCCCGTGGCGCCCACGATGTCGTCCACCCCGAAGGCCTGCTCCCGCACGGAAAAGCCCCGCTCGCTTAAGTACGAGCGGATGCGTTCTTTGTCCTGGGAAGAAGCGTTCTTGGAAAGGACGACGACCATACGGGATGAGCCTCCAGTATGCCCATCCTAGCGTTTAGGCACCGGATGCGCAAGGGGATTCATGCATGGATATGCAGTATTATCCCCATTTTCTGCATATTTTTTGAAGATTAAAGTTTATGCAGTATTGATAAAGGGAAGGCGCACGGTGAATACCGTCTTTCCCGGAACGGAGGAGTAGGATACTTCGCCCCCCAGCTCGGTCACCATGCGCTTGACTATCGCGAGTCCCAGGCCGGTTCCCTCCCCCTTGGGCTTCGTGGTGGCGAGTACTTCAAAAAGCCGTCCCCGTATCTCCTCGGGGACCCCCGGACCATCGTCCTCCACCGCGACGTGCGCCGCTCCGTCCTCGGCGGCGACGCTCACCCGGATTCGCCCACGCCACTGCACCGCCTGGCCGGCATTCATGATGAGATTGGTCCATACCTGCACCAGCCTGTCGGGATATGCCCTCAGGACCAAGGGCTCCTCCCGGCGCTCGAAGCCGAAGTCCACCCCGTGCTTCAATTTGTTGTAGAGCAGGGCTATGGCCTCGTCGAGGGTCTCGGCGATGTCCACCGGGACCGGAAGCTCCTTCTCGGCGTGGTGGGTATAGCTCCTGAGCGCCGCGATCACCCTGCCCGCCCGCTCTCCGGCGGACTTGACGACCCTGGACAGGCGCACCGATTCAACCAGGCTCAGCCCCGCGTCCAGGGCTTCGGGAGACAGGCGCGCAAGAGCGGGCGGAAGGTCGGGGGAAAAATCCGCGCCAGCCAGATCCACGAAGCGATCCGCCTGATCCGCCGCGGCCGGGGCCGGCAAAAAGGAGGATTCGGCCCGGCGCAGCGCCGCCCGGCGCGCGGAGGTGGACGCGAACTCGCTCCTGGACGAGAGGGCCGAAAGGAGCAGAGAAACCGCCTCGACCACCCCGTGGACGTCCCGGTCGGGCAGGGTCTTCAGGGCGGAGGCGACCTTGAGCAAGGACAGCTCCAGGGTGTTGGACCCCGACACGATCGCCCCCAAGGGAGAGTTGATCTCGTGGGCGATGCCGGAAACCAAGTCTCCCAGGGTAGCGATCTTCTCCCGCTCTATCATGGCGTCCTGGGTTTTCCTGAGCTCCCCGAGGGCCGCTTCCAATTTTTTGTTGAGCCGCTCCAAGGCTTCCCGCGCGGCATCCGAATCCCGCCACTTCGATACGGCGGATGCCATGTGGGACGCGATGGCCCTCGTCTCCCGAAACCTGAAGCGGGAGGCCGAAGGCGGAGCCATAACATCCAGGGCCCGCACCGCCTCGTCGTAGGTGCCGGAAATATCGGAAAGGAGGCGCCGGGACAGGATTCCCGCAGCCGCGAAGGCGCCCAGAGTGAAGATGATCGCCACCACGGCGCTCCCCGCGAGGGAAGAGACGATGGCCTTGAAAATCAGGTCCGACGATTGGCCCACAAGCACGAACCAGTCGGTTCCGGCCATACGCTGGGCCCGGACCATGAGCTGCGACTTGCCGCGGCCGGTCGAATACTCATAGGAATCCGCTCCCGGGCTGCGGGTGCGCTGTTCGACGAAATCCAGATCCACCGCCCGCCGTTCGACCAGACCGGCGTCCCTATGTACGATGTAGGTCCCCCCCGAATCCACGAGCGAGACTTCCTGCTTCACCTTCGCAACCGCATAGGCGATATCTGCGGCTACGGTCTCGAAATCGAGTATCGCCATGAGCACG
>CAYUPG010000043.1:2696-8832 GCA_964446515.1 uncultured Treponema sp.
ATGAGGGAGATCTCCCTGCGGCCGTCGCGGAAACCCGCGTAGATGGGGGACCAGACCGGCGCACCGGATCGGACGGCCGCCTGGAACTGGGGGGAGGCTGAAAGATCGGTGCCCTCCAGAGCGTCCCCCTCGGGCTCGGCCAGCACGATGCGGCCGGAACCGTCCAGGCGGCGAAGGGCGGTGAAGCGGGCGTCCCCCTCGACTGCGGCGCCGAGGATGCCCCGCAGCACCTGCCGCTCCAAGACCGAAACCCCGTCGACGGCATCGCCTAGGGCAAGCAGGGTCGACACCGAGGACAGGGGCTCTCCGACTATGGCGTTCACCGCAAGGAGCGTCCCCTCGGTCAGTCGGGTCGCGTCGGAACGAAGCTGCGCCCGCATGGAGCGGGCCATTATGAATACCCCCGCTCCGTACACCGCCAGGCCGGTCACGCCCACCAACGCCGCCAGCAGAGAGAGGGCCGCGGCTATGGACGGGAGTCGGGGAACGGACCTGGGGCTCAAGGCTGCTCCGGTCCGACGGCGGAGACGAAGGAGAGGCCGCCTTTGTCGATCGTCAGTATGAGGTAGTCTCCTTCCGCATCCCCATGCTCGTCCAATGAGAACTCGGCCTGGAGTCCGCGATACCGGGGGATCTTGAGCATGGCCGTGCGGAGCTTTGCGGGATCGGTCGTGCGTGCTTCCTCAAGGCCTTGGAACAGGAAGATAGCCGTCTCGTAGCCGTAGACCGCGCTCATGACGGGATTCTCGTTGTACAAACCAAGGTATTTCGCATGGAATTCTTGATACTCAGGCTTGGTCGAGTCGGGATTGAAGGTGCTGGGCATGAAGATGCGGTGCCCGAAATTGCCCGAATAGCTGAGCAGGTTCTTGTCCTGGGACCATGCGGACAGCAGCAGGAGGCCTCCGTATCCTAGCCCCGAAAGCTGCTGGGCGACCTTGGCCGCATCTATGCCCGGAGCCACGAGGAGCAGGGCATCCGCCCCGGAATCGACCGTGCGGCCCGCGAGGTCCTGGTGCGACCACGTTCCGGACAAAGACTCCCGGGCCCGTATCTCGGGGTCGGCGGCGCCGATCTTGAAGCCCGAGAGAATGGCCTCTCCGTATTCGGCATTGCGCCCGTCCACGGCGACATAGATGCTGCGGATCCCCCGTCCGCGGGCGAACTTTCCCATGGCGAGACCGAAGGAATCTATCGAGCCCACGAACTTCAGGAGCCTGTCGTCCTTTCCCGCGTACACCGGGGCGCTCATGGTATGGGTCAGGAGCAGCAGATCCTTGTCCGCGGACCAAGCGAAGGCATCGACGCCGGCGCCGCTGGTGGTGTGCATCACGACAATGCGGATGCCCTGGGCGTACAACTCCTCGAGGGCTTCCAAGCATGCGTCGGGGCTGCCGCGATCATCCTTGGAGACCAGCTCCAAGCGCCTGCCGAGCACCCCTCCGGCGGCGTTCCGCTCGGCTACGGCCAAGGAGAAGCCCTTGAGGCCTTCGACTCCGATGTTGGAGGAGGAACCGGTCATGGGGCCTATGAACCCAATCCGGATCGGCTTGCCGCCGCAGGAGAACAACAGGACCGCCAGAACTGGAACGAGGAGTGCCGATTTCTTCATACGTGCCCCTATCCACAAGTATACGCACTCCCCGCCGCCCCGCAATGCCCCCGGCGTCTTCGCCCGCCGAACCGTTGACGGCGGCGCCCATCCCGTGCCCTACTATCACTATGAACAAGGATTTGGAAACCATACGGTCGAAGCGGGCCTTCATCATCGACATGGACGGGGTGATCTACCACGGCAACCGGCTCCTCAAGGGGGCGGCGGAGTTCGTGCAGTGGCTCACGGACAACGACAAGGCCTTCCTCTTCCTCACCAACTCAAGCGAGAGGTCCCCGATCGAGCTCTCACAGAAGCTCGCGCGCCTCGGCATCGCCGTGGGACCGGAGCACTTCTACACCAGCGCCCTGGCCACCGCGGGCTTCCTGGCCGCCCAGCTGCCCGGGGGTTCGGTCTACGTCATCGGCGAGCCGGGGCTCATCTCCGCCCTCTACGACGCGGGCTTCACCATGAACAACGTGAACCCCGACTACGTGGTGGTGGGGGAAGGCCGGGGCTACAGCCTGGAGGCCCTGGACCGTGCGGTCCAGCTGGTGATGAAGGGGGCCCGGCTCATCGGGACCAATCCGGACCTCAACGGACCCTCGGAGCACGGCCTGGTGCCGGCCTGCGGCGCCCTGGTGGCGCCCATCGAGCTCGCCGCGGCAACCAAGGCCTACTTCGTGGGCAAGCCCAACCCCCTGATGATGCGCCAGGCCATGCGCCGCCTCAACGCGAAGCGGGAAGAGACGGCCATCGTGGGGGACCGCATGGACACGGACATCGTGGCGGGGGTGGAGGCGGAGATCGAGACCGTCCTGGTTCTCTCGGGGGTCACCCGGCCGGAAAACATCGCCGGTTTCGCCTACCGGCCCCGGCACGTCCTGGAAGGGGTCTTCGAGATCCCCGGATGAGCCGTAGGCTCAGGCGGCCCCGCATCACCCTGAGCTGGGCCCAGAGCGCCGACGGGCGCATAGGCACCCGCACGGGGGATTCGAAGTATCTTTCTTCGCCGGAATCCCTGGGCCTCCAGCAGGAGCTGCGCCGGGACTGCGGCGCGGTCCTGGTGGGCATAGGCACGGTCCTGGCCGACGACCCGCGGCTCCTCTGCCGCCTGGGTCCCGAGGAGAACCCCTCGTGCAGGCAGCCCCTGCGGGTGGTCCTGGACTCCTCGTTCCGCACGCCGGCGGACTCGGTCCTGGCGCGGACCGCCCGGGAGCACCCGGTCCTGGTGATCGGGGCCTGTGGCCCCGCAGGCCCCGCCGGGGCCGACGGAGAAGCGCGCAGACGCCGCTCCGCCCTGGAAGCGGCGGGGGTCCTGACCGCCGCCGTCCCCTCGGAGGACCCGCAGGCCGCCCATCCCAGGCCGGCCCTGCACGCCGCCCTCGCCCTCCTGGCGGACAAGGGCGTGGAGACCCTCTTCGTCGAGGGCGGCTCGGCGGTGCTCACGGCCTTTCTGGCCGCGGACCTGGCGGACCGCATCATGCTGGACATCGCGCCGCGCTTCATCGGGGAGGGTATCCCGGCGGTGGGCGATCTCGGAGTGCTCAAGCTCGTGGAGGCCCGGCCCTACCGCTCGGCCGGAGCGGCGATGCGGGGGGCAAACCTCATCTGGACCCTGGAGCGGCCCTAGGGAGCGCGCGCCGCCGGACCGCCGACCATCTACACCCTATCCGCCAGCTCCTCGTTCCGCGTCTCGTGGGGCAGGGCGAAGGAGCTGAAGCCGCCCAGGGCATAGGCGGCCGCGAAGATGCCCAGGGCCGCGATCAGGCTGTTCCCCGTGGCAAGGGCGCCCACGAAGGGGGCCGCCATGCCCGCCAGGCGGGTCATGCCGCTGGCGGCGCCTATGCCCGTGGTGCGTATGGCCGTGGGGTAGGCCTCGGGAGTGTAGGCGTAGAGGGCGCCCCAGGCTCCCAGGGCGAAGAAGGAGAGGGCCAGGGCGGCCAGCACCACCGAGACCTGGGTGCCCGCGAAGGCGAAGGCCAGGGCGCAGAGGCCGCTGCCCAGGAGGTAGACCCCCAGGGTCACCCGCCTGCCTATCTTCTCCACGAGCCAGGCTGCGGAGAAGTAGCCCGGAAGCTGGGCCAGGGCCATGAAGAAGGAGTAGGGGTACACCGCCGGTAGGGGAAAGCCCTTGGACCTGAGCCAGGAGGGCAGCCAGGTGAAGGTGCCGTAGTAGCCGATGGAGATCATGAACCAGATGACCCAGAGCAGGATGGTCGTCCGCCTGAGGTCCGCCGAGAAGAGGGCCTTGCCGGCTGCCCACCTCTTGGGCTTGGCCGCCGCAGCCTCCGCGGAGTCTGCCGTACCGGCCGCCCCCGCGGCGATGGAAGCCGCGGCTTCCCGGGCAAGACCCTCGTCCAGCTCGGCGCCGTTGACCTCCGCCACCTTCCGCAGCACCGCCAGGGCTTCCTCGCCCCGGCCCGAGGTGGCCAGGAAGCGGGGAGACTCGGGGACGTGCTTGCGGATGTAGAAGAGCAGGACGCCGGGAATGGCGGACACCACGAAGAGGGCCCGCCAGCCCAGGCGGGGCACCACGAGCCAGGCCAAGCCCGCGGCCGCTATGGTGCCCAGGGCCCAGAAGGATTCCAGCAGGACCAGGCGCTTGCCCCGGTCCTTGGCGGGCAGGTATTCCGCGAACACCGCGTAGTCAACCGGCAGGGTTCCGCCGACCCCGAAGCCCGTGCACATGCGGAGCACCAGGAATACGGCGAAGTTGGGGGAGAAGGCCGAGAGGAGTCCGAAGACGGAGTCGATGCCGATGGTGGCGATGAAGCCGAACTTGCGGCCTATCTTGTCGGAGATCCGGCCCCAGAAGAGGGCCCCCAGGAACATCCCGACGAAGATCGCCGTGGCAAGCAGGCCCTTTTGGGCGGCCGACAGGGACCATTCGGCCGCCATGGACGGCAGGGCGAAGGAGACGAGCATGACCTCCATAGCGTCGGCGGCCCAGCCCAGGCCGCACACCCACAGGAGCCGACGTTGGAAACGGCCGTACCCGACCTTCTCCAAGGCGCGATCGAAGGAGACGTGACGCATAGCGCACCTCTGTAAAAGAACGATGTCGCCCCGTGCGTTCGCTTCGAGAATGCCTTGGCCTCTAGGCGGTCGCGCCGGGCGGGGCATGCGCGGCGTCGCAGATAACAGATACCGGAAACAGGCATCCCTTTGCAAGTGCCCCATCCTTGACAGGGCCGCCGCCTGAGGCGAAAGTGGAGCCATGCTTTCCCCCTACATAAAGCCCATGACCGCCGAACTGGAAGACCGGATCAGGCGCAACCCCAGCCTCAACATCGACTCCTTCATCATACCCTCCCCCTACGTGGCAGACGAAGCCCTGGAGAAGGACTATACCCACTCCTACGTCTGGGAGGAGGAGCGGGAGATCCTGGGCTTCCTGGAAACCTGGTCGGATCGGGAGCGGAAGCTGCTCCACATCTACAAGCAGGTCACCAGCCCCTTCGGCCGGGGCAAGGGCATAGGCTCGGCCTTCCTTTCGCGCCTGGCGGAGGAGGCGCCCGCGGGGGCAGTCATAGAGCTGTACCTGTGGGAACGGCAGAGCGAGATCCTCGCCTTCTACAAGCGACGGGGCTTCCAGGAGCGGGAGCGGGTGGCCTGGCGGGCCCTGACCTTCGTGCGCCTGGGGGGCGTGGCCGCGACCGTGCGGGAGGCCATAGCCGCGGCGGGTGTGGAGTCCGGCACCGCCGAGGAACTGGGGAAAATTCGCCATGACGCCAAGAAGGCCATCAGGCTCATCGCCGACATGGCCGGGGCCCTGAGCGCGGAGAACTGCTCCCGCATTATTGAGGACATCAACCGGGAGACCACGGCCCTGATCAACACCCTCAACCTTTTCCGGGACTCGGTGCAGCGCTTCCGCACGGTGAACCTCAAGGAGCTGGTGATGGACCGCATCGTGCCCATGATCGACCACTCCCCCGTCCCCTGCGAGCTGCGGCTCCGCTTCGCTCCCTCCGTGGGGGAGGCCCGGGCCCACTACCTGGAGGCGGGTCGGGCCCTGGTCAACCTGGTCTCCAACGCCCTGGACGCCATACGCCTGGCCGACAGGCCCGGGGTCCTCTCCCTAGCCCTGGAGGAGAGCGCCGGCTGGATCGTGCTCTCCGTAGAGGACAACGGGGTCGGCATCTCCGCCGACCGGCTCGAGTCCGGCGCGGACGGCCGCCCCCTCTTCGTGGGGATCACCACCAAGGGCCCCTCCGGGGAAGGACAAGGCACCCGGCAGATCTACGCGGCCTTCGGGGCGGAGAACATCTCCATCCGCAGCGAGGGCGGGCGGGGCACCCGCTGGACCATACGCCTGCCCAAGGCGGAGGGCCGGGACGAGGAGGAGCTCGCCTCCCTGGAGACCCGCCTGGCGGAGTTCAAGGCCCTGGGGGCCTCGGACATGCCGGGCGCGGAGAGCGACCACGCGGAGATAGCTTCCTTCGTGTGGCGCTGCAGGAAGCTGGAGATACTCGCCTGGGACCTCATCCTGCACTTCGCCCGGCGGAACAACGTCCGGGAGATCTACCGCCTCTTTTT
>CAYUPG010000043.1:8842-15303 GCA_964446515.1 uncultured Treponema sp.
GCCTTCCGCCACGGAACCGTCAACTCCGCCGCCGTCCGGGAGGAGCTCGAGGGCTGCAGGTCCGACGTGCCGGAACTCAAGCAGTGGCTCGCCGAGGCGGCCAGGCTCGTCCAGCGGGGCGACCGGGCCATGGACGAATCGGCGCCGAAGGAAAGCTGGGGTGGGATACGCTTCAAGTCCTACGGCCAGGCCATGGAGCGCACCGTCATCTTCACCCTGAACCCCTCGGACGGGCACTTCGAGGCGACGGACCGCAAGCTGGCGGAGCACGCGGACTTCGTGCCCTACCTCGGCGGGGTGCGGGACCGCCTGCTGCGGGGAGAGTTCTTCGGGGACGTGCAGAACCCGGCCAACCCCATCCAGCTCGGGGTCTGGGAGATCGGAGACTCCGACGACGGGCGCCGCAAGGCGGCCCTCCTCCGCGCGGGTGCGCGGAAGCTCATCGAGATGGCGATTCCGGAGACGAAGAAGCTGCTCTTCTACGGCGCGACCTGGCGCCGCGGCGGCTTGGATCTGGACACCGGCCGCCCCCGCACCCTGGGCGCCGTAGCGGCCCTGGGGGACCACGAGCTGGGGGATCTTCTGGTCGCCTCGGACGACGAGTTCGGAGAGTATGTCACCGCGGATTAAAATCCGAGCGGACTAAAGTCCGAGCAGATTAGGACTTCGCCTCGGCCCGGGCCTTGTAGAGCCGGTCGTTGATGGCCGCTCCGAGGCCGCCCTCGTCGGCCCGTTCCGCCAGGATGGCGGAAACGCCCAGGGCGTCCAGCTCGTGGAGCATGTCGAAGAGGTTGGCCGCCGCCTCCACCGCGCTGCCCCGCTCGGACAGGACCCGCACGGCTGCCTCGCCCCCGCCCGTCCGCTGCAGCCACTCGTCCCGGGACGCGCCGTCGTAGAAGAGGAAGGCCTCGGAGGCCATGCCCTTGCGGGACGCGAGGGTCCGCCGGGGATAGAGGGTCAGGGGGGCCTGGGGGGCGTAGTGGCTCGGCAGCTGGCCCGGCGCCTTGGGCGCCGCGGCGCTGCGGTCCAGGACCGCGACGGGGCCGATCGCCCCCTCTACGGCGTCCCTGCTCGTGCCGCCGGGCCGCAGGATGGTGGGCTCCTCGGCGCAGAGGTCCAGCACCGTGGATTCCACTCCCACGCCGCAGCGGCCTCCGTCAACGATGTAGTCCAGGCGGCTGCCGAGCCGGTCCCGCACGTGCTCCGCCCGGGTGGGGCTCAGGTAGCCGAAGGGATTGGCGCTGGGGGCGGCCACGGCGGTGCCCGACAGCTCGATGATGCGCCGGGCCACCGGATGTGCCGGGATGCGCACCGCCACGGTGGGCAGGCCGCTGGTGGCCAGGTCGGGCACCTCCGGGCGCTTGGGAAGCACCAGGGTGAGGGGGCCGGGCCACAGGGCGCCGGCCAGGCGCCGGGCCTTCTCCGCCATGGGGGCGGGAAGCAGGGACAGGTCGGCCACCCGCTCCAGCTGGTCCAGCGACGCGATGTGCACGATCAGGGGGTCGAAGGTGGGCCGGCCCTTGGCCTCGAAGACCCTGGCCAGGGCCGCGGGGTTGAAGGCGTCGGCCCCGAGGCCGTAGACCGTCTCGGTAGGCATGGCCACCAGGAGCCCCGCTGCCAGGGCCTCCGCGGCTATGGCCAGATCGGCTTCCGAAGTGGATAAAAGGCGCATGGGACCTAGACCGTCTTGGTGAAGAGCACCGAAGCGGCGGTGCGGCCCACCTGCCGGAAGCCGAGCTTGCGGAGGAAGGCTTCGTGGGCGGGGACCTCCGCGACGGCGTGGAACACCGCCCCGGGGAACGCGATCTTCGACGCGGCGGTCCGGAAGAAGAAGACGGCGTTCTTCATGTCCCGGTAGGCCGGCACCGCGTAGTCCAGGAGTATGGTGAACTCGCCGTTCGGCTCCCGGCGGTAGGCCACCAGGGAAACGGGCACCATGCCCCGGAGTATGAAGCAGCCCTCCGCACCGACCAGGGTTCCCGCCTTGGGGTCCGGATCGAAGGAAGGATTGAAGCGCCGTATATCCGCCGCATGGAAGAGCAGGAAGCGCCGGGCATACTCGTCGGCGCAGGGGTCCGTCAGCATGGTGTCGAAGGTCTCGGGCAGCTTGGCCTCCCTGTACATGCGGTACAGGTAGTAGAGGTTGGCCGAAACGGTGAAGAGGTTGAGGGCCAGCACCGGCCAGGCCCCGATCAGCAGCCCGTAGGCCGCGAAGGCGGCCGATCCCGCGAGATTCACGATCCGCAGGCGCTTGATGTTCTTGAGCGTCAAACTGGCCGCCACCAGCACCGAGGCCAGCATGCCGAACCATTCAATCCAGGAAGTCATCCTTATTCTCCTACTGCCGCTTCAGCCCCATACCGACGCTTTTTGTCCCCGACGCCTAAAAGGATCTGCTTTTCATCGGTCTTGCTGTTCTTCTTGTATGTATCCCAGGTGATATCGTAGTCTTCCGCCTGATTGCCCCACAGAACCCATCCATCGCGCTTTCCCCGGGCAAAGAGCTCCAAATACGGTCCAGGGCTGCAGTCCTGAATTATCCGGTACTGCTCGTCTGGTTTCCGGGAATGCTCCTGCTTCATGGATTTTATAATATTCACCTGACTCCGCCCCGGCGCAAGGGTCCTCATAGATCCGCGGATTCCGAACAACAGGATCTCGGTGGTGTTCCTAAAGTAGAAGCCGACCCCCCTGCCGTCGGGCCCTCCATCCTTCCGGACTTTATGCCAGACTATATTCGTCTTGTAGGTAAAACCCCAGGCGCGGAGAACTTCAAGCCCATCCGGCAGCAGCGCGTTCGGCACCCATAGGTATAGGTGTGCGTGATCCTCCGAAGCATCCGCAACGGGTATCGCGCATATCTCCTTCAGGGATAAGGTCGGATAACGGGTCAGCCGCTTGTGCTCCGGCGCAACCTTTCCGGTCCTGTTGGTGAACTGCCAAGGAGGATCAGCAAGTATAGTAGCGAATTTCCTGCCCTTCATGAAGTCCGCAAAATCTTCAGCGGCACTCATAGATCCTCCCTATAGCATTCTTTTCGGATCCCTATCACCAATATGGGGCACCCTGCGCCTCCACCGCCTTCAATGCGGGGCAAGAGCTTCGACATGTGCGTCGTCGAGGCGCCGTAGGAGGAACCGCGACCCAAAGCGTCGAAGATATTCTGGAGCTCATCGCAACGGGTGACGATCACGCCGACGCTTATGGCCCGCAGGTCAAAGAGCAACCTGAAATTATTCAGGTCCCTATCGAAGAAGGGATCCTTATTATTCCACTCCAGCTCCAGGGCAATCCTGTTCTTGTAGCAGTCTACCTTATGTGTCGGACTCCGGTATTCCTTGCCGTCCACCGTTACGGACGTGAAAAATTGCTTCTCCTGCCACCCTCGCTTGTTCATGAATGCATCTATCCACTCGGCGATTTGGGACTTCCTTCCCCCGGGAGTGAGGACCCATGACCTGGGGAGCGCGAAGGCATCCAGCATCCCGGTCAAATCATTCCATTCGTCCGGAAAATCGTTTTTCAATATCGCCGTGGCATGCTTCCACTCGTGCAGCTCAAACCGCCGCAGTATCGCCGCAGAAAAATCGCTTACGGGCACGAATTCACCTCTTACATCTTAACATATGAATAGTGTCGGCGCAATGCCGCTTAAAATATATCACAACCACTTGCGCCGTTTGAAGAAGACCAGCATGGCGGCGGCGATGAGGGCCATGGCGGCCCATACGGCGGGGTAGGCCCAGGGGACCTCCAGCTCGGGCATGGAGCGGAAGTTCATGCCGTAGACGCCCGCGATGAAGGTCAGCGGGATGAAGATGGTGGAGATGATGGTCAGGACCTTCATCACCTCGTTCATGCGGTTGGACACGAAGGACAGGTTCACCTCGAGCACCCCGGCCACCAGCTCCCGGTAGGTCTCCACCGTTTCCGCCGCCTGGATGACGTTGTCGTGGAGGTCCTTGAGGAAGGGCGCCAGCTCGTCGCCGATCAGCTCCGTCTCCAGGCGCAGCAGGGCCGCCACGTTTTCCCGCAGGGGCCACACGGCCCGGCGCATCCTGACCACATCCTGCTTCAGGGCCTGGAGCTCCCGCATGAAGTGCCGGTCCGACTCCTCCGTGGCCCGGACTTCGAATTCCTCGATCCTGGTGCCCAGGCGGTCCAGAACCAGGAAGTAGGAATCCACGATGGAGTCCACCAGGCCGTAGGCCAGATAATCCGGCCCCATCTTGCGTATGCGCCCGGCGTTGACGTCGATGCGGCGCCGTATGTTGTCGAAGGAGTCCCCGACCGCTTCCTGGAAGGTGAGGACCGTATTCTCCGTCAGCACGAGGCTGATCTGCTCGTATTCCGGCCCCGAAGCCTCGTTCCAGGTGATGGCCTTGAGGGTTATGTAGAGGTACTCGTCGAACTCCTCCACCTTGGGCCGATGCTCCGTGTTCAGGATGTCCTCGACCGTCAGGGGGTGTATCTTGTAGGCCTCCGCCAGGCGGGCTATGGAGGCCGTGTCCTTGAGTCCGTTCACGTTGATCCAGTTGATGCCCCCGGGGTTGCGGTAGGAGAGCAGCTCGTCAACCGTCGCGGCGGACCTGGTCCAGGAGCCTATGGGGTCGTAGCCTATCACCGAAAGGACCATGTCCGTGGGCTTCCGGTCCCCCACGTAGACCACGCTGCCCGGAGGCAGCCCGAGGTCCGCTCGCTCTATCGGAGTATCCATAGCTATACGATACTACCGATGCCCGGGCGGTACAAGGGCGCGGGGGCCGCGGGGGAACTCTTCCGGAGGAAAGGCTAGGTCACGGTAGGCCGCCGCCGTCGGAGCGAAGGCCAGGGCGAAGGCCGCGAGGATCGCCGCGGCTACGAGGGCGGCGCCTGCTCCGACCCGAAAACCGGTCACCGTCCTGAGCATTCCCAGGGCGAAGGCCGTATGCGCCGTGCCGACAGAGAGCGGCAGGACGAACATCCACCCCACCTGGATGCGCGCGACGGCGGTCGCCCCGGCCCTATCCAGTCCGAGGCTCCGCATCAGGGCGTACCGAGGCCGGTCCTCCCGGGCGTCCTCCAGGAGCTTGGCCGCCCCTGAAATCATGACGGCGCAGAGGAAGGCGCCGGACATGAAGATTCCGAGGAAGAGGAGAGCCCCCGCCTGCCGCCGGTAGGAAGCCAGGACCTCCGACCGCAGGACGAACGCCCCGGCCGCAGCTTCGTCCCCGAGTCCCAGGTCCGCACCCCGGCCCTCCCCCGCCAGGTTCCATACCCCGTACACCAGGCGGCGTCGGCCCGGCTCCGCGGCCAGGCGCTCCCAGGTTTCGTCCGGAAGGGCGAAGGATCCAAGGCCGTAGACCGTCGAGAGGGCATACCCCTCCCGATGCACCCGCAGGCGCAAGGAAGGCCCCGCTTCGCCGGCTAGATCGGCGTACTGCCCGGTCCTGGCGTCCATGGCTGCGTAGTAGTAGCCCGGCAGCAGCAGTTCTCCGGGGCCCGGAAGGGCGGCGCCGTCCCGACCGCTCTCCCGCATCAGCTCGTTCCAGCGTGAGGCGGGGAGGCAGGGGGCGCGGAAGGTCCGGCCCGAGGAGTTGAAGCGTAGGGTCAGCTCCAGGGCTTCCACCCGGCGGAAGGAGAGGCTCAAGCCGGCCCGGGCGGCGGCATCCTTCAGGCGGGAATCCAGGGAGGCGAGGGCGGTCTCCCCCTCGGTCCCCGCCGGCACAAGGAACTCCGCGTCGTTGGGGGCGATGCGGTCCGCCTGGATGGTCTCGTTACCCGCCAGAACGAAGAGGGTCCCCCCTGCGGTAGCCGCTACCGCCGCCAGCACGGAAGCCAGGGCCAGGTAGTCTGCGTTCCGGCGCATGCGGAAGGCCGCCTGAGCGGCAGCCGCCAGGGCGGGGGCCTTAGCCGCCAGGCGCGCGCGGAAGCGCCGGCCCAGCAGCAGCGGAAGGGCGCCCCGGGCCAAGAGGAAGGGACCCAGGATCTCCAGGACGAGAACCGGCAGCATCAGGCGCACCGCCCAGCCGGAGCGGGGAAGGGAGGCCAAGGCGTAGCCCGCGATCATGAAGAACAGGCCGAGGGCCGCGGCGAGAAGCCCGCGGCGGGAAGGCGCGTCCCCAAGGCGGGGGGCTTCGAACTGCTCCCGCACGCTCAGGCGGAAGGCCGAACGGGCCGTGCCGAAAGCCGCGGTGCCCAGGGGAACGGCCGCCGCCGCCGCCAGGATGAGCAGCACCCGGCCGGTCACGGGCATCGCCGGCCCTTCCCCCGTGCCCAAGAAGGCCCCGAGAAGCACGGAAAAGAAGCGGTTCAGGACCCCCGCCGCCGCGACTCCCCCCGCGAAGGCAAGGACTCCGACGGCGAGGGGCTCCGCCGCGGCCAGCAGGGCCGCGCGGCGCCGCGGCATCCCCAGGAGTATCCAAGTCGCGACTTCCTTCCGCCGCCGGCCGGCGAAGTGGCCCGCGGAGGAGACCGCGGAG
>CAYUPG010000044.1:0-8691 GCA_964446515.1 uncultured Treponema sp.
CATGCGGGAGAGCAGGTTGGCCAGCAGGAAGGCCATGGGGAGCTGCAGGGCGATCGACAGGACCACGAACACCAGGGTATTGCGCAGGGCCATGTAGAACACGAAATCGTCCACGAACATGAAATGGAAATTGTCCAGGCCTATGAAGCGGATGGCCCCGACCAGGTTCCACCGGGTAAAGCTCAGCCCTACGGACACCAAGGCCGGCAGGGGGATGAAAGCCAGAAACACCAGCAGGGCGGGCAGCAGCATTATTGCGATGGTCTTCGGATCCCTCAGCATTCGTTCCATGATACGGTATCGCTCCTTTACGCCGCCGGACCCCGGCCTCACGGGCCGGGGTCCGAAAGCTGCGCCGGTTCTACTTCCACTCGTTCTGGGCCACGCGGTTGAGCCGGTCCAGGGCGGTCTTGGGATCCAAGCCCTGGAGTATCGCCTGGGTCGCGAGGTTGAGCTCCTTGCCGATGTTCTGGCCCAGCATCACGTCCCAAATCAGTATGGGATTGGGCGACGAGGAGAGGGTCGCGGTGATGTCCGCCGCCACGGGATGCAGCTTGGACTTGTCGAAGGGGACGCTGAGGGCGGTCATGAAGCCGGCCTCGGCCAGGACCTTCTGCCGCTCCTGGGTGAGCATGAACTCAAGGAACCTGGCGGCCTCGGCCTTGTGCTTGGAGGCGGAGCTGACGGCGTAGGCGTTGTTCTGAACAGTCAGCCATCCCTCGTTCCGCTTGCCCTTGCCGCCGGGCATGGAGACCCAGTTCATGAACCCGAGATCGTCGCCCAGGGCGGAGATGTGGTCGGGAAGCTCCCAGGTGCCGTTGTAGCGCATCGCCGCCTTGCCGGTGCGGAACAGAGCGATGCCCTCGGCATACTCCAGGCTGTTGAAGTTGTCGGGATAGGCGCCCGCCTTGACCAGCTGCACCAGATAACCCGCGGCGTCCAGATACGGAGCGGTATTGAATACCGCCTTTTTATTGAACATGGCGTCCTTATAGGCATCGGGGCCGTGGGCTTTGTCGAAGATCGCCATGTAGGGAATGGTGCCCGGCCAGGGGTCCTTGTTGGCCAGGGCGAAGGGGAAGACACCCGCGGCCCGGAAGGTCCGTACCGCCGTCAGCTGCTCGTCCCAGGTCTCCGGCACCTTGACGTTGTGCTTCTTGAAGAGGGCTTTGTTGTAGTAGAGGACCTCGCCCGCCAGCTCCATGGGTATGGCGTAGATCTTGCCGTTGAAGGTGGTGGCGGAGCAATTGCCCAGGTTGACCGTCTCCTTGAGCCTAGAGCCGGAGATGATGTCGTTCAAGGGCTCTATGCGTCCGGCGCTGACGAAGGGCTCAAGACGTCCGGCGGTCCAGGTCATGAATAGATCCGGCACGTTGTTGGCGGCCATCTCGGTGGAAAGCTTGTTGAGGTATTGGTCGCCGTTGGGCGTATTGGTGAACTCGATCTTGATGTCCGGGTTCCGCTCCTGGAATATGCGGATATTCTCGTACACCCAATCGTTGCGTATCTTCTGCTCCGCATCGTTGACCGTATCCCAATAACGGATGGTGACCGGTCCGGACTGTTTTGCCCCGCCCTCCTTCTGGGCTCCCGCGAACAGGGACAGGCTCACGGCGCAGGCCAGGGCGCTCAACAAAAAGAACTTCTTCATTTCCGTTTCCTCCTTTAGGAAAGCACGTGATGAAACCCAGTATCAGGCCGGTTCGGGGAATTGAAAATGGAATATGGTATCCTCTTGGTGTAAAGTGGGAACCCCGCTACAGGGAGGCGCGGAACTCCGTGGGGGAACGCCCGGAATGCTTTCGGAAGACCTTGCTGAAGTAGTGAGGGTCCCGTATGCCCACCCGTTCGCCCACCTCCGCCACGGACAGCCCGCTGGACCTCAGCAGGGATTCGGCCTCGCGCATGCGGATGGACAGCAGGATATCGGAGAAGGACCTGCCGGTTTCCTGCTTGAGCAGGCGGCACAGGTATTTCGGGCTCCTATAGACCCCGGCGCTCAGATCCTCCAGGCCTAGGGGACGGGAATAGTTTTCTTCTAGGAATTTCATTATCCCGGCCACGGCGCTCCTCCGCTTGGCCCTGTTCAGCTCCGCCACGGCCCGGCAGACCTCCGCGACCCGGACCTCCGCGGCGCGCCGCAACTCCTGCAGCGTTTCCAGGTCCATCGCCTGGGTCAAGATTTCGGCCGGGGCGGGCAGGCCGTAGCGGAGGGCGGTGCGCTGGGCGCTTAGGAGGAGCTCCAGAGCCACGTTGCGGGCGAAAGCTATACCCTCGGACCCCTCCGAGGGCAAGAACGAGGATGCGGATTGCAGGGCGGCGGCGGCCCGAGCCTCGTCGCCGGTATCCAGCGCCTCCTCCAGTTCCGTAGTATCGATGCGGGACGGACAGGCCCGGCAGCCGGCGCTTTCCTCCTCGTAGACCGCGACGGAGCCTTCGCCGGCGTAGAAGCGGTAGGAGAGCGCCTCCTTCGCCTGCCCGTAGGCGCCGGAGATCAGCGCAGGCCGAGAGCACCGCATGCTTATGCCGACGGAGAGGGAGACGGAGAACCAGGCCGCGGCCCGTTCCGCGAGCTCCTCGGCGTACTCCTCAGGATCCTCTCCATGGTAGGCGACGGCAAGGGTTCGGGGATCCGCCGCGCAGCCCCAGACCGGGCAGCCCCGGTCCTCCAGGGCAAGCTTGAGCAGCCCGAGCCGCAGGAGCTGAAGGGCCTCCTCTCCCCGCTCTTCCAGCAGGCGGGGGTAGCCGTCCAAGCCGAGGGCCAGCAGGTAGAGGGGGCCCTCGGGCACGCCGAGGAAGACGGCACGCCCCTCCGCCTCCGCGGGAAGGACGGTGCCGTGGAGCAGGTCCGACAGGAACTGGCTGCGGAGTTTGGGCAGCTCGCGGGCCAGCTGGAGCCGGAGCTCGGCGATCGCAGAGTCCCTCCGGCGCGTTTGATCCAGTGCGGCAACGGCCTTGCGGACCGCCGACTCCAGCTCCAGCGGATCCGTCGGTTTAAGGATGAAGTCGACCACGTTGAGCCGCACGGCGCTGCGGGCATACTCGAAATCCGCGTACCCTGTGAGAATAATCACCTTTATTTCCGGGTGCGCCGAAGCCAAAAAGGACGCGAGATCGAGGCCGCTCATGCCGTCCATTCTGATGTCGGACAGCACCAGGTCCACGGGCGAGGTTTCCACGAAGGAAACGGCGTCTTCGGCGCTCTCGCAGGCACCCGCCGTTTCGCACCCCAGCTCGGCCCAGGGTATGAGTCTTACCAGGGAATTCCTGATGTACGGTTCGTCCTCCACGATCAGCACCCTATGCACGCTCCGCCTCCTTAATGCCCGGCCGGTCCAGGGGCAAGCGGATGGTGCAGACCGTTCCTGCTCCCGCGGCCGAGCGGAAGCGCAATCCGTAGGAGGGGCCGTACAGGAGTCCTATGCGGCGGTTCACGTTTCCGACTCCGATGCCGTGATGGGATTCCGCCCCCGCAGGGTTGCCGTCGTGCAGGAGCGCGTCCGCCGCCTCCTGCTCCATGCCCCGTCCGTTGTCCTCCACCCCGAGCACCACATGGTCCCCCTCCAGGCGGGCATACACCTTGAGCAGCCCTACCCGTTTCAAGGACTTGAATCCATGAAGTATGCTGTTCTCCACGAGGGGCTGGAGTATGAGCTTCGGGATCTCGACGCAGGCCGCATCTTCCCCGCAGGAAATCTCGGCCTCGAATTTTCCGCCGAAGCGGAGCTTCTGGATGCGCAGGTACTGGGACACGTAGTCCAATTCCTCCTGAAGGGGCACGAACCCGTTGTCCCGCTTCAAGCTGTAGCGCATCATATCGGAGAGGGACACCACGATGTCCCCGATCTCCGGCACCCGCCGCTCCCGGGACATCCAGTTGACCACCTCCAGGGTGTTGTAGAGGAAATGGGGATTGATTTGGGACAGCAGCGAGTCGAGCTGCTGGGAATGGTACCGAGCCTTCTCCTCCAGCACCTCGTCCACCAGGGTACCTATCCTTCGGGCCATGACGCTGAACTGTTCCGTCAGGTATGAGATTTCATCGTTTCCGGTGTACCGTATCGCCGGCAGCCAGTCGCGGAGCTGCACCCGCTTCATCTCCTCGGCGATCTGGTGTATCGGCTTGGTGTACTGGCTGATGACCAGGAAGGAAAGGAGGCTGAACAGCAGCACGCTCACCAGGGTCGAGCCCAAGGTCATGGTGCGCAGCAGAGCCGCGGATTTGAGGAGCCGCTGGAGAGGCACCACGCCCGCATAGACCCAGTCGTTGTACCGCGAGGCGGAATAGATCATCACCTGGGCGTCGGTGCCCCTGCCCCCGAGGCGCAGGTATCCGGATCCGCCCCGCAGTATCGACGGGTCCACTCCGTAGGACGCGAAACGCTCGGCGGCTCCCTCCGAGTCCCCCAGGAGCACCCTGTCGCCGTCCAGTATGTAGTGGCTGCCCCCGAGCCGGCGCAGCTCTTCGGAAAAGTACCCCAAAATTCCCTTGAGCCGAATGTCGAAGCGGAGATAGCCCTGGGGCTTCATCTCCATATCCCGGATTTTCCGCACCACCGTAAAGATGCCCAGAGTGTCGTCCTTTTCCAGCCAGGCGAAACGGCCGTCCACCCGATCCGCCGGCTCCTTGAGCCGCTCGAAGGGCACGGGTATGAATGACGGGTTCGCGGTGATGTAGCCGCCATCCTCGTCGTAGAGGGTTATCGAGTAGATGTCGCCCCCGTACCCGCCGACCGACCACATGACGTCGGTCATGAGCTTGATGATGTTGTAGCGCTGCCAGGAATCCAGGCTCTCCGTGCCGCCCGCGAATTTCAGGTACCCTAAGAGCTCCGTGTTGGAAAAAACGATGTATGAAGCCTGATCAACGTTTTGGATCGAACGGTCAATATTGTTCCGGGTCTGCTCCATTATCCCGGCGGAATAGGAGAGGGTCTGCTCGGTGATGATGTTGAGAAATCCCAGGTAGGAAAAAATGTTCAAAGCACCGACGAAGAGTATGATGAGGAAGCTATAGATGAGCACGAGCTTGGCCCGTATGGAGAGCCCCTTGAAAAACATCAAAGTTCCCATGATACCCCGCGGAGCTTACTCTACCACGCATTTCCCGGGAGGAAAAGTTTTTTGTCCCCATGCAATCCCCGCGGCCATGCCTTAGAATTGGGATGTGGATTTGATCGGAAACGAGAAAGATCGGCTATTGAACAGGATTTTTCGTATCCTCGCCGTCTTGGGGGCGTTCGCCTACGTGCCCAGCGCCTACGCGGCCGCCATGGGCGGATTCTTCGTTCTGGCGGCGCTGGACACCGCCGTCTACGCCGCGGTGGTCGCCTTCTCCCTGTTTCCCCGCATCCCTTATCGGGTACGGCTTGTGACCCTCGTCGCCCTCTCGTCCGCCGTGGCGGCGGTGGTGCTCTTCTACACGGGCCCCCTGGGAGCCGGCTACATCTGGTTCATGGCCTCCGTGCTCATCGCCGCCCTCTTCGGGGGAAAGGGCACGGTGTACGCCGCCGTGGGCAGCACCGCCGCGGCCTTCGTGGTCTACGCCCTGGCCCTGAGCCGGGGCCTTGAGGGCTTCGGCCTGACCCCTCTCACCGTAACGATCATAGGCTCGAACCTCCTGGTGATCTGCATCTCCCTGGCCGCAATAATCAGGCTCCTCCTGGGGCGCCTATCGGATGCCCTGGAGGGCCACCGCCGCCTTGCCGCCCGGCTGTCCCACGAGCTCTCCGAGAGCGAGGGCATGCGGGAGAAGCTGGCCGCCGCCCTCGAGGACAAGGATTTCCTGCTGCAGGAGGTCCAGCACCGGGTGAACAACAACATGCAGACCATCCTCAGCCTCATGGACTTGGAGGATGCGCAGAACGACGCGGACCGGAGGATGCGGCGCAGGATACGCGCCCTGTCGTCGGTGAACGAGCTCATGTACGTCCGCAGCGATTCGGTGGGCGCGAATGTGACGGATATACTCAGGGCCACGGCGGCGCTCCTTGAGGAGGATGCGGGCGGGCCGGATGGGGGATCGTCCCGGGCGCTTCTGTTCCAGGACCACGCGACGGCGCTCTTCCTCAAGCCCCAGGCCGCCATAATGACCGCCATCTGCTTCGGCGACGCCCTGGCCGCCGTTCTATCCTGGGGAAGGACTGCCCACATCGACCTTGAGGCACACGGCTCATCGGGAACCGTCTCGATACGGGCGGCGCCGGAAGCGGACACCCGCCGGGCGGAGGAGACGTTCAGGGAGCTTACCCTCGACCATCTGGCCCGGGCCGCGTCGGAGCACGTGGAATTTTCCTTCCTGCCCCCCGGGCCCGACAGGGGGCCGGGAATAGCCCTGGAGCTCCGGTAGCCCCTAGCAGCAGTCCACGGAGCTCACGAAGACCTTGATTCCCTCCCGGGGGAAGCGCCCCTTCAGCGCACGGACGGCGGATGCGAGCTCCGCGGCTCGATCATCCTCGCAGAACATCAGAAGGTAGACGTTGAGTTCGGGCCATACGGCGTCCCCGCGGCGCACCCCCTGCCGGCCCCGACCCTGGACGTCCGGGATCAGGGTAAAGGGCAGATCCCCGTAGGCCTCGTCCAGGGCGGCGAGCAGGTCCTGGGCGACCGATCGGTTGGCGATGATCTCGACTCTCTTCACTTCACGCCCTTCCTTTTCCGCGCCCGGTCGTGCCGGGAATTGAGCAGGGAATACATGACCGGGGTTACGATCAGCGTCATGAAGGAGGCCACGGCGAGCCCCCCCACCATGGTCTTGCCTATGGGCTGTATGGTATCCGCCCCGGCGCCGGGGAAAAAGGCTATGGGCACCATGCCGAGGATGGTGGTAAGGCTGGTCATCAGGATGGGCCGCAGCCTGCTCCGCCCCGCCTCCAGGCAGGCATCCCGCACCGCCAGGCCCCGCTGCCTGAGGGTATTCGTATAGTCCACCAGCACGATGCCGTTGTTCACCACTATGCCCACCAGGGCTACGACTCCCACGCCGGAGAAGAGGGAGAAAGGCTCCCCGCTTATCTTGTAGACCCAGATGACACCGATGAACAGGAGGGGTATGGAGAAGAAGATGATGAGGGGATCCACGAAGGATTCGAATTGGCTCGCCATCACGCCGAAGACGAGCAGCACCGCCGCCAGAATGATGTAGAGGAAGGACCGGCTGTAGCGGTTGATCTCCTCCGCCTCGCCCCTGAAGGTCACCGAGACCCCCTCCCTGTGGATGAGGCGCTCGGCAACCGTGGCCTTGACCAGGGCCTGCATCTCCGTGGCCGCGATGCCCGGCGCTAGGCCTCCGGTGACCCGCAGCACCCGAGCCTGGTCTTCCCGCCGTATGCTGGAGGGGGAACGGTTCTCCACGATCCGGGCGACGTTCGAGAGGGGCACCCGGCTGCCGCCGCGGCTCATCACGGAGACGGCGTCCAGGTTGGGCAGTCCGCGGCGGTCCTCCTCCCTGAGCCGGACGGTGATGCCCACCAGCTGGTCGCCCCGAGTAAGGGAGCCCGCGGAAGATCCGTTCATGGCGATGCGGATCTCCGAGGCCACCGCCGAGAGGGAGACCCCCAGGGCCGCCGCCCGATCCCGGTCGAGCTCCACCTCCAGCTGCGGCCCGCCCTCGTCCATGTTGACCACGGGGCTTTCCACCTGGGGCAGGTGCCGCTCCAGGATGCCCCGTATCTCCTCGGCGGTCTCCGCCAGAGCTTCCCGGTCCCGGGAGGAGACGGAGATGTCCACCGGCGAGGAGCCGCCGAAGCCCCGGCCGGCGCTGAAGGAAGCCCGGACCCCCGGCACGGCGGAGATGATCGGAGTGAGCTTCTGCTGTATCGAGGCCGGCGTATCGATCTGCGCCGCAGGTTCCGGCAGGGTGATCTGCAGGGTTCCCTGGCTGCCCCCTCGGCCGGGACGGCGGGCGGTGACGATGATGTTGCGGTAGCCCTCCACCTGGGCTTCCACGGCCCGCTGGAGGTCCAGCAGGACCTTCTCCGTCTCGTCGATGGTGGAACCCTGGGGCATGGTCAGGGAGATGCTCACCGAATCGTCCGTGCGGCTGCGGACGAAGAGGTTCATGCCCATCCCTTCGAATTGGACTAGGGAGAAGGCCAGGAGGGCCGAGACGAAGAGGAGCACCAGGAGGCGGCGGGAGAGGCTGTATTCCAGAGCGCGGCGGTAGCCCCGCTCCAGCAGGCGAAAGAAGGCCTCCATGCCGTTGTCGACGCCCCTCAGCAGAGGATTGCGCAGGGGCTTCTGAAGGCGAGTATCCAGCTTCATGATGGGACCGCTCAGGGCCGGCACTATGGTCAGGGCAACGACGAGGGAAGCGACCAGGGATATGACCACCGTGAATACCAGGTCGTTGAAGAGCTGGCCCATCATCTCAAGGTCGTTCTTGAAGATGATAACCGGGATGAAGACGCAGAGGGTGGTGGCCGTGGAGGCGACGATGGCCCGGACCATCTCGTGGCTTCCCAGGATGGCCGCCACATCCGGTTTGGCGCCCCGCTCCCGGTAATTGTGTATGTTTTCCAGGATTACGATGGATCCGTCCACTATCATCCCGAGGCCCAGGATGAGACCCGTGAGGGTCAGCAGATTCAAGGTGAAGCCGAAGACCGCCATGGCCATGAGGGTCAGAAGTATGGATATGGGTATGGCCAGCCCGATGATGAAGGTCGCCTTGATGTTCCGCAGGAAGATGAA
>CAYUPG010000044.1:8701-15103 GCA_964446515.1 uncultured Treponema sp.
GGAGGGCGTTGGAATAGACCTGATCCAAGGTGGCGTTTATCAGCGAAGTGTTGTCCGAGAGGATTTCCAGGGTCACGCCGGCGGGGAGCTCCGCGTTGATGTCCTCCAGAGCCGCGCGCACCCGCCGGGATACGTGGACCGAGTTGCTGCCGTCCTCCTTCTGGACCTGAAGGTAGACGCCGCTTTGGCCGTTCACGTAGACCCGGGCGGAGCTGTCGTTGTAGGCGAGGTTCACGTCCGCCACGTCTTCAAGCCGCACCACCTGGGATCGATTCACGGACCGCCCGGAGGCGCCGTCGGAGAAGGAGACGGTCTTGATCACCAGGCGCCGCACCTCGTCCAGGGAATCCAATTCCTGGCGGGTGAGGATCTGGAACTCCCGACTCCCCCGCACGAGGCTTCCGCCGGAGCTGAGCACCGACTGGCCGCGCAGGGCCGAGACGATGTCGCCCAGGGTGAGATTGAAGGCCGCCAGGCGGTTCAGGGACACGTCCACGCCGACGACCTGGGTGCTGCCGCCGGTGGTCTCCGCGGAGGCCACCCCGTCTATGCGCTCCAAGCCCGCCTGTATGATGTCCTCCGAGAGGCGGCGCAGCTGATCGGGAGGATAGCTCCCCCGGACCACCAGACGCATGATGGGAAGGGAGGACATGTCGAAGCGGCGGACCGTGGGGCTTCCGGCCCCGTCGGGGAGGGCTCCTGCGACCCGGGAAAGAATGGACTCCAGGTCCGCCTGGGCCTGGGCCATGTCGGTGCCGTAGCCGAAGGTGAGGGATATGGAGCTGCTCTCGAAGGAGGAGTTGGAGCTCATGGACTTGAGGCCTTTGGCGCCGGCCAGGGCCTTCTCCAGCGGCTCGGTGAGGTTGCGCTCCACGTCTGCCGGCCCCGCCCCGGAGAAGGAGGTGAAGACCGAGAGCACCGGCCTGCTCGTGGAGGGAAAGAGGTCCACCGCTAGGCCCGGGATCAAGGCCAGGGCTATCCCTACCGCCAGGGCGCAGAGGACCGTCACCGTGACCGGGCGCCTGACGGAATATTCGGTAATGTTCATCCCCCGCTCCTACTGGACTATCCGCACGGGGTCCCTGTCGGACTGGCCGGCCGTGACGACCCGCTCACCCTGTTTGATGCCGTCGAGGACCTCCATGAGCTCCTCGCTCTCAAGGCCCAGGGTAAGGACGCGCCGCTGTGCGGTATTGTCCGCCCCCACCACGAAGGCTATCCAGGATCCGTAGGTGTTGATCACCGCGGAGCGGGGAATGACCGGGACGTCGTAGCGGGCATCCGTCACCAGCTCCACGGAGGCGAACATCCCCGCGCGGATGAGGGGGTCCGGCCGGACGAAGCGCAGGCGCACCCTGAGGGTGCGGCTCGCCGGGTCCAGTACGGGGCTGATCTCGTCCACCACCGCCGGGAAGCTGCGGCCCCTGATGGCCTCGAAGCGCACCTGGGCGCCCAGGCCCCTGCGTATGGTGGTCACGAAGCGCTCGGGGATGAAGGTTTCCACCGCCAGGTCGGACAGGTCTCCGACGACGGCGACGGCGCTCTGGACGCCCACCGTATCCCCGCGGGAAAGGGGCACCGAGAGGACCGTGCCCCCCACGGTGGCGACGACCGGGCTCTTGGAATAGGTCTCCCCGGGGCGGGAAGGGTCTATCAGGGCTACTGTTTGGCCGGCTTCTATGCGGTCTCCCGTGCGCACGGACAGTTCGGCGACGCGGCCCGCGACGCCGGGGTAGATGGAAACCTGGGAACGGGGAATCACGTCGCCTGAGACCACCACGATGTTGGACACCGTGCCCAGGGCCAGGGGCTGGACGCGCACCGCCGTCCCCATCCGCGCGCCCGCGCCTGCGGGACCGCCGCGGGCCGCTCCGCCCTGCGATCCCTGCGTGCTGCCCGGCGCCCCTGCTTGGGGCCCCCCGCCCGGGGAAGACGCCGAGGGGCCGGCCGCCGCCTGGCCCCGGGCGAAGGAGGCCGGGGCCGAAGCGGCGCCGCTCCCGGCGCCGGGAGCGGCGGCGCCGCTCGTCCCGCTCTTTCTATTCATCACCGTATAGGCCGTTCCGACGGCGGCTAGCGCCGTGGCTGCAGCGAGGGCTATGGTCACGAACTTGGCGGCATGCTTCATTTTTACTGCGTCCTCCCGATCAATTCCACAACGTCCATGTTCAAGGCTCCGGCAAGATCGATGGTCGCCGTGATGTAGGCGAGCTTTTCGGACAGGAGCTGCTGCCTGGCCGCCGTAAGGTCCTTGCGCGCAGCCTCGTACTCCAGGCGCTCCAGAGCTCCGATCTGGAAGGCCTGATCCGCGAGGGTATAGCTCCGCTCGGCCATCCGCAGCCGCAGCTCCGCGATCTCTATGTTTCCCCGGGCTCCCTCGAGGGCGGCGGCGAATTTTCGTATGTCCAGTGCCGCCTGGGCTTCCAGGTTCCGCAGATCCAGCCGGGCCACCTCGATATCCGCCCGGGCCGCGCCTATGCTCAGAGCGGACTTGGAGCCGGGTATCCAGGCGTCCAAGGGAATGCTCACGCCGACCCTCGCGGAGATGCTGTCGCTGAAGGGGACGATGTCGGTGGATTCTCCGGTCCGGCTTCCGCTCCAGGAAGCGGAAAGGGAAACCCTGGGGCCCCTGGAGCTCAGGGTCGTCTGGGCTGCAAGATTCTCCGCCGATTCTACGGCGAGGCGCCGGCTGCGCACATCGGTGCGGGAGGCCAGGGCGCGGGAGACGAGCTCCTCCGGGTCGTAGGGGACCGGACCGACGGAGAGGACGCCCTCAAGCTCCACCTCCGCGCCGACCTCGAGGCCCAGCAGATGAAGGAAGATCTCCTGATCGTTGCGGAGCCTGGCCTGGGCCTTCAGCAGGTTGAGCTTGGCCGTCTCCACCCCGAGCCGGGCCTGGAGAACGCTGCGCTCCCCCGCAAGGCCGTTCCGGAAGGCCGCTTCGCTCTTTTCCAGCTGGCGCCGGGCCAAGGAAGCCTCTTCCTCCAGGACCGCAAGGCTCATCCTTTCGGTGATCAGCTCGTAGAAGGCCTTGGCCGTCTGGTTCCGTATCTGGGCGTAGGCCGCCTCGAAGCCCAGCTCCTGGGAGCGGTAGGCCGCCGCGATGTTCCGAATGGCCGAGGGTATGCCGGCATTCAACTGCAGGGAGACGGAAAGGTCGGCCGAGTAGCGCAGGGGGTTGTCGTTGGCCATTGGGTTGGAGGGCTCGGTGAAGAGGGTTCGGGAATAGCCGACTCCCCCGGAGGCGGAAATATCCGGCAGCACCTGGGACCAGGTGTTCTTGGCCCTAAGCTCCGCGGTGCGGAGACTCACCAGCCCCTTGCGCAGGGTCAGGTTGTTCTCCGCCGCCAGGGCCAAGGCGCCCTCCAGGTCCAAACGGAGCGGTTCTCCATGGGCGGCCGAAAAGGCAGCCCCAAGGACGCAGGCCGCAAGGGCGAGATGCTTCATGGAATCCTCCGAATTCTATATAAACCGTCCCGCCGGCCGCAGGTTACACGAATCATTCCGGAGCCTCGTCCCGGCGGCCCAAGAGGCGCGCCTTGGTTACCATCGCGCCCCGGCGGCGGCGCAGGTCGAGGACGGCCTCCTCCACCCGACTTCGCCGGTCGTCCTTTTCCGCAAAGAGCTCCCCCTGGGGCGGCGGAGCCTCCGAGGCCGGCAGGGCGTTCACCGCCGCGAGCCCGACGAGCCTGACCGGGCGGCCCGGCTCCAGCTTGCGCTCCAGGAGGGCGCAGGCCGCGGCGTACAGCTCCTCGATGGATTCGGGGGGCCGCTCCAGAGTCTCCCGGACCGTGGTGGTCTCGAAATCCTCGTAGCGCAGCTTCAGCTGCACGGTCCGGGACCGCACTCCCTCGGACATGAGGCGGAAGCGCAGCTCCTCCGCCAGCTCCAGTAGGGTGGTCTTTAGGACTTCCACGTCCAAGACGTCCTGCCCGTAGGTCCGCTCGCCGCTGAGGGAGTGGGTCTTGGGCGCGTCGCCGAAGATGCCGGGGTCCCGCCCCCGCACGATTTCGTAGAGGAAGGCTCCGGAGGCGGCGCCCATCATGCGCTGCAGACGTTCCCGGGGCATGGCGCGGAGCGAAGGGACGTCGGTGAAGCCCAGGCTCCGCAGGCGTTCCCCGGTCTTGCCCCCCACCCCCCAGAGGGAAAAGAGGGAAAGGCCGTCCAGAAAGGCCTCCTCCGTTCCCGGCTCGACGAAGAGCAGACCGTCCGGCTTGGACCGGGCGGAGGCAAGCTTGGCGATATACCGGTTGGCCCCGACGCCGATGGACACCGCCAAGCCGGTCCGATCACGGACCATGCGCTTCAGGGCCGCGGCGGCCCGGGGAGGAGACCCGTAGACGGCCTCGGTACCGGAAAGGTCCAAAAAGGCCTCGTCCACGGAGATCTGCCTGACCTCGGGGGCGAAGGAGCGGAAGATGCCCATCACCTGCTCGGACACCTGGTGGTAGCGCTCCATGCGGACGGGCAGGAAGCGGGCATGGGGGCAGAGCCTGACGGCCGTCGAGATCGGCAGGGCCGAGTGGATGCCGAAGGCCCGGGCCTCGTAGGAGCAGGCGGAGACCACCCCCCGCCGCCCGGGCAGGGCGCCGACCACCACCGGAAGACCCGCAAGGGCGGGATCGTCCAGCTGCTCCACCGAGGCGTAGAAGGCGTCCAGATCCGCGTGGAAGATGATGGTCCTCACCGCTCCACCATGGCAGGCGCGGCGCGGCGCGTCAAGGCCGCCCCGATTGCGCTTTCTTTTTTATCCGACGGGGGAGCTAAAAGAGGAAATCCGCACTACAATGTTTCCTATGAATACTAGGCCCCGACGCCCTCGGGGAACCGCGAAGAAAGAAGCAGCCGCACCGCAGGGATCGGCGGAAACCCTGGGAGCATGCCCGCTCTTCTCCACCTTCTCACCGGAAGAGCTGGATTTCGTGGCCAGGGCATCTGAGCTGCGCGTTCTACGGGCGGGGGAGACTATCTTCTCCCCGGGAGAAAGCGCGGATCGGCTCTTCATAGTCCGCAGGGGCACCGTAGTGGTCCGCTCGGAGGACGGGGCGGTGCTGGCGGAATTCCTTGCCCCCGATTCCTTCGGTGAGCTGGAGTTCCTCACCGGGGATTCACGGAACGCGACGGCGACGGCCGAGGAAGATGCGGAGCTGATCGCCTTTCCCGCCGACGGCGTACCCCTTGAACAGGCCCTCTCCCGGCGGTCCGATCTGGCGGCCCGCATACTCAGATCCTTTCTCCTGGTGGTGGCGGCGCGCACCCGCCGGGCCAACGCCCTGGTCGCCGAAAATTCGCCCTGGGTCCGAGAGCTCCGGAAGCAGGTGTACGGAGACAAGCTCACCGGATTGCTCAACAAGGCCTATCTTGAAGAAAATCTGGGGCGCCTCCTGGCCCATCCTCTTGCGCTCGTCATGATGAAGCCGGACAACTTCAAGGAGATCAACGACCGCTTCGGCCACGAGGCGGGGGACGCGGTCCTGGTCCACATGGCCGGAGAACTGGAGCGGCACGTGGGAAAGGATGGAATAGCCGTCCGCTACATGGGCAACGAGCTTGCGGTGGTCTACCCCGGCCTGGACAGGGCTGCGGCTGCCGAAGCCGCACGGGCCATACAGACCCGACTGTCTTCCTTGGACCTCGGCCGCCATACCTCCGACGCCGCCCTCCGCCTGAGCATGAGCCTCGGGATCGCCCTCTACGGCGAACACGGCGCCGACGCGGAGAGCCTCATACGGGCCTGCGCCGGCCTGCCCCTGGTCGGCCGGGAACGGGGCGGGTCCCGCATACTGTTTCCGGAGGACGCGTGATGGGTTCCGACCACAGGCTGCTGGGCGCCATCGGAATCTTCTCTTCCCTATCCGCGGCGGAACTGGGGATCCTCGCCCGGAGGATGCGCCGAAGGACCTTCGCCGCGGGGGAAAGCGTATTCAGGGAAGGAGAGGAGGGGGAGGAGCTCTTCGTCCTCGCATCAGGCCTCGTGGCCGTGACGCTGCGGACCCAAGACGGGGAGGAGGTGGAGCTTTCCCGGGTCGCGGCCGGCGGCTTCTTCGGGGAAATGTCCCTGTTGGAACGCACGCCCCGGTCGGCCTCCTGCACCGCCCTGGAGGATACCGAATGCATGGTCCTGGCCGCCGCCGACTTCGACGCCCTGACGGCGGAACACCCCGCCCTCGCCGTGGCGGTGCTCCGGCAGATGCTCCGCATCGCCGCGGGCCGCCTGCTCAAGACCGGCGCCTTCCTTTCCCAGATGGTCCGGTGGGGCGATTCCGCCCGCAGGCGCGCGGTCACCGACGCGGCCACGGGCCTGTTCAACCGCCGCTACCTGGAGGACGCCTTCGGCCCCATGGTGGCCGCCGCCAAGCGGGAGGGCACGCACCTGGCCTTCGCCATGTTCGACCTGGACCGCTT
>CAYUPG010000045.1:0-14890 GCA_964446515.1 uncultured Treponema sp.
CTGGAGACCACAGCCAGGACGGCCGGGGTCGGAAGCCGAGTCCTCTTCCGGGCAAAGCAAAGGCCGGTCGCAAGACCGGCCTTTGCGCAATATTGCTGGGAAAGGCTCCGCCCAGCTCAGCCCAAGCCCTTGGGGCGGCCGAGGACCTCGGAGAGCACTACGGCCCGCTGCAGCTCCGAGAGCCTGCCGAGGCGTTTCGTGAACGGCGCGGAAGCCCGCTCCTGACGGACCCGATCGCCCTCGGGGCGGACGCCCTCCCCTGCCGAAAGCGCACCGTAGGAGGCCGCGGGGACGGGAAATACGACCGGCGCAGGGGCAAACGCCGGCTGCGGCGCAAGCTCCTGGGGACGGGAAAGGCTCTTGAAATCGGAGACCAGCTGGGGAGCCCCTTCGGAATCCCCCGGATAGTCCTCGTTCCAGGCATCCTCCTCATCCTCCCAGTGGCCCCTGGGCGCGACCCCCACCTCCTCGTCGTCCATCGGACGGCCGGCCTGAGCCGGTGCGGCGGGAGCGGCCGTCAGGCCCTGCTTCTTGAGGAACTCGATGAGCTTGTTCTTCTCTTCGGCCTCGGCCTTCTTTTTCCGGGACATGGCGATCCGAAGGGCGATGATCAGCGCGATGGGGATGAGGCTGAAGAGGGTCTCGAAGAGCTCTCCCATGGCTTACTTTTCGCTGCCGGCGCCGCCTATGGAGCTGCGCATGTCCGTATCCGCCTGGAGGTTCTTGAGCCGGTAGTAGTCCATGATGCCCAGCTGGCCCTTGCGGAAGGCTTCGGCTATGGCGAGGGGAATTTCCGATTCCGCCAGGACGACCTTGGCCCGGTTCTCCTGGACCAGGGCGAGCATTTCCTGCTCCTGCGCCTGGGCCAGGGCCCGCCGCTTCTCCGCCTCGGCCTGGAAGCGCCGCTTGTCCGCCTCCGCCTGGTCCGCCTGGAGCTTGGCGCCCACGTTGGCCCCCACGTCTATGTCCGCGATGTCGATGGAAAGGATCTCGAAGGCCGTACCGGCGTCCAGGCCCTTTTCCAGCACCCGCTTGGAGATGAGGTCGGGATTCTCAAGCACGGACTTGTAGGTTTCCGAGGAGCCGATGGTGGTGACGATGCCCTCGCCCACCCGGGCGATGATGGTCTCTTCCATGGCGCCGCCCACGAGGCGCTCGATGTTGGCCCGCACGGTGACCCGAGCCTTGACCAGCAGCTGGATGCCGTCCTTGGCCACCGCGTCGATGGTCTGCTTGCCCTTGGTCGTATCGGGACAGTCGATGACCTTGGGGTTGACGCTGGTCCTGACCGCCTCCAGCACATCCCGGCCCGCAAGGTCGATGGCCGCCGCCCGCTGGAACGGCAGAGGGATGTTCGCCTTGTTGGCCGCCACCAGGGCGCGGCTCACCTTGAGCACGTCGCCCCGGGCAAGGAAGTGGGTCTCCAGCATATCGGAATCCACTTCGATCCCCGCCTTGGACAGCATGATGCGGGAATCGACTATTACCCCGGCGTTCACGTGCCGCAGCCACATGCCGATGAGCTTGCCCATGCCCACGGAGGCTCCGGACAGGAGGGCGCGGAACCAGAGCCCGAAGAACTTGAAGAACAGCAGCAGGAAGCCCAGGGAAGCTAAGCCGATAACGGCCAAGAGGATCAGGTGGGTCATCATACGCTCCTTACGATTATTCTGTTTCCGCGAACGCGGATCACTTCAACTTTAACTCCCGGCTCGATGAAGGCGCCGTCGGACTCCACGGTCAGGATGCGCCCGTCGATCTTCGCCTTGCCCGAGGGCCTGAGGGTGGTGGCCGCCGTGCCCCGGCGACCCACCAAGAGGCCGTAATTCTCCTCATCCTCGGCTTGGGGCGGCAGGACCGCCGCGGCGGAAGCGCCGGGATCGGGGCCGCCGGCGGTGCCGACGATGCGGGCCTTGAGGGTGAGCCGGTCGAAGAGCTTGATTCTGGTGCCGGCGAGGATGATGGCGGCGATGCCCGTGATGGCGAGGATGATGCCGATGGCCACCACGATGAGATTGCGTCCCAAAAGTTCCCACTGCCAGGGCAGGGTGGGCACCACGAAGTCCTGCATGGAAAAGACCATGGAGAAGCCGATCAAGACTAGACCGGAAACGCCCGCCACGCCGAAGCCGGGGAGCACGAAGATCTCCACCGCCAGAAGCCCGACGCCGATCAGGAAGAGGATGAGCTCCAGGGAGCCCACGGTGCCCAGGAGGGCGTTGGCGCCGAAGACGCTGAGGAAGGCGATGATGGCGACGACTCCGGGGACGCCGAAGCCGGGGCTGTTGATCTCCAGGAAGAGCATGACCAGGCCCACCAGGATGAGGAGGGCCTGGACCGGGCCTGAGGTGAGGAAGGCCACGAACTGATCCGCGGCGCTGGGGTTGCTCTCGGCAACCTCTCCCTCCGCCCCGATTGCCGCCATGAGGGCTTCAAGGTCGTCCGCCGTGCCTGCGGCGAGCCCGTAGCGCACCGCCTCTCCCGCCGTCAGGGAGAGGAGCTTCCCCTTAGGGGATACCACGGAAATTCGAGCCACCTGGGCGCCCTTATCCTTCTCCAGCCGCTCGAGCTCCGCGACCGTGGCCACCTGCGTCTCCCCCGCAAGGGTGATCTCCCAGAGCTCCACATCCTGGTCCACCATGGCCAGGGCTATGCCGGCGGGGTGGCCGTTCTTTTCCGCCAGGGCCGCCATCTGGGAACGGACGGCGCTCACCGTCTTTTCTCCCGTCGCCTGGGGCTGTCCGTCGGCGCCCATGGTGACCGGCGCCGCGGCGCCTATGGAGGTGCCGGCGGCCATGTAGATTTCCGAGCAGGAAAGGGCGATGAGGGCTCCGGCGGACCAGCTGACCCCCAGGGACTCCGGTCCGCTGCGGACCCAAGCCACCGTCCGGGCCTCCTTGATGGAACCGATGAAGGAGGATATCTGCAGGGCCGTATCCACCCTGCCGCCGAAGGTATCTATGTCGAAGACGATGAAGTCCGCCCCCTTGGCGACGGCGTTTCGGGCCTCCCGGCGCACGAAGGTGCCCAGGGAGGGCTCGATGTCTCCCTTGACCGGAATGACCCACACCCGGGCGTCGGCCGGCTTCTCCGGCTCGGCACCCGGCGCGGCCGCGGAGAGCATGACGGAAAGCAGCGCAAAGAGCGACATTGAACGAATGCTCATGCTTCTATTGTACACCTTTAGGGCCGCCCGTCCATACCACCCTCAGGCCCATCCGTGTATAATCGAACCATGGAAAACCTCCTCTTCGCCCTGGTCGGCATCTCCGCCCTTGCGCTGGTCCTCTTTTTAATCCTTCTCCTGCGCCCCAAAGGGGCCCGCGGAGGGGATGCCCTGGCGGCCCTCGGGGACGGGCAGGCCCGGGTGGAACGGACCCTGCGGGAAGAGCTCGCTCGGAACAGGGAGGAGACCGCGGCCGCGGTGCGGCGGGCGGCGGAGGCCCAGTCGGCTCAAATGGCGGCCCTGCGTGAGGAGCTTTCCCGCTTCGGCAGGGGCAACGACCAGCGGATGGACACCCTGCGGGAAACGGTGGACCGCAAGCTGCGGGAAATCCAGGAGGACAACGCGGCAAAGCTTGAGGCCATGCGCAGGACGGTGGACGAGAAGCTCCACGAAACCCTGGAGCGCCGCCTGGGCGATTCCTTCAAGCTGGTGGGGGAGCGTCTGGAGCAGGTGCAGGCGGGCCTGGGGGAGATGCGCACCCTGGCCGCCGGGGTGGGTGACCTCAAGCGGGTGCTGGGGAACGTGAAGAACCGCGGCACCTGGGGGGAAGTGCAGCTCCTGTCGATAGTTGAGGACATCCTGGCTCCCGGCCAGTACGAGCTGAATGCCGCCCTGCGTCCCGATACGGCCGAGCGGGTTGAGCTGGCGGTGGTGCTCCCGGGCCGGGGCGGCGGACAAGACGAGTGCGTCCGACTCCCCGTGGACGCGAAGTTCCCCAAGGAAGACTACGAGCGCCTGGTGGAGGCCCGGGAATCCGCCGACGCCCAGGCGGCCGCCGAAGCGGCGAAGCTCCTGGAGCGCCGCTTCAAGCTTTCGGCCAAGGAAATTCGGGACAAGTACATAGCGCCCCCGGCGACGACGGACTTCGCGGTGATGTTCCTGGCCTCCGAGGCCCTCTTCGCCGAGTGCCTCGGCAGGCCGGGCCTGGCGGAATTCCTGCAGCGGGAATACCGGGTGGTGCCGGCGGGCCCCACCACCCTGGCGGCCATGCTCAACAGCCTGCAGATGGGATTCCGCACCCTGGCGGTGGAACGGCGGACCGGGGAGGTCTGGCGTGCCCTGGGCATGGTCAAGACGGAATTCACAAAATTCGGCGACCTGCTCGACAAGACCAGGAAGAAGCTGCAGGAGGCGGCGGATACGGTGGACCTGGCGGACCGCAAGTCCAGGACTATCAGGGGCAAGCTGAACAGGATGGAGGAACTGCGAGCCGAGGAGAGCCTCCCCATCGGCGAGGGGCTCGAGCCGGAATGATGCGGGCAGCCCTTATTTCGGCAAGTACACGTCCACGCAGGACAGGGAGGAGCGGTACTCGGCTATCTTCCTGAACTCTTCCCTGTCCCTGGCAAAGGCGTCCACCACCGCCGGATCGAACCGCGTTCCGGACAGCTGAAGGATCTCGTCGGCGGCATCGTTGAAGGTGCGCTCGTCCTTGTAGGAGCGGCGGCTCATCATGGCGTCCAGGGTGTCGGCCAGGGCGACGATGCGCGCGGAGATGGGAATGCGCTCCCCCGAGAGTTCGGCCAGGTAGCCCTTGCCGTCCCAGCGCTCGTGATGGTAGAGGATCAGATCCCGGGCGATGGGGTCGACCTCGATGGACTTGAGGATCCGGGTGCCGATGGCCACGTGGGTCTTGATGATGTCGAACTCCTCCTCGGAAAGCCTTCCCGGCTTATTGAGGATATCGTGGGGTATGCCGGACTTGCCGATGTCGTGGAGGGGCGCGTACAGGTAGAGCTTGCGGATGAAGTGGGCGTCGAGGCCCAGTTTTTTCGCCAGGAGAGCCGAGAAGCAGCCGACCCGCTGCACGTGCCGGAAATCCGTCTCCCGCGGCTCCTCCGATCCGGCATGCTCCAGGGCCGCTATGAGGGCGGTGTTGAGCCGCTGGATTTCCGCCCTGAGCTGCACGAGCTCCCGGTCGCGGTCGTAGAGGTCCAGGGCCCTGCCCACCGCCATGGCCAAGTCCCGGCGCTCCCAGGGCTTGTGGACGTAGCGGAAAAGCCCGGCCTCGTTCACCGCTTCGGCGATGCTGTTGAAGTCGAGGTAGCCCGTGATGAGTATGCCGTAGAGGTCGGGATAGCGCAGGCGCGCCTCCCTCAGCAGGAGATGGCCCGGCATCTGGGGCATGCGCTCGTCGGTGACGAGGACCGCGGGAACCCGCCCCGCCTCGGCATGCTCGGCCATCAGGGAGAGCGCCTCCGGCCCGGAATAGGCGGCCACCACGACGGCGCCGGGAAAATCCGCCTTGAGTTCCCGCCTGAGGCTTTCCGCGATTATCGCTTCGTCGTCGACGCAGACTATGCACCGTTCGCCCATACCCCCAAGTATAGAGGGCCCGGGCAAAAATGCAAAAGCCGGCCCCCGGCGGAGCGGCTCGCTCCTAACAAGGCGCTCCGTGGAACTCCTTATAGGCATCGATCATGGCGACGATATTTTCCACCGGGGTCAGGGCTTGGACATTGTGGATCGCGTTGAAGACGAAGCCGCCTCCGGGAGAAAAGGTCTCAAGCCGCTCGAGAACTTCCGCGCGCACCTGATCGGGCGTGCCGAAGGGCAAGGTTGCCTGGGTATTCACCCCGCCGCCCCAGAACACTATGTCGGAGCCGAATTCCCGTTTCAAGAAAGCGGGATCCATTCCCTTGGCCGAGCACTGGACCGGATTGATGATGTCGAAGCCGGACTCTATGAAGAGGGGGATGAAGGTCGGGATCGACCCGCAGCAGTGCTTGAACGTCTTCCACCCCGTATTGGCATGCACCCAATCGTTCACCTTACGGTAATACGGCTGATACAGATCCCGGTACGCCGAGGGACTGCAGAACGTGCTGTCCTGGGTTCCGAAGTCGGTGCCGCAGATGAAAATCGCGTCGATCAGGCCTCCCAGGGTCGACGCCAGCCGCTTGAGGTTCTCAAGGGCTATGTCGGTCTGCCGTTCGAAGAGGCCGTGCAGGAAATCCGTTCGGGTAACGGTGGACATGTACCATTCCGCCACGTCCCGAATGCCCTTGGGATCCGGCAGCTGCATGGCCGGCACCAAGGCGACGTCGCCTAAGCCGGTGCCGCCGAAGTTGCCCACCGCCGCCCTTCCGGAGGCGGCTGCTTCCCGGGCGCGTTCGGCCAGAAATGCGATATCTCCGTCGGAAAGGGCTCCGAACTCTTCCAGATTATCTTCCGGCCGCAAGTCCGCGTCGTCCTCGGGCAGGGCTTTCTGCCGGTTCACGGCGTCGAAGAAGTAGCCGCCGGCCGGCAGCCGCGCCGACGGAGGAACCGTCGCATCGCCCTGGGGATATACGTAGGTATCGCCCTTCGCATCGACGGCGGTGACGAAATCCGGTCCGACGAGCACGGTCTGGCCCCAGGGAGCCCGCCACTCCTTCCAATTCCCGTTGGTGGTGCCGAACATGGTCTTGCTTCCCGCGACGGCGGCCGCATCGACGTTCAGGATTTCCGCCAAGTCGTCGTCTATATACCCTAGGCACTGGAAGGGCTCGTACAGCTTGACCGGCCGCTGCTCCAGGCCGTAGTGCCTGCGCAGCGCTTCGACGCAGGTCGCGTGCATGCCCGACACGACGGTGCCGCCGAAGTCGACGGGAACCCGGTCCGGGGTGGTATGGTTAAGCGCCGCCTGGACGCGTTCTTTCGACGTCATTGATTCCTCCTATCCTTCGCAGGAAAGCGCCGGATCTTCCGGGTCGTTGCCCGTGGCGCAGCGCATGATCGACTCTTCGGTCAGAGCATCCCAGGGCAGCATCGCCCTGGCCCGTCCGCCGTGCATGACCAGCACCCGGTCCGAAAGGGCGATGATCTCCGCCAATTCCGAAGAGATGAGGATTATGCTCATGCCCGATCTCGCGAGCTCCCGGATGAGTTTGTAGATCTCGGCCTTGGCGCCCACGTCTATCCCATGGGTCGGCTCGTCGAGGATGAGTACCTTTGGATCCGTGGAGAGCCAGCGGGCCAGTATGGTCTTCTGCTGGTTGCCTCCCGACAGGCTTTTGACCGGATCGTCGGGGTTCTTCATCTTGATGTTGAGCCGGGCTTTGAAATCCTGGACTATCGCATCCACCTGCCGCTCCTGGACCCGGCCCCAGCGGGCGAGCCGGGGGAGCTTCGCCATGCTCATATTGAAGCGTATGGGAAGGTTGAGGAACAGGGATTGGTTCTTCCTATCCTCCGCCACCATCGCTATGCCCGCGGAGATGGCCTTGTCCGGCGAACTGGGGATGTAGGGGCGGCCGTCAAGCTCCACGCTTCCGCCGCTGTGCGGATCGGCGCCGAAGAGAGCCCGCGCCACCTCGGTGCGTCCCGCTCCCACGAGCCCGGAAAAGCCGAGTATCTCGCCCTCCCGCAGGTCGAAGGCGACATCGGAGAATTTGGATCCGGAGAAGCCCGTCACCCTAAGGCGCACCGGTCCCGGCTCGCGACGCTCCACGTGATGCCGGTCCAGGTCCCGCCCGACCATCATCTGCACAAGGGTGTCCGTCGTTGCGCCCGCGGCCGAAACGGTTCCTACGAAACGACCGTCCCGCAGGGCGCTGACCCTATCCGCCACGTGCAGGACCTCCTTGAGCTTATGGGATATGTAGATGACGGCTATCCCTTCCCGGTGGAGGTCTTCTATGACGCGGAACAGGCGCTCCACCTCCGCATCGCAGAGGGAAGAAGTCGGCTCATCCATGATTATGAGCTTGGCGTTCACCGAAAGGGCCTTCGCGATCTCCACGAGCTGCTTCTGGGACATGCTCAGAGCCTTGACCGGCGTGCGGGTATCCAGGCTCAAGCCAACCCTGCACAGCTGCTCCCGGGTCTTTGCCTCGAGGGTTTTCCAGTCCACCTTGCCGCGCCGGGAGGCCATCCGGCCCATGTACACGTTCTCGATGATGTCCAGATCCGGCAGCATCGACAACTCCTGATGGATGATGGCGATGCCCGCCGAGAGCGCGTGCCGGGGCCCGTGGAATTCCGCGGGAGCGCCGTCGAAAAAGAACGATCCTTCGTCTTTTTTCTCGATGCCCCCCAGGATCTTCATGAGGGTCGACTTGCCTGCGCCGTTCTCGCCGATAAGCGCGTGGGTCTCGCCGTACCGTATGGAAAGGCTCACGCTATCGAGCGCCTGCAGTCCGCCGTAGCGCTTCGATACGCCTTCGACCCGCAGGATGTTGTGTTCTTCAGCCATGGGATGCGCCCTCCGCCGCAGATGACGCCGATCCGCATCGGGTGCCCGTAGGCGGCCCTATGCGGATCGGCATGGAATCTTACTTCTTAGTCCAGTACTTGGACACGTTCGCCTTGGTGACGTACTCGGCCTTGGTCAGCAGCCGGCCGGCGGGGGGAACGACGCCGCCCACCAGGTAGTTGTACAGCCGTATGGCCGGATCATGGCCCTGGGCGAAGGGGCCCTGACCGATGGTGCCGGTGCAGATGCCCTTGGAAACCTGCTCCATGGTCTCGTCTATGAAGTCGTAGTTGATCAGCTTCACGACTCCGGCCTTCCCGGAGTCTTCGATCGCCTTTCCTACGCCGAAGGCGCCGCCGGCGCACACCATGAACGCCGAAAGATCGGGGTTGGCGGACATGAAATCCTTGGCCTGGGTATAGGCGACGTCCGCCTTATCCAGGGTCTCTACCTGGCCCACGATCTTAATTTCCGGAGCGACCTTCGCGATGGTCTCGAGGAAGCCCAGGCGGCGCTGCTCGTGGCCCTCCACCGAGAAGAAGCCCGTAAGCAGGGCAACCTTGCCCTTGCCGCCCAACTCCTTGGCCATGATCTTGGCGGATTCCTCGCCCTGCTTGTACAGATCGGCGCCGACGAAGAACAGCCGCTTGTTCTCCGTGGTGGTCTCCACGTTGAAGGTGGCCACGGGGATGCCGGCCTCGACGGCCTTGTTGATGTAGGTCACGATACCGGAGTCCCCGGCGATGGTGGCTATGGCGTCGTACTTCTGGATGATCGCCGATTCGATCGCGTTGCCGAAGAAATCGGAGGTGTGGGCGTCCCCGGCGGGCACGATCCAATCCACTTTACAGTTGAAGTCCTTGAGCTCCTCCGCGGCCTTGTAGGCTCCTTCCTTTACGGGAATCCAGAAGGGATTGTTCTCCAAGCCGATGACGGCGATCTTCAAAGGCCTTTCGGACTTCTTCGCTATCGGCTTGACCACCCCTTCGTCTTCCATGAAGGCGACGCCGGCGAAGGGCGGGCCGGGGGGCAGCTGCCGCTTTGATCCCGCATCCTTGGATCCCTCCGCTACCGCCAGGGCACCGACCAGGCAGCACAGGGCTCCGGCCATCGCGATTCGGTTCATACTACTCATCATGATCCTCCTTTCCGTATCTTGAAGTCCCCGGCCCTACGGGCCGCATACGGGACATCGATTCTTACTTCCTCGACCTGGTGCGCAGTCCGTCGGAGGCCACCGCCAGGATGAGCACCACGCCGATGGTGATGGTCTGCACAAAGGCCGGCAGGCGCAGGAGCACGAAGGCGTTGCGGAGCAGCGCCATGATGCAGGCGCCCAGGACCGCGCCGTAGATGGTTCCCGCTCCCCCCGACAGGCTCGCCCCGCCGATTATCACCGCGGCGACCACGTCCAGCTCCAACCCCGTGCCCGCGTTGGTCGCGGCGGTGGCCAGGAGTCCGGCGTTGACGACCCCCGCATAGGCGCTCATGCAGCCGGTCAGGCCGTAGACGAAGAGCTGGACCCTTTCGACGTTCACCCCCGAGAGGCGGGCCGCTTCCTGGTTGGAGCCTATGGCGTAGATCTGCCGGCCCAGAACCATGTTCCGCAGGAAAAAGGTGGCCGCCGCGACCAGGACGGCCATGGACACCACCGGCATGGGGATGACCCACAGGTATCCCGATCCCAGGAAGTTGAGCACCGGGTGCTTGAAGGGGATATTCGAGGCGACGGCGCCCTTAACGCCCGTCGCAAGGTAGTAGGTCAAGCCCCGGGCTATGCTCATCATTCCCATGGTGGTGATGAACGGGTTGACCTTGATCCGGGTGATGATCAGACCGTTGGCGACCCCGAGGGCTATGCCGAAAACGAGCCCGCAGAGGAAGGCGGCCGGGGCGGGGAGCCCTTCCCACATCAGCCGTGCGGTGAGCATGGAGGACACGGCGAGCATGGAGCCGACGGAGAGGTCGATACCGCCGGTGATGATGACCATGGTGACCCCGACGGAGACGATCGCGACGGTGGACATGTTCCGGAGCACGTTGAAGAGGTTCTCCGCGTTGAAGAAGTAGGGGCTCGCGACGCTCATCACCGCCGTGAGCAGGATCAGCGCCATCGCGACGCTGAATTCGCGGGCTTTCACTATTTTTTGCACGTAGGACATCTATTGGACCCTCCGGAGCCATGCTAGCACTCCCCGGAGCCGCGTCATAGTTGGAATAAAGCAACCTTTGCATGATATTCTTAACCCGCCGGAAGACTGCACAGGAAGGCTCGGGACGGAGGGTTAAAAAAGTCCTGCTTTTATTCGCTTTTTACTATTTGATCGACCAATGCCATGGGCTAAGGTGATGGGGATCCTATGACGACCAGCTTGAAGTCGAGACTGCTGACGGTTTTCTTTCTCATCCTGGGCGCGCTCTTCGCCCTATCCATGTACAATATACTCCTGGCGAAATCCTTCTCCGATGCGACCAACACGCTCTTCAACCAGCTTTCCGCTACGGCAAAGATATCCGTGAAATTGAACGAAACCCACCAAGCATTGGCAAATCTCCTGAACTACAAGAATCCGGAGCTGCTTCCCTCGGTGGAGGGCCAGCTGTCCGACCTTGTCGCCTACGCCAAGAGCGTGGATCCCCTCATCCATCGGAGCGCCGAAGCAGCGGGGGACATAAACCTCTTTTACCGCTATATAGAAATCCAGAACGCCCTCTACGGGTATCGAGATAAGGCGGGCATCCTTGCCGCCATGGCATCCCGGGAGGGGAACCGCCTCGTCATGTACAACACCCTCTACGAGCTCGGCGACGGCAAGGCGAAGATCAACGAGGGCCTGGCGGGGCTGCTCATACGCCAGATGGTGACCATCGATTCCCTCTACGCGGAATACGCCAAGCGCATCGGCCTTCAGATCATCGTATCCCTGGCCATAACGCTCATGATCACGGTTCTCATGTTCGCCTTTTCGCTCTGGACCGCCGGCACCGTATCCCGGCCCATCGAAGCCCTGGCGAATCGCGCCATGCGGGCGAAGCTGGGGGATTTCGGACCGGCCCGGCGCCCGGCACCCTCTTTTCCGGAGGTGGACTTCCTGGTGGATGAGTTTGATGGGATGATCGAAAAGATTCGGGTCTTCATAGAGGAGCTGCGGGAAAAATCGGATCTTGAAAAGCGTTTTGCGGAAGAGGAGATCAAAACCCTGCGGGCCGAAAACCTATTGCGCGAAGCGGAACTCAGGCTTCTGCAAAGCCAGATCAATCCTCATTTTCTCTTCAATACCATAAACACCATCGTCACCCTGGCAAGGATTGAAGAGGCTGAATACACCGCATCCCTGCTCGACGACATGGCCAGGATACTGCGCTACAGCCTGCGGGCGGTGCAGGAAACCGGAACGGTGGGCGAGGAGCTGGAAATTCTGCGGACCTACCTGCGGATCCAGAGCGCACGGTTTGGAGACAGGCTTAGCGTCTCCCTGGAGGCGCCGCAGGAAAGCCTGGACTTTTCCATCCCCGCCATGCTGCTTCAGCCTTTGGCCGAGAACGCGATGAACCACGGCATCGAGCCCAAAATGGGACCCGCGCGCCTTGATATACGCATACGCATCGCAGGGCATGCCGAGGACCAATGGCTTGAGCTCACCGTGTCGGACGACGGCGTCGGCATGGAGAAGGCGACCTTGCAACGGCTTCGTTCCTTGGGGAACGAGGAAGACGGGGTCCGGAACGGGAACCACGGCATAGCCAACGTCGTGCGCCGCCTTGCCCTGACCTATGGAGATCCCGGCATTCGTTTCGAGAGCGAGCCGGGCATGGGCACCACCGTCACGATCAGGTTGCCCGTGCGTCGGTGCGGGAGCGGCTCCGGTACTCGTTCGGACGCATGCCCGTCATCTTCTTGAACACCCGGCAGAAGTAATTGACGTCCGAAAAGCCTACCCTATCGGCCACGCCGCCCACGGTCAGCTCCGATTCCGCCAGGTGATGCTTCGCCAAGCCTATCCGCCGCTCGGTGACGTACTCCTTGAACCCCACGGCGCAGCAGTCGTTGAAAACCCTTGCCAAATACTGATTCGAACAGGAGAAGCGTTCGGATACCATGTTCAGCGAAAGATCCTTGTTGAACAAATTGCGGTTCACGAAATTGAGAATCCTGAGACGCTTCGGATCCGTGACCCCCGCAGGAGAAACGCCCAGCCCCTGCACGAGGGCTGCAAGCTGCTTCTCGAAGCGAAGGACTATATCCTCCGCCGAGGATACTGAAGAAAAATCGATCACGATGTCCCGGATGGCGCGATTCTCCGCGATGAAGCCCAGTTTCCTAAGGAAATTCCGCGCAACCACCAAAAATTCCGTAGCGGCTTCCGCAAGGCCCGCAGCCTGAATGCCCGAGCGCTGCGCTTCGGCCAGGACGGCCGCGGTCTCCGCAACCGCCTCTCCGTAGCGTCCTTCCTCGACCAGACCGGCGAAGCGCGCCTCCAGCTCTCCCGCCAGGGGCTTGCCTTCCTGGGATGCCGTTGCGAGCTCCCGAAGCAGAAGGCCCGATCCTTCTTGCGCCTGAGTCAATGCGCCCAGGGCGCAGGAATACGAATAGGCCAGCTCGCTCACCGATGCTCCCAGAGGTCCGATGCCGCAGCGGCATTTATTCCGCCCCCTGAGACGGTGCATGAACTCGCCCGCGGCCTTGAGTATCAGGTCCTCCTTGTAGAAGATATCGTTCTCGAATACCGGAACCAGTAGGACCGCCGGATCGCCGCTGCGGATCAGGGCCTTCCTGAAAAGGTAGGGAAGACGGCTGCGGATAGGAACGGGCTCCCCCTCGGGAAGCCCTCCCACAGCTACGAAAAAGCCGGTCCCGAAGCGGAAGTCCAGCGCCTCGGCGTATAGGAGGGCTGCCTGCTCGTCCCCGGAGGCACAGGCCTGCACCAAGCCGCGCTCCAAGGCCTCGCGGGAACGCTGCGCCTGCACATCGGAATTCTGCGGCTCCGACGCGAGACGCTCGAAACAGGGCAGGAGCTCATCGGTCCTGAAGGGCTTGAGCAGGTATCCTTTTACGCCGAGCTCCAAGGCCCTCCGGGCGTATTCAAAATTATCGTGGGCGGAGATCATGTAGATGGGTATCCGGGGATGCCGTTCCAGCATCCTTCGGGCTGTTTCAAGTCCGTCCAGCCCAGGAATTCGGATATCCAGAAACACCAGATCGTACGGCTCGCCGTCGATCAGATCCAGCGCGGCAGGACCGGAATCGGCCTCCCGAATTCGGCAATCCTCCGCCACGTGCTTCATGATCATCGTACGCAGGGCGTACCGGGACAGCTCTTCGTCATCCACGATCAACAGGGAGAGAGGCAAATTTCCACCTCCTTCGGCTCGCCGTTCTGGATGCAGGATAGAATAAGAGAAGCGGCGGACCCATGATCCCGCAAGGAAACCGCGCATTCGGCCCGTATCCCCTTGAAGTGCTCAACAGCCGCAGAAAGCAGCGCATCCAGGGCTTCCAAAGCCGAACCGGCATGCAGATACAGGCCGGCGCCGGCATCCGCCCCGATACGGCAATCGTAGGTGAAGCGGCCCGCATAACGGGCCGCCATGAGAGCTCGGTAATCATCCATCACGAGGAGTTCCTCCTCCAAGGAAACGCTGCGGCCCTTCATCAGGTGAGCTCTGATGCGTATGAACGCGGAGAGGAACGCGGCCGTGGCGTCCGCATCCTCCGACAGCGCCAGTTCGGCGCCGGTCATCAGAACCATCCCCACAAGCCCTTCCATACGGGTCCTATCCATGATGTCCGCAGTATACCATTTTTTGCCCGCCGCGTTTATCCGTTCCGCCCTTGACCTCTGCCGCGGCGTGGGCCTAGGCTTGCGGCATGAAGCGAACGATCGTCGTTGTGGATGGGCTGGGGGGCGGAGCGGGCGCCCTGCTCGTGGCCAAGCTGCGGGAAGTCCTAGGAAAGGGAACGGAACTGATCGCCCTGGGCACTAATTCCGCGGCTACGGAGCGGATGCTTAAGGCGGGTGCGGACCGGGGAGCCTCGGGGGAGAATGCGATCGCCGTATCGGTCTCCCTGGGGGACATCGTCATGGGACCGATCGGCATAGTGCTGCCCAACAGCATGATGGGAGAGGTCACCCCCGCCGTCGCCCAGGCGGTGCTGGCGGCCCCGGGCAGGCGCATACTCCTGCCCCTGCAGCAGGGGCACTTCATACTCGCGGGCACCGAGAACCGCAGCCTCGGGGAGCTGGCGGAGGCCGCCGCGGCGGAAGCCGCCGCGCTTCTGGCAACCCCGGCAGGTACAGCCTGATAGGCTGGAGAGGTCGGAGCCCTGCCGGACGCGGCTGCGCGGGGACGGCTGAGGCTGCGGAGCTTGCCCAAGGGCTTCCGATGGGCTATCATGCGGAGCGCCGGCAGGAAGCCGGCGGGGCGGCCCGAAGGGCCTGCATGCAGACGCGGCGGTAGGCCGCGGGCCCACCGGCAGGAAAGCCGGC
>CAYUPG010000046.1:0-14771 GCA_964446515.1 uncultured Treponema sp.
AACTGCTTCGCCGACGGTTGCGGTACGGGGTATGAATCCCGCATACAATCCATACTCTGCAGAACCAACAACCCCGCAGCTTGCTGCGGGGTTGTTGAGGGGACAAAAAAAGCGTCCGCGCAGGAGCGCGGACGGCTTAGGGCGCAGGCGCCGCTTACTGGATGGGGAAGCCCGCGGCCAGACCCAGGGCGAAGGCCCGGTTCTCGTCAAGGGCGTCGGTCATGATGGCGTCCACCACGAACTTGTACTTCTTGAGCTTGGGATGGGCGGCGATATCGATGCGGATGCCCGTGTTCAGGGTGCCCCGCTGCCAGGCGTTGGCGCCCACCGCCTGGGTGCTGTAGGAGAAGTTGGCGAAGTCCGTGACCCAGTGGATGTAGTTCTCGAAGACCTTGGGGAAGAGCAGCAGGTCGAAGCCCATGCCGAAGTCGATGTTCTTGTTGTTCTCGCCGTTGTACATGGTATATCCCACCACCACCGTGGTTTCCGCGGGCATCTTGAAGAAGGTGGCCGGGTAGGTGGCGGCAAGGTAGATCTGGCTGGCGTGGTCGCTCTCGTCGTTGGTCTTGAGGAGCTGGACGTTGCCCCCCACCGCCACCGAGGTTCCCTTGGTGGGCAGCTGGAGCTTGCCGCCGATGAGCATGTCCTCGTTGTCGTCCCCGTACTGCGTATCCAGGGCGAAGGAGAACTCGAACCACTTGAACAGGCTCACCGCCGCCTTCGGGAGATGGGCGGTTTCTCCGTCATCGATTATCGAGTGGTAGCCCAGATCGAAGGCGAGGTCCGCGGTGCGCTCCCAGGCGATGCGCCCCGTGGGGATGGAGATGAGCCCCGTGGCGCCGTTCAGGCTCATTCCCTTGAGGGATTGGGCGGAGAGGGCGGGGACGACGACGGTCGCGGCGACCAGGGCCAGTATACCGATTCTGCTTTTATGCATGGTAAGAGTGCCTCCTAAAATGATATAGGTGAATGTAACCCTTGGGGACTCAAAAATCAATCGATATAAATTGCTTTCATGGTCTCCGGCCTCTAGTATTGTTCCATGGGCAAGTACGCTTTTTGGTGCGAGACCGGTCGCAGGAAGATCTTCGACTGCAGCATTTTTTCGGTTTCCGAGGCCCGGCGCCACAGGGGCGACGGCCCGGAGGGGAATTTCTATCTCATCGATGCCCGCGACTGGGCCGGGGTCATTCCGGTGGTCAATACTCCCGAGGGACGCAAGTTCGTCATGATCTCCCAGTACCGCCACGGGACGGGGCGCCGCTCCATCGAATTCCCCGGGGGCGTCATCGACGAGGGGGAAGACCCCGTGCTGGCGGTCTCCCGGGAGCTGCTGGAAGAGACGGGCTACGCTGCGGAGATGATCCTGCCCCTGGGCTCCCTCTCCCCCAACCCCGCCATGATGACCAACCGCTTCCACGCCTTCATCGCCGAGGACTGCCGGCTCGTAAAGGAGCTCGAGCTGGACGAGCACGAGGACATCGAGGTCCTCCTGGTTCCCGAGCGTGAAGCCATCGACATCGTGGGGGGCGAAGACATGGGCCATGCCCTCATGACCGCCGCCCTTTTCCTTTACTCCCGCTATGTGGGAAGATACCTGTAATCGTTGCGATTTTATTTGACATATCGGGAAAGGGGTGCTTTACTGTCTATGGGAACGATACCATGAGATCGTTCCCATAAGGATAGTCATGGCAACCATACTGGATGTGGCGCGATACGCCGGCGTTTCCAAAACGACAGTTTCCCGCTTCCTCACCGAATCCGGCCCGGTCAATGTCGAGACGGCGGAGAAAATTAAGGAAGCGATCAAGAGCCTAGACTATACGCCCAACTATTTGGCCCAGGGGATGCGGACCAGCCGGACTAAGACCATAGGGATCGTAATTCCCGACTACGGAAACCCGTTTTATCCTGAGCTGCTGAAGGGAATTGAGAGCCGGGCAAGGGAAAGCGGCTATATGACTCAGGTGTGCAACACCGATATGGACGCCGAAACGGAGTACGACCGGCTCCAGGAATTGGTCCGCAGGCAGACCGACGGCATCGTGCTCTGTTCGTACAATCGGATTCCCCGCGACCTGGAGTACCTTTCCGAAATAGCGGCCAGGATTCCCGTGGTCGTCATGGATCCGGTTGTAGAAAACGAGGCCCTGTCGTCCGTGGTCACCGACGGTCAAACGGGGACCTGCGATGCCGTACGATACCTCGTCTCCCTGGGCAAAAAGCGCATAGGGTACATCAAGGGACCCGATCGCCTGTATGTCACCAAGGAGCGCTTTTCCGGCTATAAGTGCGGTCTTGAGGCGGCGGGCCTCGCCTATGATCCCGACTTGGTATACGAGGCCGACTTCTCCATGGAGTCGGGCTGCCGGGGGATGGAGTATTTTCACGGGAAAGGCCTGCCCTTCGACGCCCTCATGGCCGCCACCGACCTAATGGCCATCGGAGCAATCCGGTACTGCAATCGACACGGCATATCCGTACCGGATAGGGTCGCCGTCGTGGGCTTCGACAATATTTCCCTATGCGAAATCATCGAGCCCAGTCTGACCACCGTCGCCCAGCCCATCGGAGACTTGGGCCGCGCCGCCGCGGAAATCATCATCGACTCGATAGAAACCGGGATCAGGAAAACCAGCAAGATAATCATGCAGAGCCGTCTGGTCGTCCGGTGTTCAACCGAACGCCGGAGCGAGGTCGTGTAATATGGCCGCGCGTTTTGATTGGTCTTTTGTGGGAACGTTCCCACTACGTTTTAGTACCCAGGGAGGTGTGGAATGAACATGAAGCGGTTTGGTGCGGCAGTATTAGTATGCGTAAGCCTCGGCGGATTTGCATTCGCCGCGGGAGGCAGGGACGCAGCGGGTCCCAAGAAAATCAAGATAGGCATGTCCGTTCTTGAACTGGCCAATCCCTTCTTCGTATCATTGACCAATGCGGCGAAGGAAGCCGCGGCGGAGTACGGCGTCGAGTTGACCATCAACGACCCCAAGCAGAAGGTCGAGGCGCAGGTTGCCGCCCTTGAGACCTTCATAGCCTCCGGAATGGACGCCATCATCGTGACGTCTATTGACCCGGCGGCCTTGAACCCCGTAGTCAAGAAAGCCCGCGCCCAGGGCATCAAAGTCGTGGTGCACACCACGAAGCTCGACGAGTACGATGCGTGGGTCGCCGCCGACGAGTACGACATGGGCATGACCCTGGGACTCCAGGCCGGAGAGTGGATACGGGATAAGCTCGGCGGCCGGGCGGAAGTGGGCATCCTCAATTACGACATCATTCCCCAAGTCATCAACCGGAAAAAAGGAATCATCGACGGCATCAAAAAGCATGCTCCCGCCGCGGTGGTGGTCGGAGATCAGACCGCCGGTTCCCCGCCCGACGGCATGCGGGCCGCGGAGAATTTCCTTCAGGCCAATCCCAAGATCAAGGTCATCTGCGGCATCAACGACGGCGGAGCCCTGGGCGCCTATGAAGCGGTAAAAGCCGCAGGACTGGCGACGGACGATTTCTTCATCGGCGGCATCGATGCGGTCCCCGAGGCCATCGCAAAAATAAAAGAGGGGTCCATCTACCGGGCTACGGTCGATCAGGCGCCCCAGATAGCCGGACGAACCTGCGTGGAGCTGGCGGTGAAGGCCGTCAAAGGCGAACCCTTCCAGCGGGATTACCTTCAGAAGCTGGTACCCGTAAACAAGACCAATATCCAATCCTATTAACGCAAAGGCCGTCCCCGCAGGCGTGCTGCCGATGGGGACGGCTCGTTCTTGGAGGTCTAAAAGAGCATGGACGCGTTACTATCGTTCTCCCATATCACGAAGAGCTATCCGGGCGTCTTGGCCCTTGAAGACGTTTCCATCGATTTCGAGGAAGGTCAAGTCCACGCGCTTTTGGGAGAGAATGGGGCCGGAAAGTCCACCTTGATAAAGATTCTTTCCGGCGCAACCGTACCCGACGGCGGCATTGTCGGAATCGACGGAAAGGAATTCGCGAGGCTTACTCCGCGGCTTTCGCAGGAATTGGGCATCGGCGTCATCTACCAGGAGTTCAACCTGGTGCCTCAATTGGACATCGCCGAGAACATATTTCTGGGGCATGAATCCCGCCGCGGCCTCTTCGTCGAAAGGTCCAAGATGCTCCGCGCGGCGGCGGCGCTTCTATCGGAATTGGGCATAGAGATGGACCCCGCCACACCTGTCGCGGACCTTTCGGTGGCCTATATGCAGCTTGTGGAGATCGCCAAGGCCATGAGCAAGGATGCGCGGATACTGGTTCTGGATGAGCCTACCGCTCCGCTGACGAATGCGGAGGTTGCGGCCCTGTTTCGCCTCATCAGGAAGCTGCGGGAAAAGGGCGTGACGATGCTGTACATCTCCCACCGCATGGAGGAGCTCTTCGAGATCGCCGACACGGTGACGGTCCTGAGGGACGGCCGTTTAATCAACAAGCTTCCCATCAAGCTGGCTAAACGAAACGAGCTGATAGACCTTATGGTCGGTAGGAAGCTCATAGAAGAATATCCGGAGAAGGACTATTCGGTCTGCGACGAAGTCCTTTCGGTGGAGAGTCTGTGCTCGGAGAAAGTAAAGGATGTCTCCTTTACCCTCTGCCGGGGAGAAATCTTGGGAGTCGCCGGCCTTGTGGGCGCAGGCCGGACCGAGCTGGCTCGCCTGCTCTTCGGGGCGGACCAGCGCTTAAGCGGAACGATACGGATAGACGGTCAGGATGCGCGCATCGCTTCGCCCGAGGATGCGATGCGCCGGGGGATAGCGCTCGTTCCCGAGGATAGAAAGCAGCAGGGACTGCTTTTGGACTTATCCGTCCGGCACAATATGAGCCTTACCTTCATCAAGAAGATAGCCTCGTTCCTGATGATTCCTCGGAATGCGGAAAGAAGCGGCGTCGCATCCTACATAGAAAGCCTGAAAATAAAGACCCCCGGCGATGCCGTGCAGATAAAAAACCTGAGCGGCGGGAATCAGCAGAAAGTCGTCATAGCGAAGTGGCTCGCGGCGGAGAGCAGGGTGCTCATCTTCGACGAGCCTACCCGGGGCATCGATGTGGGCGCCAAGCAGGAAATCTACCGTCTGATACACGAGCTCGCCGCGAAGGGCATGGGCATCATCATGATCTCCTCCGAGATGCCGGAATTGCTCGGCATGGCGGACAGGATTCTGGTCATGCGGGAGGGCCGCATCGCGGGGGAGCTGATGAAATCGGAGGCTACGCAGAACGCAATCCTGGAGCTGGCGGCGGGATACGATAAGGAGACGGCATGAAGGCAAAGAATATTATCCAATCCTATGGAATCGTCATAGTCCTGGGGCTTCTTGTTCTATTCTTCGGACTCGGGACCAGGGCCTTCCTGAGGATTCCCAATCTATTCAACGTCGCGCGTCAGGTTTCCATAATGGGAATCGTCGCGGTGGGAATGACCTTCGTCATGGTGACCGGGGGAATCGACCTGTCCGTCGGCTCGGTTATTGCCGTCTCCGGAGTTCTGGGCGCCAAGCTCATGGTGGAAATGTCCTTCCATCCCGTGGCCGCCATACTCTGCACCCTGGCCCTGGGTACCCTGCTGGGCCTGGTGAATGGCCTGATCGTGGTCAAGCTTGATATTCCGCCTCTGATCGCGACCTTGGGCATGATGACCATCGCCCGGGGCATAGCGTTCATCATGACCGGCGGCCTTCCGATCTACAAGATCCCCGAGGGCTTCCAGGTTCTGGGACAAGGGTATCTTTGGATGGTTCCGGTGCCGGTGGTCGTCATGCTGGCCGTATTCGCCGTGGGCGGAGTGTTCCTGAATAAGACCTATCCGGGACGCTACTTCTACGCAATCGGCGGGAACGAGGAGGCCGCGCGGCTTTCTGGGGTGAATGTTCCCTTCTATAAGCTCATGGTCTATTCGATGCTCGGCTTCATGACCTCCCTGGCGGGCATCATCCTGCTGTCCAGAATCAACTCAGGCCAGCCCACCGCCGGGACGGGATTCGAGCTGGACGTGGTGACCGCCGTGGTGCTCGGAGGCGTCAGCATCTCGGGCGGAGCCGGCAAGTTGGGGGGCGTGCTTGCCGGCGTCCTCATCATCGGAGTACTGAGCAACGGACTCATCATCATGAACGTGGGCGAGTACTATCAATCCATCATCAAGGGCTTGGTCCTTTTGGGCGCCGTCGGTTTTGACCGCGCTTCAAAGAGAAGCAACGCCGCGAAGTAGACCGGGAGGAACAGCATGACTCATAGGGAGCGCGTCGCAAAAGCATGCGCGCGGCAGGGCTATGACCGCATACCGATCAAGCACGAGGCCACGCCGGAGGTGAACCGGGACTTGAAGGCCTATTTCGGACTGAAGAACGACGAGCAGCTGAATGTGGTGCTGGGGGACGATTTCAGGAACGTGGAGGCTGACTACGTGGGACCGGAGCTCCGCACCTTTCCGGACGGCAGCGTGGAAGGCTATTTCGGGGAACGGTACACCTATGTGCAGTTCGAGGGCGGCCGCTACCTGGAATCGGTCTACCAGCCCTACGCGGGGGTCCTGGAGCTGAAAGACTTGGACCGGTCCCACTTCCCCAGCGCAGACTGGTTCGACTACTCCCAGGTCGGCTTGCGCTGCCGGGAGCTCACCGGCGCGGGCTACGCGGTGTGCATAGGCTCCGCGGGGGATATGGACTTCATCAATTCCATAGCCCGGGCCCGGGGCTTCGAGCAGGTGCTCATGGATCTGATCGACGACAACGAGGTCTACCTGGAGCTGATGGAAGCCCGCTTCCGCTTCTACTTCGAAATTCACGAGCGCATGCTGCGGGAAGGGAAGGGGCACATCGATTTTGCCCACGTGGGCGACGACCTGGGCAACCAGCTGGGGCCCATGATCTCCCTGGATATCTTTGACCGCCACTTCGCTCCCAAGTACGGGGAGTATTTCCGCATGGTGCACTCCTACGGGGCGCGGACCATGATGCACATGTGCGGGACCGTGTGGCCGTTCCTGGACAGGCTCATAGAGCTGGGCTTGGATGTGTACGATGTGGTGCAGCCCACGACTCCGGAAAACGACATAGGGGCGCTGAAGGAGCGCTTCGGGGACAGGATCCTCTTCCAGGGCAGCATGGACGTTCAGCACGAGATCGCCTTCGGCACTCCGGAGGAGGTTGAGCGGGAGGTGCGCCGGCGTCTGGCGCTGTTTCCTTCCGGGGGCCTTATCCTGGGACCTTCCCACGCAATACAGGCCATGTCGCCCGTGGAGAATGTGGTCGCCCTGTACCGGAGCGCCGGAAGCCTCATGGAATCCATACCGAGCTGGGTATACGACATACGGGGGCCTGAAGAGACGGCGATCAATATGTCCAAATTGTTCTAGCCGCCCTGCGGCCGCCTTGCGGCCGCAGGGTGCCGGTTTTCGAAAAGCCTTGGTTTTTCGGCCGTCCGGTGCTACTCTGAACGGACTATGGCACTAAGCTTCAGCGAGAAATACGGATACGGCTTCGGCGCCGTCGGCAAGGACATGGTCTACGCCGTGGTGGCCGGCTTCTACCTCAAGTTCGCTACCGACACCCTGGGAGTGAACCCCGCCTTCATGGGCATCCTCTTCTTCGTCGCCCGCATCTGGGACGCCTTCAACGATCCCCTCATGGGGGCGGTGGTGGACCACACCAAAAGCCGCTGGGGCAAGTTCCGGCCCTGGATACTGATCGGCACCGCGGTGAACGCCCTGGTCCTGGTCTTCCTCTTCTACAGTCCCGGCCTTGAGGCTTCCGGGCTGCTCGTGTGGGTGTCCGTCACCTACATACTCTGGGGCATGACCTACACCATCATGGACATACCCTACTGGTCCATCATTCCTTCCCTGACGGAGGACGAGGGGGAGCGGAACCTGGTGTCCACCATACCCCGCATCTTCGCCGCCCTGGGCAACCTGCTGACCAACGTCTTCAGCCTGTCCATGATAGAGCGGCTGGGGAGGGGGGACGACGCTCGGGGCTACCTCGCCTGGGCGACGGCCATCGCGGGGATCTTCCTGCTCAGCTCCCTGGTGACGGTGATATTTGCCCGGGAAAAGATCGTGGTGCCCCTCAAAGCGCCCTTCTCCTTCAAGGAGCTCTTCCGCACCCTCTTCGCCAACGATCAGCTGCTGGTCATCGTGGGCAGCATGGTCCTCTTCCAGGCGACCATCAATCTGACCACCTCCCTGGGGCTCTACTACTTCCAGTACGACCTGGGGAACATCCACCTCTACTCCACCTTCGCCCTGGTGGCGGGGGCGGGACAGGTGGCCGCCATGCTCCTCTTTCCGACCGCCGCACGACTCATAGGCCGGCGCCGGATCTTCTACCTTTCGGTATTCCTTCCGATAATCGGCTATTCCCTCATGCTGGTATTGGGGCTCCGCTTCGGGGCGGCGATCCTGCCCCTGGGCATCGCGGGCTTCATCCTCTTCATGGGCCTGGGCTCCTCCAACGTCCTGACCACGGTGATGCTGGCGGACGCGGTGGACTACGGGGAGCATAAGCTGGGCTACCGCAGCGAGAGCGTCGTATTCTCCATGCAGACCTTCCTGGTCAAGTTCGCCACCGCCCTGAGCGGACTGATCTCCGGGGTGGGGCTCTTCGCCATAGGGTACCGCAAGAACGAGGTGCAGAGCGCGGCGACCATCGGCGGCCTGCGCCTGCTCATGTTCGGCCTGCCGCCCCTGCTGCTCCTGGCGGCCCTCTTCATCTACCGCCGCCGCTTCCGCCTGGACGGGGAGACCATGGCGGCCATACGGGAGGACCTGCACCGCCGGAGGGCCGCGTCATGAACCGCGCGGAAATCAGCCTCAACTACCGGTGGCGCTTCGCCCCCGGCTGGAAGGACCGGTGGGCCGCCGCGGCCTTCGATGCGGCCGAAGGCGCGGAGCCCGTGTGCCTGCCCCACACGGTGAAGGACCTGCCCCTGAACTACTTCGACGAGGCGTCCTGGCAGGGTGACTACGCCTACCAGCGCGTCCTCGAGCTTTCGGAGGAGGACTGCGCGGGACGGCTCTTCCTGCGCTTCGAGGGGGCGGCGGTCCGCGCCCGGGTCTACATCAACGGCGCGCTCGTCGCCGACCACGCGGGGCCCTACACGGAGTTCCGGCCGGAGCTGAGCGCCGCCGTCCGTCCCGGGGAGAACCTCGTCTCCGTGCGCCTGGACACCCGGGAGGATCCCCAGGTGCCGCCCTTCGGGGGCGTGGTGGACTACCTGGTCTACGGGGGCCTCTATCGGGAGGTCTACCTGGAAAAGCGGCCGCGCAGCTACATAGCCGACCTCTTCGCCCGGCCGGTGTTCGAGGCGGGCAGACCCGCGGCGCTGGAGGCCGACCTGGTCCTGGACGGCCCGGCCTCCGGGACCCTGGAGCTTGAGCTCCTGGAGCGACCTGCGGGAGCGGTGATCGCCCGGGCTTCGGCGCCTGCGGCTGGGACGTCCTCGGACGAGGCGTCCGCGGGCGCCGCGGCACCGGTCACGGTCCGCCTGGAATGCCCCTCCGTGCGGCCCTGGGACTTGGACGATCCGGTCCTCTACACCCTCCGCGCCCGCTTCATCCCGGAGGGCCCCGACGCTGCGGTCGACCGGGACGAGCTTTGCATGGCCGTGGGCTTCAGGGAAGCCCGCTTCACGCCCGAGGGCTTCTTCCTCAACGGGCGGCCGGTCAAGCTCCGGGGGCTCAACCGGCACCAGAGCTGGCCGCACGCAGGCTACGCCATGCCGGCATCCGCCCAGCGGGAGGACGCGGAGCTCCTCAAGTTCCGTCTGGGCCTCAACATCGTCCGCACCTCCCACTATCCGCAGTCGCCGCACTTCCTGGACCGCTGCGACGAGATTGGCCTTTTGGTGTTCACCGAGACTCCCGGCTGGCAGCACGTGGGGGAGGGGATCTGGCGGGAGCGGGTGCTCCAGGATGTGCGGGACATGGTGCTCCGGGACCGCAGCAGGCCCTCCGTGGTGCTCTGGGGGGTGCGCATCAACGAGTCTCCGGACTGCCGGGAACTCTACGAAAAGACCAACGAGCTCGCCCGGCGCCTCGATCCAACCCGGCAGACCGGGGGGGTGCGGAACTTCCGGGGCAGCGAGTTCCTTGAGGACGTGTACACCTACAACGACTTCGTCCACTCGGGGGGCAGGACTGCCCTGGAGGGGCGGCGGCCCATAGCCCGGGCATCTGTCCCGTACCTCGTGACGGAGCACAACGGCCACATGTATCCCACCAAGAGCTGGGACGACGAGGAACAGCGCCTGGAGCATGCCCTGCGCCATGCCCGGGTGCTGAACGCCGCCTACGGCGACGGGAGCACCTGCGGGGCCATAGGCTGGTGCATGGCGGACTACAACACCCACCGGGACTTCGGCTCCGGAGACCGCATCTGCCACCACGGCGTCCTGGACCTCTTCCGCCTGCCCAAGCTCGCCGCGGCGGTCTACGCCTCCCAGGCGGAACAGGAAGACGTGCTGGAGGTCTCCTCCACCATGGATATAGGGGAGCATCCGGCGGGCCGCCTCGGGGAGGTCTGGGCCTTCACCAACGCGGACTGCGTACGGGTCTACAAGAACGGCCGCCTCCTGGGGGATTTCTATCCCGATCGGGCGGCCTTCCCCCACCTTCCCCACCCACCGGTGCGCATCGACGACTTCATCGGGAAGGCCCTGGAGGAGGAGGAGGGCCTGCCGCCCCGCAAGGCCCGCGCGGCCAAGGCGGTCCTGCTGGCGGTGGCCCGCTACGGGACGGCCCTGCCCTGGGCCTGGAAGCTCCGGGCGGCCTGGGCCATGCTGCGCCTGGGCATCGGCTTCTCCACCGCCGCCCGCTGGTACGGCGCCTACGTCCAGAACTGGGGCTCCGCCCAGGTGTCCTACCGCTTCGAGGCCCTGCGCGCCGGAGAGGTCCGGGCGACGGCGGAGCGCTCGGCGGTCGTGGAACGGCGCCTGGTGCTGCGGGCGGACCGGACGGAGCTGGACGTCTCCCGCTCCTGGGACGCCCTGCGCCTGGAGATCCTGGCGGTCGACCAGCACGGCAACCGCCTGCCCTACTGCTTCGCGGGGCTGAGCCTCTCCGTGGATGGGGGTGCGGAGATACTTGGGGGCGGCCTTGCGAGCCTCGTCGCGGGCGGCCGGGCCGTCTACGTCCGCAGCGCCGCCGTTCCGCCGCCCCCCGGCGCCCGCCTAACCTTCCGGGCCGAGGCCGAGGGCATAGGCTCTGCGGAGCTGGAGCTGACGATAGCGGGCGCATGAAGCTTGACCGTCTGCTCGCCATAGTCATACTGCTTTTAGAGAGAGACCTGGTTCGGGGCAAGGACTTGGCGGAGCGCTTTTCGGTGACCCTGCGGACCATACAGCGGGACATGGAAGCCCTGAACCGGGCGGGGATACCCGTCTATACCCAGCCGGGCGCCCAGGGGGGCTACGGCCTCGTTCCGGGCTACCGCCTGAGCGCTCGGCTCGCTGAGGGCGACGATTTCCTCAATCTCCTGACCGCCCTGAAGGGCATCCAGGGCAGCTTCGCGGACAAGCGCTTCCTGGGCGTCCTGGAGAAGGTCCACAGCCTCCTGCCCCGGAACCTCCGCTCCGCCGCGGCGGAGCGGGAGGGTACGCTGGTCTTCGATTATTCCCTCCCCTGGAACGACAGCGCCCTGGCCGCTACCCTCAGGACCCTGGACGCGGCCATCGCCCGGCGCACCCTCGTCTCCTTCTCCTATACCAGCCATAGGGAGCAGGCGATACCTCGGGTCGTGGAACCCATGACCCTCATCCTGCAGTGGGGCGCCTGGTACCTCTACGGCTACTGCCGGCTGCGCTCGGATTATCGGCTTTTCCGGGCGGAGCGCATCCGCGCCCTGGAATGCGGCACCGAGCGCTTCGAGCGCCGGGATAAGAGCTACCGAGCTTTCCTGGCCGAGCGGCCGAGCTTCAAGAACGATCGCCTCGTGGAGCTCGTCTTCGTGGCCCAGGCGGAGGCGCGGGCCGTCGTGGAGGAGCACCACCCCTCCCGGGAGTTGGAATACCGGGAGGACGGGTCAATCCTGGTGCGCTGCGTCCAGCCGGAGGAGGAGCGGCTCTACCGCTATCTGCTCTCCTACGGGCCTTCCGTGGAGGTCCTTGAGCCGCCGCGGCTGCGGGGCCTTCTGCGGGACAGGGCGGCCGCCGTGATAAAAATGTACGGATAAGGGCGGAATTACGACATACCCTTGTCGCGGCCCGGAGCTATGCTCCCGTTTATGGAATATAAAACCAAGTTCGATCATCTGGACGGGCGCATGATTCCCTGCGCCGACGCGGCGCTCTACGTGGAAGAGGCGGGCAGGGCTGATGGTCCCGCCCTCTTTCTGCTCCACGGAGGGTTCGGAACCGTCGAGGATTTCAATCCCCTCTGCCGGCATCTCGCGGACTCCTATCGGCTCATAGGAGTGGATACCCGGGGCCACGGACGCTCTTCCTTGGGCTCCGAGCCCCTGAGCTACGAGCGGCTCCGCGGGGATTTGGAGACCGTGGTGGAGAGTTTCGGCCTTGAGAGCTACGGCATCCTCGGCTTCAGCGACGGGGGCATCGCGGCCTACCGTTTCGCCGCCACCCGCCCGAAGGGCCTGCGCGCCCTGGCGGCCGTAGGTGCGAGCTGGGAACTGAGCGAGGCGGACGGCGCCTACGGCATGGTGTCGGGCATGAGCGCCGCCCTCTGGAAGCGCTTCTTCCCCAAGACGGTCAAACGCTACCGGGAGCTGCAGGGCGAAGCGGACTGGGAGGGCTTCGCGGAGCAGGTCTTGGCCATGTGGCGGGACCTGGGGGAGTCAGGGCATCCCGGCGCCGCGATGAAGCGGATTCCCATACCCTTTCTGGCCGTCCGGGGCGAGGAGGATCGGCTCACCAGCTTGGAAAGCTACGCCCGCCTGCGCGGCTTGACCAAGAAGCTCCGTTTCCTCAACCTGCCCTTCGCGGGGCACGCGGCCTTCGAGGACGAGCCGGACCTGGTCGGCGCGGTGCTTCGGACCTACCTTGCGGAGCGCTTCTCGCCGGAGCCGAAACCCAAGCGACGCGTATAATCCTCGCTTTCCGCCGAGACCTGGCCTATCCTTTAGCGAAGGATTACCGGTCCGGCGGACCGCGGGAGGAGCGTTATGGCGCTGAAGTTGGATAAGGACGCCTACGAGTTCATCTTCAAGAGCCTTGAGCTCCCGACCATGCGCCTGCTGGAGGCCTGCGGGCGCTGAAACCACGGCAATGGCCGGGCCACGGCAATGGCCGGGCCACGGCAATGGCCAGGCCACGGCAATGGCCAGGCCACGGCAATGGCCAGGCCACGGCCTCTACCGGCTGCGGCCAGGCTGTCCGGTACATATAACGCCGCGCGCGGCTCCCTCTTCCTCGCCGAGGGGATGCGGGCTCGATGTTTGCGGCAGCATGGAACAAATAAGGAAAAAATTATCAAATCGTGCTATACTTGGGCCATCTAAAATGATTGAGACACCACCTAATGAGGTTCCGCATGAAACGGACCAAATTACGGTTGGGAGCTCTTATTCTTCTCGCTATCGCCGCGTTGCTCCTTTCCACCCTCAATTCCTGCGATCTATCCAACGACAAAGACGATGCCGAGGAAACCGCAGGCGTCACTGCGTCCCAACTGGCCGGCACCTGGCTTGCGACCTTTGAGACCCTCTACGAGTATGACGAAGGCAGCTATGCCGACACCATGATCATGGATTTTTCAGACAACAACTATGCTTTGATCTTCTACCGCGATACCGTCCAGAACGGCGGGAACCGGGGAACCTTCGCCCTATCGGGTTCCACCATCACGTTGAATGTCGCAGATGATTGGAACGGAGAAGAATACTGGGTGTCAGGTACAGGCAGCTATCCGCTTCCCTTCGGCCTCAGCGGATCCGTCCTGACGGTGACCGGCCCCGGCGGGCAGGTCATACCCCTGGCCAAGACCGCCTTCTCACGCCCCGCGGCCCTGGTGGGATACTGGGAGTACGCGAACGGGATGACCCTGTCGATGGACCTTGCGGCGGACGGGACCTACACCTATGAGGATCCCGACTATTTCGAATCCGGCGTCGACTGGCGGGTTTCGGGTACCAGTTCCGGCTACCTGAGGACGAGTACCACCGTTCAGGACATCCTTCCCGTGAGCATCGATTGCCTTACCCCCTACGAGTATTCGTCGGAGTATGAAGAATTGACCCTGACCTACGGCAGCGAAGGGGATTTCATCTTTACACTCGGATCGCCGCCCGTATAGGTAAGCCGGGCCGGCCGCCGCCGGCCTCCATGCCGATGGAACTTGCTGCGCAAGCTCCGCTTCTCATGCCGGCGCCCTCCCGGCGCCCGCGCCTGCCGGCTCTCCGGGGGGCGGCGCAACCGCGTGCGCCGCGGGGGGCTCGCCTGATGCAAGGCGGCGGTCCGCGGAAACGTGGAGCCCCCCTTTCCTCCTCCTCAAGTTCTTGTATATACTGCACATCCTGCCCGGGAGAGGCCGTAGCCTTCGGCCCCACTCGCCGGGCCATCTACACGCGCACGGCCCCCACACCGCGGAGGCCGAGCGGCCGACAGGCTCGGCCGCGACAGGAGTATTTCATGGCAGAACAAGAGACCGAGTACCAGGGCAAAGCAACGATGGAGAAGATCACGTCCCTCGCCAAGCGACGCGGCTTCGTCTTCCAGTCCTCCGAGATCTACGGCGGCCAGTCGGGCGCCTGGGACTACGGACCCCTCGGCATCGAGCTCAAGAACCGCGTCCAGCAGCTGTGGTGGAA
>CAYUPG010000047.1:0-7485 GCA_964446515.1 uncultured Treponema sp.
GAGGGCAGCCTGAAGGATTCCTGCCAGGTCCTGGTGGACATCCTGTCCCGCTTCTACTTCGAGCGCTCCCTCTTCGAGCGGCGGGAAACGGCGGAGCTGTCGCCCCAGGAGCTCTGCGGCCTCATGACGGAGGCCCAGAAGGCGACCTACGGCGAGGGCCTGGATCCCGAAGCCCTGCACCCCTACATGTGGGCGGTCAAGGGCCACTACTACCGGGCGGGGCTCGCCTTCTACAACTACCCCTACGCCTTCGGGCTGCTTTTCGCCCTGGGGCTCTATGCCAGGGCGAAGGCGGAGGGTCCCTCCTTCGCGGGGGCATACCGGGAGCTGCTGCGCCTGACCGGACGGGCCTCCGCGGAGGAGGTCGCCCGGTCCGCGGGCTTCGACATCCAGGGCGCGGACTTTTGGAGGAGCGGCGTCGCGGTCATCGCGGCCCGCATCGATGAATTCGAATCGTTGGTAAAGGAAAGCGTATGAGCGCACGGATAGGCGTATTGGGGGCCGGGGCCTGGGGAACGGCGGTGGCCAAGGTCATCGCGGAGAAGGGCGAGGGGGTGGACATCTGGAGCCACGAGGCGGCCACGGCGGAGGACATCAACCTCCGGCACGAGAACTCCCGCTTCCTGCCCGAGGTGGCCCTTCCGGCGAACCTGCGGGCCCTGACCGACCCCGCGGAGACGGCGGAGGGAAAGGAGTTCCTCATCCTCGCCGCCCCCTCCCTCTTCCTTTTGGATACGGTCAAGCGCATCCTCACGGTGCCCTCCATACGGGAGGGGGATACGGCCATCGCGGTTATCACCAAGGGCTTCATTCCCACCGCCAAGGGCCCCCGGCTCATACTGGAGACCCTGGAGGACTATCTGCCGGGCTTCTACCGACAGTCCCTGGTCTACATCGCCGGGCCCAGCCACGCGGAGGAGGTCTCCCGGGGCAAGATCACCGGGCTCATCGCCGCCAGCGAGAGCGCCAAGCAGTCCATACGCTTCAGGGACCTCCTCAAGACCGGGAGACTCCTGGTGTTCTCCTCTTTCGACGTGCGGGGCGTGCAGGTGGCGGCGGCGGCCAAGAACGTGGTGGCCATCGCCTTCGGCATGCTGGACGCCCTCAAGACCAGCGCAGCCAAGCGGGGCATGGACGACATGTTCGGGGACGGGACGGAATCCCTCCTCCTGGCCGCGGGGCTCAACGAGATTCAGATCCTCGGCCGCGCGCTGGGGGCCACCCACGCGGAGACCTTCACCTCCATCTCCGGAGTGGGAGACCTGGACGTGACCTGCCGCTCAGTCTTCGGACGGAACCGCCGCTTCGGCCGGGAAATAATCGAAAAGAACATCCTGGAGCCCTTCAAGAACTTGGACGACCTGATCGCCCGGATAGGGGAGGTCGGCTACCTGCCCGAGGGCGTGGTGGCGGCGAAATACGTCAAAGCCCTGGCGGAGGAGCACAAGCTCAAGATGCCCATCTCCACGGGGCTCTACCGAATCCTGAACCGGGAGATAGGGCCGGTGGACTTCCTCCAATCCTTCGTGAAGGACCTGGAGTAAGGCACCTCAGGTCTTGAAGGCCGCCACCAGGGTCCGGGCGCGGTCGCCCACGGAGCGGCACTCCGCGGCGGCGCTCTCCAGGGCGGAGATGGAGGCGGCCATGGACCGATTGTGCTCCCGCATGGCCGCCACGGCCGCGCGGAGCCGCCGGGATTCCTCCCCCACGAGGCGCACCGATACGACCGCGTCCTCCGTGGAGGTCCCCAGCTCCTCCGCCAGGCGCAGAGTATCCGCGGTCAGCGTGGTGGTATCCTCCAGACGGCGGGCTATCTCCTTGCCCGTCTGATCCTGCTCCGCCATTACCGCCGCGATCTCCGCCGCCCCGGTATCCACCGAGTCCAGGAGGGTCCGGATATCCTCGAAGGAACGGGTTGTCCGTTCCGACGCGTCCAGGGCTATCCGGATCTGGGAAAGCACCGCCTTGAGGCTCTCCTTGCTCTCCTTCGTCCGGCCCGCCGTTCCCTCGGCCAGGGCCCGTATTTCCGAGGCGACCACGGAGAAGCCCGCCCCCGCCGCCCCCGCGTGGGCCGCCTCGATGGCGGCGTTCATGGCCAAAAGGTTGGTCCGCGCGGCGATGCCGGAGATGACGTCGTTGATCTCCCTGAGCTTTTCCGACAGGTCCACCACCGAAAGAACCGCGTCCCTGCTACGGCGGACGTTCTCGCTCCCCTCGCCGAAGGAGTCCACGAGCTTGCCCACCCTGCCCCGGACGTCCGAGGCCGAAAGGGCCGCTGAACTCACCTGGGCAAGGAGCTCCCGCATGGAGGCGACGGTGGTTCCCACGGCGTCGTGCTCCTGCTCCACGTGGTCCACCGTGGCCATGACGCCGCCCCGCATGCGCTCCCCCGCGGACAGGGCCTGCTCCACCAGGGCGTCGGTCTTCTCCGCCGCCGCTGCGGTCTCGTCAACCCCGCGGCCTATGTCCGCGCTGTCCCGCACGGAGGTGTCCACCGCGGAGAGGAGCTTCTCCTCGAGGCGGACGAAGGCGTCGAAGGCCTGCTTCACCTCCCCGAGGCTCCGCTGCAGGACCTCGGTTATGTCGTTGATGCGCCCCTTGATGGACGACAGCTCGTCCACCGAGGCGATGTGGATGCGCCCGGTAAGGTCCTTCTCCGCGGCGGCCATCTGGTCCAGACGCTCCAGCAGGTACTGGTAGAGTATGGCCGTATTCTTGGTCCAGATCAGAACGAGCACCACCACCACCGCCAGGTAGGCGCCCATGATGGGCGCAAGGCGCAGGAGCAGGCGGCCCATCAGCGCCATGGGCGGAATAGACGCCTCCCCCAGGGTGGCGAAGAGGAGCACCGTGACGGAGAAGGATGATATAAGGGCCATGATGGTCATGAAGATGGGGATCATCACGTTCTTGCGCTTCTGCCTGAGATCCCGTATGCCCGAGGGGAAGCGGACGAGGGAGAAGGACAGGAGGTGCCGCAGGAGGGTCCTGTCCAGCAGCACGTAGAGGAAGGAGCCGCTCAGCAGCAGGAAGGACAGGTTGAAGAGGCCCGAGACGGTCAGGCGGAAGGGGTCGAAGCCCAGCACGCCGCCGTTGAGGGCGACGGAAAGAACCAAGGAGAGAAAACCGCAGCCCAGATAGGCCAAGAAGGTCTTGAAGGGAAGCGCTCCGAGTCCGTCCACGGCCGCCCCGTAATCCGCCTTTCCCGGGGTTTCCGGGCCATCTCCTCCATAAACCGATTCCAGAGCCTTAAGGTCCAGGGAGAAGAGAAGCCTCCCTTTTTTCCCATAAAAAGCCAGAAGGAGCCCCGAGACGAGCGCCGCGGCCGCCTGGACCCAATGGGCCCGCACCGGGGCAGGAGACGGGGGCACCACCGCGTACAGCACCAGGGCCGAAGCGACGACGAACACGAGGGGCACCAGGGTCGACAGGATCACATACTTTTTTCCGCCTGCGGTCATGGGGCAAAGTGTAGGAGAGGCCCGGCGGGAAGGCAAGCGTTTTTTCCGGGCCTTGACAGGCCTGCGCCCCTCCGGTACATGAATAGCATGCTCGATAAACTTACCCAGAAACTGACCGACGCCCTGCGGACCGTGAGCGGCAAGGCGACGATAAGCGAAAAGAACATAGACGAGGCGGTGGAGGCGATCAAGATGGCCCTCCTGGAGGCGGACGTGAACCTCCGGGTGGTGCGCCGCTTCGTCAACGCCACCGTGGAGGAGGCCAAGGGCGAACGGGTCCTCCGCTCCGTGGACCCGGGCCAGCAGTTCGTCAAGATAGTGCACGACAAGCTCGTGTCCTTTCTCGGGGACGCCAGGCAGGACCTCGCCCTCAAGGGTCCCGACACCCTCTCCACCATCCTCATGCTGGGCCTCCAGGGCTCCGGCAAAACCACGAGCTCGGCGAAGCTGGCCCTCAGGCTCAAGAAGGAGGGCCGCAAGCCCCTCCTGGTGGCCTGCGACCTCATACGCCCCGCGGCGGTGGAGCAGCTCTCCGTGCTGGCCGCCCAGATCGGCGTCGCCGTCTATAAGGAAGAGGGCGCCAAAGACCCCGTGGCGGTCTACAAGGGCGCCCTGGCCTGGGCCAGGAAGAACCCCGTGGACACCCTCATCATAGACACCACCGGCCGCCTGCAGCTGGACGAGCCGATGATGGAGGAGCTCTCCCGCCTTACGGCGGCCTCCAAGCCCGAGGAGAAGCTCCTGGTCGCCGACGCCATGACCGGCCAGACGGCGGTGGACATCGCCAAGACCTTCGACGAGAAGATCGGACTCACGGGGGTGGTGCTGACCAAGTTCGACTCGGACACCCGGGGCGGCGCGGCCCTCTCCCTCAAGACCATCACGGGCAAGCCCCTGAAATTCGTCGGCGTCGGCGAGAAGCCCGAGAACTTCGAACCCTTCCACCCCGACCGCATGGCCGGCCGCATCCTGGGCATGGGCGACGTGGTGAGCCTGGTGGAAAAGGCCCAGACCGTGGTGGACCAGAAGGAAGCCGCGGAGCTCCAGCGGAAGATGGAGAAGGACAACTTCACCCTTGATGACTGGCTGGACCAGATCCGCTCCATGAAGAAGATGGGCTCCCTCCAGTCCATGCTGGAGCTGCTCCCCGGCATGGCGGGCCAGATCAGCGAGGCGGACCTCAACAAGGCCGACCTCAAGGGCCAGGAAGCGATACTCTCCTCCATGACCCGCAAGGAGCGGGCGAACCACCTCATCATCGGCCCCTCCCGGCGCAGCCGCATCGCCCGGGGCTCGGGCACCTCCGTCGGCGAAGTGGCCCGCCTGCTCAAGAAGTTCGAGAAGATGCGCACCATGATGAAGAAGGTGGCCAAGCTGGGCAGGAACCCCGCGGCGGCCCAGGCCATGATGGCGCGGATGCAGGGCGGCGGTAGGTAGATTTGAGTCTTACCAAGACGCTTGGGGCCGCCGCCACGCGGCGGTAGATAGCTCAGCGGTTTCCCAAGATGTCGGTGGCCGCCGCCACGCGGCGGTAGGTAGATTTGAGTCTTACCAAGACGCCTGGGGCCGCCGTTCGCGGTCGTTGACTAAATCGGCCCTTTCGTGTACATATGAGGCTTACGCGCCCTCGCATATTGAGCGCAACGCGCCGTCCGTACGGTTTGCCCGAGCCCCGGCGACGCATAAAACCAAGCTAATCGGGCCCCCATGAGGGAGATACCGAGGAGGATATCAGTGAGCGCCAGAATCAGGCTCAAGAAGTTCGGAACCAAGAAGCGCCCCTACTACCGCATCGTCGTTATGGACAACCGCGCCCCCCGGGACGGCAAGACCATCGAAGAGCTGGGCTTCTACCACCCCATCGAGGCGGAGGACAAGCAGGTTTCCTTCGACGCCGCCAAGGTCAAGACCTGGCTGGAGAAGGGCGCCACCGCCACCGATACGGTACGCAGGCTCCTCAACGGCAAGAGCTTCTCCTTCTAAGAGCTTTTTGGGATAGCCCGGGCACCTACGGGCTACACGCGTAGTTCCCGCTATTTCGATAAGCCCGTCAATAGTCCGCCACCCCCGATCGCGAAAGCGGACCGGGCGAGTGGCGGGTTTTTCGTATCGGCCCACAGGAGAATTGCATGGAAAAAGATTTGGTCGAATACATCGCCAAGTCCCTGGTGGACGACCCATCCTCGGTGTCGGTGAACGTCATCGAAGGGGAGAAATCCACCATACTGGAACTCAGGGTGGCCGCCGAGGATATCGGCAAGGTCATCGGCAAGCACGGGCGCATCGCCAAGGCCATACGGACGGTGCTCCAGGCCGCGACGGTCAAGTCCGGCAAGCGCACGGTGCTGGAAATACTGGATTAAGGGAAGATTTCCATGCTGGAACGCTTTGTCGCGGGGGTGGTAGGTGCGCCCTTCGGCGTTAAAGGACACGTCAAGGTGCGGGTCCACTCCGGAGAGACCTCCCACCTGGAAAACCTGGACAAGGCGGTGCTGCGCCTCGGTTCCGTTGAGCGCAGCTACGCGGTGGAATCGACGGCGGGGGCGCCCTCCTCCTTCGTGATGAAGTTCGCGGGCGTCGACAGCCCCGAGGCGGCGAAGCTCCTGCAGGGGGCGGAACTGCTGGTGGACAGGGCCCACGCGGCGCCCCTTGAGGACGGAGAGTACTATATCGAAGACCTCCGCGGCCTATCGGTGGTCCTCGGCTCAGCCAGGGGCGAACGGATCGGAGAGCTTGAGTCCATACTGGAGGGGGGCGGCGGCCAGTTGGCGGAGCTGCGCCTCTCCGGAGGAGCGCAGCGCCTGGTCCCCTTCAGGAACGAGTTCTTCGGCGACATCGATCTGGAGGGGCGAACCATAGTCCTGCGGGAAGAGTGGATCCTGGAGTGAGGTACACCGTACTCACCCTCTTTCCGGAGATCGTCGACGCCTTCTTCGCCAGCTCCATCATGGCGAAGGCGGTGGAGCGAGGCGTGGTGTCCTACCGCTCGGTGAATATCCGGGACTACGCCCTGGACAAGCACCGCAAGTGCGACGACGCGCCCTACGGCGGCGGAGCCGGCATGCTGATGCTGCCGGAACCCCTGGGAAGGGCGCTGGAAGCCGCGGGAGCGCGCCCCAAGGGCGTCGAAGGACCGCGCAAGCGGGTCGTGTACCTGACGCCCTCAGGCCTGCCCTTTACCCAGAGCCGAGCCCTGGAGCTTGCCGCGGAAGAGGAGCTGATCCTGCTCTGCGGCCGCTACGAGGGCATCGACCAGCGCATCATCGACACCTATGTGGACGACGAGGTCTCCGTGGGAGACTACGTGCTGTCCTCCGGGGAGGTTGCGGCCCTGGTGCTGATCGATGCGACCTATCGGCTGGTGGAGGGGGTAATCACGGCGGAGTCGCTGGAGGAGGAAAGCTTCTCCGACGGCCTGTTGGAGTACCCCCAGTATACAAGGCCGGAGATTTATGATACGCTTCGGGTCCCGGAGGTGTTGCTTTCGGGTCACCATGAGAACATACGGCGCTGGCGCCTCGGGATGCGGGTCCGAAAGACCCTCGCCGCCCGTCCGGACCTTGTCCGGCGCGGACTGGAGACCGGGAGCTTCGACGCCGAAACACGCAAGCTTATACTGGAACTGCAGGGGACGCAGAAAGCGCCCGGGCCGCAGACTGCGGGGGCACCGCAGACGGCGACAGATTCCGAGGGGGATATGCATGAACGAGATTAGGGCTATCGAAGCCTCCCAGATGAAGGGCGAACTGGATGATTTCAAGGTCGGGGACAACGTAAAGGTCCACTTCAAGATCGTGGAAGGCAAGACCGAGCGTATCCAGGTCTACGAGGGCCTGGTGATCTGCATGAAGAACTCCAGGATCGGCAAGACCTTCACGGTCCGGAAGAACTCCTACGGCGTGGGCGTGGAGCGGGTGTTCCCCATGCACTCCCCCCGCATCGCGAAGGTTGAGCTCATGCGCCCCGGCAAGGTGCGCCGCGCAAAGCTCTCCTACATCCGCGACAAGATCGGCAAGGCCGCCAA
>CAYUPG010000047.1:7495-14180 GCA_964446515.1 uncultured Treponema sp.
AGATCAAGGAGCTCATCACCAAGAAGCGCCCTGTTGCAGCCGCCGCGCCCGCAGCCGCTGCGGACACGACCCAGGCATAAGGGATACCGTGAGGCCGCCGCCTCCGTCCACGGCCGATCGCGGCATAACGCCGCCGGCCGCGGAGACCCGCAAGGGCAAGGGAGCGGCGCAGCACGTCAATACGCAGCAGAGGCCCGGCATGCCCCCCGTGGGCACGGCCGGGCTTTTCTTTGCCCGGCGTATTCCCGCCCCTGCCGATGCGGACCAGCGGGTCCGCCTTCTCGCCGCCGCCCGCGATTTTTCGCTTCCCCCCGATAAGCTCAGCGCATCCATTCTTCGGTTCGCCCGCCACTTCTCTCTGCCCCTGGAGCCGAAGCTCCTGCAGGAGGTCCGCAGGGAAGCCCTGCAGTCGCGGACGAACAGGGAGGCGGCGGCCCTGGCTTCCTGCGCCTCCCGCGCCAAGGGACTGCCCTTAGACCAGGCGGCCCTGGAGCTGTATGCCGCCGCGGTGGACCCCGGAGCCGAGCAGGGTCACGGAGACGGAGGGGGGCGGCACGGCGGTCAGGAGAGACGGGGAGGAAAAGATGCCGATGGGGAAGACGAGTGCGGACCGCGGGCCCCCGCGACGGAGCTCCTGCGCCGCATGAACGCCGCGACGGACCCTTCAGGAGCCCGCTGGGTCGTGCTTCCCTTTGCCTTTTCTAAGAATGGGATTGATTTCAAAGCTTCCCTGCGCCTATTATTTAATGATACGGTGGTTAGGCGCTTAGCCCTGGATGTCGCGTGGGACGGCAAGCGGCGCACCGTCGTGGTGGATGCCGGCGCCGAGGGAGTAGGTACGGCCGCGATGTTCGCAGCGCCGCCCCTAGGCAAGATCCGCGCCGGAGGAAGCTTGAAGAGCTTGGCATCCCTGCTCGGTCCCCTGTTCTCAAAACTGGAAGTGGGCCTGGAAGAAACGCCCCTGGCCGACTGCCTGGAGCCGTTCCCCGCTCCGGTGGATGAAGAGGCCTGAATGGCGAAGACGCGGTGGAAAGCGCAGGCGGCCGCCCTCTCCTACGCGGAGGGAGACCCGGCACCCCGGCTCCTGGCGGTCGGCGCAGGGAGGGAAGCGGAGCGCATCGTCGCTCTGGCACGGGATGCGGGCATACCCATCGTGGAGGACCCGGCTCTGGCGGCCCTCCTGGAAGCGGAAGCCGCCTCCGGAGAGTATATTCCGCCATGGTGTTGGGACGCGGTGGCGAAAATTTTAGCCTTTGTGCTTGCTGAGGAACATACATGAAGAAATTGTCGATCCAGAACCTTAGGGCAGGGCAGACCTTCACCGAGCCGGTCTACATAGAGGGCAACAACCTGCTGGTCCCGGCAGGTATACCCATACGAAAAAAAGACATCGACCGCCTAAAGTCCTGGAACGTGGACGCGGTGTACACCGACGGAGAGGCGGTCTCCGACCTGCCTAAGCCGGGCATGCAGGCGGCAGAGGGCACGCAGGGCCCCCAGCCGAACAGACCCGCTCCCGGCGTGGCCCAGCAGCTCCTAACCCTTACGGACGTGCAGGAAAACAAAGGCGTCTACAGGAGCTATGTCGACCTCATCGAGCGCCTGGACGCGGTGTTCTCCAATATTGCCGCGGGCATCTCCGTGGAGACCCGGGCCATCGATGCGATCGCGGGCAAGCTCCTCCAGGCCCTCAGGGAAAGCCGCGATCAGATGATCGGTTTCATCCTCGGGGGAGAGGTGTCCGGGCACACCCTCGCCAAGAGCTCCGTCAACACCGCCATTCTGGCCACCCTCATAGCGGGGGAGCTCCGCATACCCAACCACAAGATACTGCAGATAACCACGGGAGCCCTGCTCCACGATGTGGGCATGCTCAAGCTGCCCCAGGACATACTGGAAAAGCAGGGGGGCCTCTCGGAGGGAGAGCTGCAGCGCATTCAGGCCCACCCGCTCTACGCATTCAAGATCATCTGCAAGGAACTCCTGTACCCCGAGGACGTGGGGGTCCTCGCGCTTCAGCATCACGAGCGCTGGGACGGGGACGGGTATCCCAGGAAGATCGCCGGAGAAGCGATAGAGCTGGGAGCCCGCATCGTCAGCGTCGCCGATGCCTTCGAGGCCATGGTGAGCAAGAAACCCTACCGGAACTCCATGATGGGCTACCAGGCCATGAAGAACCTGCTCTCGGACAACTCGCGGCGCTTCGACCCCGATGTGCTCAAAGCCTTCATCAAGACCATGGGCATCTACCCCATCGGCTCCATCGTGCTCCTCAACAACGGCTCCATAGCCCGGGTCCTGGAAGTCCATAGGGATACGCCGCTTCGGCCACAGATAGCCATCCTGATCGACGAATTCGGCAAAACCTTCGCCCAGGATTCGGGAGAGGTGGTGGATCTCCTGACGGAGAAGAGCCTCTTCATAGCCCGGGCTATAGACCCGAAAGAGCTCTCCAAGATTCCGTGAAGTCCGTTCCCAAGGGGCGCGACGGCGAAGCGGCGGCAGCCGCGGAGCTTGAGGCCCGCGGATACCGCATCGTCGCACGCAACTTCCGCTCCCGCTCGGGCGAGGTCGATCTCATAGCCCTGGACGGCGATACGCTCGTCTTCGTGGAAGTGAAGGCGTGGACGCGCTTCGGCATAGAGGACCTGGAATACTCCATCACCGCGCGAAAACGCGGCCGCATCATTGAAACGGCTAAGTTTTTCCTCGCTACCCATCGAGAATATAACAGTATGGCCGTTCGCTTCGATATCGTCTTCATCGGCGAGGCGGGCCTGCGACATCTTGCATCGGCGTTTACGGAGCGTGTATGATGATGGTTCAGTTCGAGAACCACCATAAGCGGAGCAGACTCGAAGAGCTGAAGCGGCTTATCGACGACGAGGACTACCTGAACGGGGCGGTCAGGCGTCTCGCCCAAGTCCTCAGCGATGAGCTCATCGGGTCACCGAAGGCAGGAGCGCGGCATGAACGAAAGCGGCAGGGGCGGCAATAACCGTCGGCGTCCCTTCAGGCGCAAGGAAAAGGATACGGAATCTTGGGGCAAAGACGGTCGCAAGAACCAGGGGAAGCCCCGCTTCGACAAGAACAAGGGCACCCTGATCGACAGGCCCCAGTGGACGGCTCCCAAGCTCGGCGCAGCTCCCCTCCCGAAACCGGAATGCCCCTACTGCGGCAAGACAATCCAGGACATCGCGGCGGCGATCAACGACCCGGCCTCGGGCCAGGCGGTCCACTTCGATTGCGTCCGGGAGCGCATTGCGGAATCCGAGCATCTCGGCCCCGGAGACAGCATCACCTATATCGGCGGCGGACGCTTCGGCATCGTGTGCATACCCAATCCCGGAGACCCCAAACATTTCCAGATCAAGAAAGTAGTCCAGTGGGAACCCAAGGACCAGCGGGCACCGTGGCGCAAGGTTGTGGCGGACAATTACTCCACCACCTGATGAGCCATGCGAGATAGGGATAACTTCCTAACCAATCCCAAGATACTTGAGCACTATTCCCTGCTCCAGGAATTGGAAGTATTTTCCCATATCGAGTCGCTGCAGCGGGACATAGTCAACTACGAGGGCATTCTCACGGCCGCCGCGGATATACTGCACCGGACCTCCATCGACGAGATACTGGAGGCGACGGTGCGCCAGATATCCGAAAAGTTCCTCCCCTCCTTCCTGGTGTTCCTTTGGCGGCCCCTGAAGGGAAAGGAGGCGGTGGTCGTCAAGGGCTACAAGAACTTCCGATCCGTTGAATTGCGCTTGGAACTCCCAGGCATCGATCCCTTCGAGGCCTTCTTCAAGAATTATCCGCGCCCCATCAGCTACGACCTTCTGGCGTACCAACTGGATAATCCGGCCGTCACCGCCCCGCTCGAAGAGCAGAAGCCGGAAATCGTGGTGCCCATCATCGGACCCTCCGGCCTCTACGGGCTCATCCTCATCGGCCCCAAGGTGCTGGAAGACCAGTACGCGCCCCAGGAGCTCGCCTTCCTGGATAAGCTGATGTCCTTCACCTCCCTGGCCATCCAGAACCACCTCCATTACGAGCATTCGGTCAGGGACGTCAAGACAGGACTCTTCAACCACGGCTACTTCATCAACCGGATGAACGACGAGATAGCCCGGGCCAAGCGGCTGAACCACGCATTCTCCGTCATTGTCCTGGATGTGGATAAATTCAAGAACTTCAACGATACCTTCGGACACCTTGCGGGGGACCGCGTCTTGGAGCACATCGCCGCCGCGATTCTGGAGAACCTGCGCATCCAGGACATTCCGTCCCGCTTCGGAGGCGAGGAGTTCATGGTACTCCTTCCCGAGACTGACAGGGCAGGCGCCTGGGTGGCCGCGGAGCGCATCCGGGAAGCGGTGGCGCACATGCGGGTTCCATGGGATACCGCCCTGCCCAGGGTGACCATAAGCGCGGGGGTATCCGTCTACGAGCCGGGCGCCGGCTCGGACGCCGACGAGCTGCTCAAGCGGGCGGACGCCGCCCTGTATCAATCAAAGAGCAGGGGGCGCAACCGGACCTCCGTGTGGGGAGCCGGGCTCCTGTTCAGGACGGAGCAGATCGCCGGCCGGACCGGCTCCGCATAGGACCCTCACGAGCCTGCGGCTTCGGAAGGGGAGACCATCAGGAAGGACATATCGTCCTGCTGGGGCGTACCTGCCCTGTATGCATCCAGAGCTTCCGGGATCAAAGTCTCGGGCGCCGCCCCCGTCTCAAGGCTCCTTCGCAGCAGCCCCATCAGCCGAGCATCCCCGAATTCCTCCCCCCCGGCATTCTGCTGTTCCGTCAGCCCGTCGCTGTAGGCGGTCAGAGTGTCCCCCGACTGCAGCTTGAAGGACAGCAGGGCAGGATCGATCTCCGGCTCTATGCCGATGGGCAGGTTCAAACGTTTTCCCCGAACCGATAGGCTCCGTCCGCCGCGGAAGAGCGCCACATGGGAGTGGCCCATATCGGCGCACACCATCCGCGAGGTCCCCGGGTCATACACCAGGAACACCCCCGTAAGATACTTTTCCATGTGGAAGGAGGAGATCACCGCCCGGTTGAGCCGGATCAGCAGCTCCCGCAGGCCGTGCCGGAAGTCGTAGCCGCTCAGAAGTCCCCACACCATGGCCACGACGAAGGAGGCGGAAACCCCCTTGCCGGAGACGTCGCAGAGGGACGCGAAGACGCGGCCGTCGGAAAGGGACCGCACGAAATAGAAGTCGCCCCCCACCCCCTTCGCGGCCCTCGACCACGCGCGGATCGAGCAGGAGGAGACCGACGCGGGATCCGATCCGGCGAGCAGACGCTCCTGCAGGCGGCCCGTAGACTCGATGTCGTCCTCCGTCATCCGGGCCAGGCGGTTCACCATGTCCTGGACCGAGACGATGCCCTGCAGGCGGCCCGTGCCGTCCAGGAGCGGGAGGAAATCGGCTACACGGTCCTCTTCCCGCAGGCGCCTGATCTGCTCGGCCCCCGCAAAGATGTCCAGGCGTCCGTCCAGGGCGGGCAGGGGTTCGGCTATCTCCGCCAGTGTGCTCCTCTGCAGGACATCCCTGCCGAAGGGCTTTCCTACCAGGGCGAACAGGTGATCCCTCAGCACGAGCCCCCGGAATCGGCCGCTCGGATCAACCACCCCGACCACGAGCACCTGGGGCTTGGATTGGAGCTCGTCCGCCAAATCCAGCACCCGCACGGTCGCGGCCGCAACCCACGGCTGGGAAGCTATGCTCTGGAGGGAATTGGAAAAGGCCCTGGGCGGATCCAGGGTCCCGATGCATTCTTTCTTGTCGACAGCGCTTTTCATGGCGAGCCCAGTGTCGCACCGATCCGTTAGGAACGCGTTAGGGCAACTGCATTTATCCGTTTTCTTACACAGAACGAACGGACTCCTTACGAAGCCCTGCCAGTCTGGGGCCATGGAATGGAAACTCGCCAAGACCCAAGAGACAGGCCAGGTCGTCGCGACCCTCGCAGGAGATTTCGATATGTACGCCGCGCCCGCCTTCCACACCGCCCTGTCCGCCGTCCTGGACACGGAAGCTCTGGTGCACCTCGACTTTACCGAAGTCCCCTACCTGGACAGCTCCGGGGTAGGCGCCATAATCAAACTCCTGCAGAAGGCCCGCGCCGCGGGCAGGAGCCTCACCTTTTCCGGCATATCCGGGACGCCCCGCAAGGTTCTCGCCATGGCCAACATACTCCCCCTCCTGAAGGAGAAAACGCCATGAAGCAGCTCATCATCCGAAAGCTGATCGTCGACGAGCGGAACGAGCTTTTCGACGCCCAGGGCATGCGCTGCATCGAATTCCCGAGCGACTTCAGCAGAATACGGGAGTTCACGGCTACGGTTCTGAAGGACTGTCCGGAACCCTTTAAGGAGGGGAACCTCCTCGAGCAGCAGCTGTCCGAGATCATCAAGAACGGCATCAAGCATGGGAACAAGCGGAACCCCGACAAGAAGCTGCGCGTCTGGTACGACCTGCGCAGGAGAGTCCGCTTCATCGTTGAGGACGAGGGAGAAGGGTTTCGAGACCTGGAGGGATGGAACGATTTCTACCGGCGCAGGCAGGAAGCCCTGTTCAGGGAAGACTTCGAAAGCTTCCTCGCCTTGGCGGGATACCGCGGACCGGAGAGCGACGAAGACGACGGAGGCAACAGCCTCATAGCCGCCCTGGAATATTGGAAC
>CAYUPG010000047.1:14190-14521 GCA_964446515.1 uncultured Treponema sp.
TGATCTACAACGCACGGAAAAATAAAGTGGGCGTGGTCCGCTGGTTTACCGGCGGAGCTTGCCTTTGAGGCGCCGGTCGGCTATGCTCTAGACCATGATAGGCATTATCGGCGCCATGGAGGACGAAGTGGTCCTGCTCCGCTCGTCCATGGACGCGGTCCAAACCGGGCGCATCGGCTCCTTCGAGTTCTACGAGGGCCTGCTTGAAGGCGCGGATACGGCGCTTCTGCGCTGCGGCATCGGCAAGGTCAACGCGGCGGTGGGATGCGCCCTGCTCATCGAGCGCTGCGCGCCGGACTTCATAATCAATACCGGATCTGCGGGCGGCATC
>CAYUPG010000048.1:0-14367 GCA_964446515.1 uncultured Treponema sp.
CCTCTCTTCAGTCGTTTTACCCGTAGAGTTTGACACAATCTAGCGAAAGCGTCGGCGATTGTCAAGATCGCCGGCCCCGACGGGGTCTTCAAGAATGACCATAATACTTGCTTTTCAAGGCTTCCGCAACGGGGGGAGGCACCATGGTGGAAACGTCACCGCCGAAGGACGCAAGCTCCTTAATGGCGGAGGATCGGAGGATGAAATACTTGGGATCCGTGGTCATGAAGATGGTCTCCATCGTTGCGTCCAGGCCCTTGTTCATCATGGAGAGGTCGAATTCGTAGGAAAAGTCCGAGACCCCCCGAACGCCCCTGACCAGGACCCGGATATCACGCTTGCGAAGGAAATCCACGATCAGGGAATCGCAGACCTCCACGGTGACGTTCTTCCAGGGCTTGACCAGCTCGCGCATCATGGCGATGCGCTCGTCGGGGGAAAAAAGGTAGTTCTTTTGGCGGTTCACCGCCACGACGATGAGGAGTTCCTGGAAAATGCCCGACGCCCGCTCTACAATATTGAGGTGGCCGAAGGTCGGCGGGTCGAAGGAGCCTGGGAAAGCGGCTTTAAGCATGGTGGGGGAAGCATAATTCAGGACGGCGGCGGGGTCAAGGGCGGCTTTTTTCACATCCTGTTTGACTACCGCCGCGGCGTCGGGTAGAATAAGGGTAACATGAAACGGTATAGCCTGGTCCTGAACGCCCTGGTCATTTCCTTCGGCCTTTTCTCCTGCGGGACGGCTCCCGCCCCTGCGCCCGAGGCGGTTCCCGTGCCGAGCGCCGAGCCTGCGCAGCCCGCCGAAGCGGAGGGTATTCCCGCGCCTGCCGCCGAGCCCGAGCCGGAGGTGCCCGCAGTTCAGCCGGCTGCGGCCGTTCCTTTCGATCCCTCGTCCATCACCAAGGAAGTATTCGATTCGACCAAGATAGATGTCCAGGTGCTCATCGAGCGCCTCAACGAGCTCATCAGGGCCCGGGAGTACGATGCCTGGGTGGAGTATTTGGGGGCCGACTACCGGGATTCCGTCAGCGACCCCGCGTTTCTCGCCCGCATCTCCGATTCCGCGCGGCTGAAAAACGAGAAGATAGTCTTGCGCGATTTGAAGGATTATTTTATCCATGTAGTAGTCCCTTCCCGGGCGAACGACCGGGTGGATGATATCGAGTTCATCGGGCAAAACAGGGTCAAGGCTTTTACCGTAACGGCGCGGGGACAGCGTCTGCGGCTCTACGATCTTGAAAAGACCGATGGGGGCTGGAAAATAGTCAACTGAAGCCGACGGGCTGCGGCCTGCGGAATGGAGGAAAGGATGAGGGGTGTCAAACGTATAGTATCTGTGGTCGTCGCCTTCGCCGCAACGGCCGCCGCTGCGTCGGCCCAGGCTACGGGAAGCGCCGGCAGGGAATTGTCGGTGGAGGAATCCTATCTTCAGGAATCCGTGGAGCTCATGGTCATCCGGGAGCAGACCCGGGCGGACAGCCGGGATATGAAGCTGATCGCCCTGGAGTACATCGGCGACGCCATCGCGGCCGGACGGGGCGGGCCGGAGGTGCAGCAGGCCCTGGAGTATCTGGCCCTGGAGGGCGTGGTCAACCAGGCCCGGGAAGCGGGCCGTCTGGTGAACAATTACCCCGACGTCAGGGCCAAGGCCGCCCAGCACCTCGGGGAGCTCGGCACCGTGGAGGCCAAGAACACCCTCATGAAGATGGTGCTCGCCGAGCCGGAGCCCATGGCCCTGACCGAGGCCATCAAGTCGCTGGGCAAGATCGGCATGAACGAGAACGAGGAGACGGCCGGCGCCATCTCCTGGGTGGTCACCCGCTTCGACGTCCTCAATCCCGACAATATACTCGCCCTCGCGGCCCTGGAGGCCTACGAGAAGCTGGCGGAAAAGAACGGCGGCCTGAAGGATGCCTCGGCCATACGGACCATCATGCGCATAGCCGAGGGGCCCTATATCCGGCCCGTGCAGGCCCGTGCCCGGGAGACGCTGAATACCCTGCGGAAATACAACGCCCAGAAGAAGTAGGACATCCCCCCCCGACGCCGGGCCCACGAGGAGCGGCGTCGGGGTTTCTTTTGATCTTGAATACTATACATGCGTATAGTATAATGAATGCATGACGCAGATCGGGGTAGGAACATCCGGCTACGCGTACCATGACTGGGTCGGTCCGGTCTATCCTCCGGGAACCGCGCCGGAAGACTATGCGGCCCGGTACGCGGCCCTCTTTTCCACGGTGGAGCTCAACGCTTCAAAGCACCGGATGCCCCGGGCGGAGCACCTGTCCCGGCTTCTCGATCAGGCGCCCGGCCTCTCCTTTTCGCTGAAGGTCACCGAAGACCTCATCCGCTCAAGGGATGCCGCGGAGCGGCGAAGGAGCGCGGGGCTTTTCAGGCGCGCCCTCGAGCCCCTGCTCCGCGCTTCCCGCCTGGACGCCCTGCTCTTCCAATTCCCCGAGGATTTCGTCTACGGCCCCGATGAGCGGCGCGCCCTGGATGCCCTGCTCAGGGAGTTCGACGGCCTGCCCGCGGCGGTGGAGTTCCGCAACCGGAGCTGGTACAGCAGCAGGGTTCTGGATGCTTTGAGGAAACGGGCAATAGCCCTCGCAGCCCCGGAGCTTCCGCCCGCGGAGGGAATGCCCTCCTTCTTCGACGTGGCCACCGCCCCCCTCGCCTATCTGCGGCTCGACGGCGGTCGGGGGACGCCGCGGTGGGGCTCCGATTCGGCGGCGAGATACGATTACCTCTATTCCGACGGGGAGCTCGGCTTCCTCCTTGAGCGCATACGGGCCCTGTCGGCCTGCGCGGACAGGGTGCTCGTCTACTTCAACAATTGCCTGCGCGGCCATGCGGCGGTGAATGCCCGCTCCCTGTCGGCGCTCCTCGGCCGTGCGGCCTCCGGATCCTGATGGACGCCGGCATGGCCTGTCCTCAGGAGGCCGGACGGGGCGGCGCGGGGGCCGCCGGAGAGGCCGGGCGGGAGGGCGCCGCCGTGGCGCATCTCAACGTCATCGGTTTCGCCCAGGCCGTGGCGGCTGCGGCGGACCGGTCCCTGGCGGACCGCCCCTTCGTGGTGGCCGTCCCGGGGCCGCGGGCTACGGTCCTGGACGTATCGCCCCGGGGGCGGCAGGAGGGCCTTGCGCCGGGGATGAGCCTGGCCGCGGCGGAGCGTCTGGTGCGGGGCCTGGCGGTGGCGGTCCCCGACGAGGCGGCGCAGCGGAGGGCCGCCTCGGGCCTGAAGCGCATCGCCGGACGCTACGCCCCCCTGGTCGAGGATGCGGGAGGCGGCCACTTCTACCTTGACTTGGCGGGCACCGGGCGGCTCTTCGGCCCGCCCGAGCGGAGCGCCCTCCGCATCCGCAGCGAGGCGCGGGCCGAGCTGGGCCTCGATCCGGCGGTAGCCCTGGCCGCCAACAAGCTGACCGCCAAGGTCCTGACCCGGCTGCTGCTCCCCTCCGGCTTCGCCGTGCTCGGGCGGGGCAACGAGGCGGCCTTCCTGGCGGGGCAGGATCTTCGCCTGCTTCCCGGCATAGGTCCCGCGCTGTTCCGCCTGCTGGACGCCGCGGGAGTGCGCACCATAGGGGCCCTCGCCTCCCTCTCCGACGCGGAGGCGCGCCTTCTCCTGGGGCGTCGGGCCGCCGCGCTCCGGGACGCGGCCCGGGGGCTCGACTCCGACGCCGTGGTCCCCGGGGGGCCCGAGGGGCGGATCATCCGCCGGTCCTGGGAGCTGAGCGCCGACACCGCGGAGCTGGAGTCCCTGCGAGGAGCCCTCATGCTCCTGGCGGAGGATGGGGGCATGGAGCTGCGCCGGTGCCGTCTGTGCGCCGGAAGGCTCGAGCTCTCCGCGCTGTATGCCGACGGCCGCAGGGACTACCGGGCGGAGACGCCCCGTCGGCCCCTGGCCCTGGATATCGACCTCATTCCGGCCGCCGAGCGGTGCCTGGCCGTGCTGCTGGAGCGTCGCATCCGCCTGCGCTCCCTGCACCTCGTCCTGTCGGATCTCGCGCCGGACAGGCGGGGCCGGGACCTCTTTGCCCCCGAAGCCGGGGATGCCCAGGAGCGGCTGCAGCGGGCCTTGGACGGGACGCGGCGGCGCTACGGAAAAACCTCCCTCCTGCGGGGAACCTCGCTTCTGGCCTGGGGCGCGCATGCCTAGCCTGCTCGGCGTGCGCTCGGCCTATTCATTCCTCTACGGCGTCCATAGTCCGGCGGCCCTTGTCGAGCGGGCCCGCGCCTACGGCGCCGGGGCCCTGGCTCTGACGGACCGGAACGGGCTGTTCGGCCTGCATGCCCTGCGGGAGGCCTGCGCCGAGGCGGGCATCAAGGCCGTAGCGGGCGCGGAGCTGCGTTCCGACCGGGGCGCCCTGTTCGTCTTCGTCCTGGACCGGCGGGGCTACGGGCGGCTCTGCCGGCTGCTCTCCCTCCTGGAGCCGTCTTCCCTGCCCGTATGGGAGGCCCGTTTCCCTTGGGACACCCTGGAAACCGCCCTGCGGGAGGACGGCCGGGGCCTCGCCTTGGCATCCTTCGATCCCCCCGTGCTGGAGGGCCTCGCGGGACGGGTGTCCCGGCTCTACGGCGCTGTCGGACCCGGGAACCTGCACGGAATTTCCGCGGCCCGCCGTCTCGGTCTGCCCCTGCTGGCCCTGGAGGATGCGCTGTTCCTGGACCGGGGTGACGAGGCCGTGCACGCCGTCCTGCGGGCCATAGCCCTGGGGAAGGCCCTGGGCACCCTGGGCCCCGCCGACCGGGCGGAGGGAAGCGGCGTACGCGGCCTCCTGCTGCCCCCGGGAGAGCGGGAGGCGGCCTACGCATCCTGGCCCGAGGCGACGGCGGCCGCCGACGCCCTGGCCGAAGAGTGCCGCTTCGACGGCGGCGCGGAAGCCTTCGCCTTTCCGTCCTACCTTCCGGGAGAAGCGGACTGCGCCGCCGAAGCGCGGATCTTGCGGGAGCGGGTCTACGCGGGGGCAGAGGCCCGCTACGGGGAACTCTCCGACGCGCACTCGAGCCGCATCGAGTACGAGCTGGACATCATCGGCCGCAAGGGCTTCGCCGCCTACTTCCTGCTGATGGCGGACATCGTATCCCTGTGCCCCAGGACCTGCGGGCGGGGTTCCGCCGCCGCCTCCGTCGTCTCCTATGCCCTGCGCATCACCGACGTGGACCCCATAGGCGAGAATCTCTACTTCGAGCGCTTCCTGAATCCGGCGCGCACCGATCCTCCGGACATAGACGTGGATTTTCCCTGGGACGAACGGGACGACCTGATCCGGCTCGTCCTGGAGCGCTTCGGAAGGGAGCGCTGCGCCAGAGTCGCGAACCACATCATGTTCCGGCCCCGGTCCGCCTTCCGGGAATGCGCCAAGGCCTACGGCTACTCCGACGGCGAGGTATCCCGGGCGGAGCGGACCCTGGCGGAGGGGCGGTCCGGGGATCTCGATCCGGCGTGGAGGGAAATCCAAGCCCTGGCGGCGCGCCTCGAGGGCCTTCCCCGGGGCCTCTCCATGCACTGCGGAGGGCTCGTGATCACCCCCGGTCCCATACGCAGCTACGCGCCCATACTCCGCTCCGCCCAGGGCTATCCCCTCCTGGCCTGGGAGAAGGAGGGGACCGAGGCCGCGGGACTCGTGAAGCTCGACCTCCTGGGAAACCGTTCCCTGGCGGTGATCAGGGATGCCCGGGCCAACCTTGCCCGGGAGGGCATCGAGGTGGATTTCGACCGCATCAGGCCGGCCGAGGACGCGGCCGTGCAGGAGGCCCTCGCCCGGGGGGATTCCCTGGGGGTCTTCTACATCGAGTCTCCGGCCATGCGTCAGCTCCAGAAGAAGACCGGCCGGGGGGATTTCGGCCACATAGTCATCCACAGCTCCCTCATCAGGCCCGCGGCAAACCGCTTCATCGCCGAATACTGCAGGCGCCTCAAGGGGGGCGCCTGGAAGCCCCTGCATCCCCGGCTGGAAGGCATCCTGGACGAGACCTACGGCATACTCTGCTACCAGGAGGACGTGTCCAAGGCGGCCGTGGCCCTGGCGTCCTTCGACGAGGCGGAAGCGGACGGCCTGCGCAAGATCATCGCCAAGAAGGCCGGGGGACGGAGGCTCGAGACCGCCCGGGAACGCTTCTACTCGGGCTGCCTGAAGAACGGGGTCGACGCCGGGACGGCGGACGAGGTATGGGCCATGATGCTGTCCTTCGACGGGTACTCCTTCTGCAAGCCCCATTCGGCATCCTACGCCATGGTTTCCTTCCAATCCGCCTACCTCCGGGTCCGTCACGGCGCCTACTTCATGGCCGCCGTGCTCTCCAACCGTGGGGGCTACTACCACGCCGGGGCCTACGTGAGCGAGGCCCGGCGCATGGGGCTCTCCGTCCTGGGGCCCGACGCGAATCTGAGCGACTGCAAGTATCGGGCGTCCGGGCAATCCGTGATCGTGGGACTCATGGCCATTGCGGATCTTTCGGCCGCGGCGGCACAGGCGCTGACGGCGGAACGGGAACGCCGCGGGGCTTATACTTCACTTAAAGATGTATCCTCGAGAATACATCTTTCCACCTCCGATCTGGCCGCCCTGGTTTCCGCGGGAGTCTTCGATGCCCTCGCCGCCGGCCGGTCCAGGCCCGAGCAGCTCCGCGCCCTCCTGACCGAGGGGCGGACGGACCGGGACGGCCTATTTCCGAGCTTTGCCGTCGCGGACCTGCCGGAGCCCCGGAGCGCGGCGTCCGCGCCGGCGGGAGCCGCGCCGTCCGCGGCGCCGCCTGCCGTCCCCCGGGACCGCCGCGACCTCGCCGCGGAGTTGGCCGCCCTGGGCTTTCTTAGAGACCGGCATCCCCTCACCCTCTGGAAGCGGGAGCTCTCCGCCCTCCGCCGCGACCTGGCCGCGGATCTGCCCCGCCTCCGGGGCCGCCGCGTCGTCCTGGCCGGCCTTCAGATCACCCGCAAGGAGGTGTGGACCGCGGACGGCCTGGCCATGAATTTCGTAAGCTTCGAGGACGAGACGGCCCTCTACGAGACCGTCCTCTTTCCGGAGGTCTACGAGGCCCACCGGAACCTTCTTTTCCGGGATGAGCCTCTCATCGTGGAGGGCCGGGTCGTGGACGACCAGGGAGCGCTCTGCGTGGAGCTTACCCGGCTCAGGGCCCTGGGCCCCAAGGCCCTGTAAAATTTGACAGCCGTCGTCTTTGATGTTACAATACAGTTGTTCATATATGTGAACAATGTTCTTGTATAAGAACGAACGCCGTGAATGGGAACGGGAAGATGGTAAACACGGTACACAAGGCGGCCCAGATTCTCGAAACCCTTGCCGGACAACCCAATCTCGGCGTCTCGGAACTCGCGCGGCTTTTAGATATGCCCAAGAGCAGCGTGCACGGCATACTGGAGACCCTGGCGGCCTCCTCCCTGGTCGAAAGGAACGGGGAGACGGGGAAGTACCACCTGGGGGTCAAGCTGGTGGAGCTGGGGAACAGGGCCCAGCTGGAGCTCGACATCTGCCGCATCGCAGCGCCCTTCCTGCAGGGCCTCAATCAGGAATTCGACGAGACCGTCCACCTGACGGTGCTGGACAAGGACGAGGTGCTCTACGTGGACTGCATAGAGTCCCGCAGGCGCCTGCGCACCTATTCGGTGATAGGCATTCGGGCTCCCCTGTACTGCACCTCCGTGGGAAAGGCCATACTCGCCTTCCAGCCGGACGACGAGATCCGGCGCATCGTCCGGGAAAAGGGACTGCTGAAGATCACGGCCAACACCATCGATACGGAGGAGCGGCTGTTCCGGGAAGTGTCGCTCATACGGAAGAACGGCTATGCGGTGGACGATATGGAGCACGAGGAGCACCTGCGCTGCGTCGGCGCCCCCATACGGAACGCCCGGGGCGAGGTGTTCGCCTCCCTGAGCATCTCCGGGCCCGCGGAGCGGAACACCCCCGAGCGCATAGAGCTCATGGCGCCCTTCGCGGTGCGCTCGTGCATGGAGATATCCCGACGCATCGGGTATCGCGCGTAATGCGGATCCGAGCGGAGCCGCTGCGGCTTCGCCAGGATATATCAGTTCAACGAAAGTGAGAGGAGGTTCCTATGTTGAGGAAAATCGCATCGGTCGTCGTAGCGGCGGTGGTGCTCGTCGGCGCCTATGCCGAAGGAAGAAGGGATGTCGCCGCCGGACCGGTGAAGCTGACCTTCTCATCCGTCAGCGTTCCGGACGATGCCCACACCAAGGCCATGACGGTGTTCAAGGAAGAGGTCGAACGGCTCTCCGGCGGCCAGATCACGGTGGACGTCTACCACTCGGGCCAGCTCTTCAACCAGACGGCGGAGCAGGATGCCATACGCCAGGGCACCGTGGACATGGTCTACACCTCGGCCCAGTGGAACGCCCAGTTCATTCCCAAGCTCGGCATGTTCGGCGCGGCCTTCACCTTCCAGAGCTACGATCAGATGACCAAGACCTTCAACGGTCCCATCGGAAAGAAGCTCTTCGAGGAGATCGCCGCATCCCAGGGCATCAGGCCCCTGACCGCCTACTATCTGGGCACCCGCCAGCTCAACCTGACCGAGAAGGTGGGCGCCGTGACGCGGCCCGAGCAGATGCGGGGCGTCAAGCTCCGGGTTCCCAACAGCCCCACCTGGATAGCCATGGGCAAGGCCCTGGGAGCCAATCCCACCCCCATGGCCTTCGGAGAGGTTTACATGGGTCTCAAGACGGGCGTCGTGGACGGCCAGGACAATCCATTGCCGACCAATAGGAACGCAAAATTCTACGAGGTCACCAAGTACATCGTCCTGACGAACCACGTGGTGGACTCCACCTGGCCCACGATCAACGAAAAGAAGTGGCAGAGCCTGTCCAAGCAGCAGCAGGACTGGGTCCTGGCCGCCGCCGCAAAGGCGCGGGAGTTCTGCGACAAGACGGTGCGGGATAACGAAGCGTCCCTGATCGCCTTCTTCAAGGAGCAGGGCCTGACGGTCATCGAGAACCCCGACCGCGCCGCCTTCGCCGCCTTCGCCAAGAATTCCTACCTGACGGAGAGCAAGGATCTTTCCAAGGATTGGGACATGGCCCTCTACGACGAAGTCCAGAAGATCAAATAGGTACTCCCGGGAGCGGGCGGGATGTTTCCCGCCCGCCCTTCATCCCATCCGCTGCATGCGAGGACTATCGATGAACAAGTCCAGCCCCATCGCCGCCTTCGGCCGGTTCCTGGTGAACCTGATAGAGGTGTACGTCCCCGTGGCGACCTTCTGCGTGCTCTTCCTATCCTTCCTGACCCAGATCGTGGCCCGCTACTTCTTCCGTCCCCTCCTGTGGCCGGAGGAGCTGAGCCTCATGTGCTTCGTGTGGACCGCCCTGCTGGGAGGGCTGTACGCAAAGCGGGACAACTCCCACGTGGCCTTCTCCATGCTCTACGACGCCGTCTCTCCCCGCGCCCAGACCCTCATGCGCCTCGCCGGGAACGCCCTCATGCTCTTCGCCTTTCTCCTGGCCTTCCTGCCCTCTTGGAACTACGTCTCCTTCATGGCCTACAAAAAATCCGACGTGCTCCTGATTCCCATGAACATAGTATTCTTTCCCTTCATGGTCTTCCTTGCGGACATGACCGTGCGGGTCGCCATAGATTTGGTCCGGGAAGTCCGCACCCTGCGGAAGGGAGGCGCGGCATGAACCTGGCGCTCGCAGTCTTTTTCGCATCCTTCATAGTCGTGTTCCTGATCCGCATACCCATCGGCATCGGCATGATGATGTCCTCCATCTTCTACTTCGCCCTGGCCACCCGGCCGGGCTCGACCATCGGCATGGTGGCCACCCAGTTCCTGTCCAACATGAACACGAGCTTCATCCTGATAGCGGTGCCCCTCTTCGTCTTCATGGCGGAGATCATGAACTCCGGCAAGGTGACGAACATGATCTTCTCCTTCGCCAACGCCATGGTGGGAAAGAAGAAGGGCGCCCTGGGGCACGTGAACGTGGTGGCTTCCATTATCTTCTCGGGCATGACCGGCTCCGCCTTGGCGGACGCCTCAGGCCTCGGGAATATGGAGATCAAGGCCATGAAGGAGGCGGGCTACGACGACGGCTACTCCTGCGCCATCACCGCAGCCTCTGCGGTCATAGGGCCGGTGATCCCGCCGTCCATTCCCATGATCTTCTACGCCATGCTCTCCGGGGCCTCCATCGGCGCCCTCTTCCTGGGCGGCATCGTTCCCGGCCTCCTTATCGGCTTTTCCCTCATGGCCTACACCGCGGTGATCGCCAAGAAACGTAACTACCCGGCGGGGGTCTCCCTGCCGGCCAAGGAGTTCGTCGCCCTGACGCTCCGTTCCCTGCCGGCCCTCCTCTCGGTGGTGGTGCTCCTGGGGGGCATCTATTCCGGCGTGGTGACCCCCACCGAAGCCGGCGCCCTGGCCGCGGCTTACGCCCTCCTCGTGTCGGTCTTCTTCTACCGGGCCTTCGGATTCCGGGATCTCAAGCAGGTGCTCCTGAACACCGTCAAGACCGTGGGAAACCTCTCCCTGCTGGTGGGCTGCGCCTACGCCTTCTCCTACATCGTCACCATAGAGAAGATTCCGAACGCCGTGGCGAACCTCCTCTTGGGGATCACGGACAACCGGTACATCATGCTCCTGATCGTGAACGTGATGTTCCTGGCCCTGGGGATGTTCATCGACACCATGGCCATCACGCTGGTCTTCATCCCCATCGTGCTGCCCCTGATCAACGCCCTGGGCATAGACTTGGTGCACTTCGGGGTGGTCATCGTCATAAACATGATGATAGGACTGACGACTCCGCCCTTCGGCATGCTCCTGTTCATCACCTCGGGAATCTCGAAGACCCCCCTCAAGAACATCATACGGGAGATCATCCCCATGATACTCGTCACCATAGCCGCCCTCTTCCTGCTTACCTTCGTGCCGGACCTGGTGCTGTTCATCCCCCGCATGGCGGGATTCTAGGAGTAGAAGATGAAATCGATAGCAGACGGCGTTTGGCCCACGATGATAACTCCCTTCCGTAAGGAGGGGACCATAGACTACGCAGCCCTGGAGCGGCTCGTGGACTGGTACATAGAGCGGGGGGTCGCGGGCCTCTTCGCGGTATGCCAGTCCAGCGAGATGTTCTTCCTGAGCCTCAAGGAGCGCCTGGAGCTGGCCCGTGCGGTGGTGCGCATGGCCCGGGGCCGGGTCGGGGTCATCGCCTCGGGGCACGTGGCGGAGACCGTCGAGGACCAGATCGAAGAAGCCAAGATGATGGCCGACACCGGCGTCGACGCGGTGGTCCTCATATCGAACCGCTTCGCCCGGCACGACGAGGGGGACGGGGTCTTCAAGGGCAACCTGGAGCGCTTCCTCGCGGGGATGAACGAGGATGTTCTTCTGGGCTTCTACGAGTGCCCGGCCCCGTACAAGCGCCTCGTGTCCCCCGCCCTGATGAAATTCGGTGTAGAGACGGGCCGCTTCGGCTTCCTCAAGGACACGAGCTGCCGGATCGCCGACATCGAGGAGAAGCTCAAGATCGCCGGGGGCTCCAACTTCAAGCTCTTCAACGCCAACGCGGCGACCCTGCTCGCATCCCTGCGCGCCGGGGCGGCCGGCTACTCGGGCATCATGACCAACTTCCATGCGGACCTCTATTCCTGGCTCTGCGCGAACTGGCGCAATGAGCCTGAACGGGCGGAGGAGCTCCAGGACTTCCTGGGCCTCGCGTCGGTGATCGAGTATCAGCTCTATCCGGTGAACGCCATGTACGCCCTGCGCCTGGAGGGCCTGCCCTTCGAGCTGGTGAGCCGCCGGGCGGACCCTTCGCGCTTCACGGAATCCATGAAGCTGGAGACCGAGCAGCTTATGGCCGTATCCCGGCGCTATTCCCGGCGCTACGCCGCGGAGCGGTCATGATCTGGACCACCCTTGACCGGCTGGACCGCTGCGGAGCCCTTTCCCGGGCTTTTTCCCAGGCGGCGGACTGGATCGCCGCGGGTTCCTGGCGGGGAGCGCCGGACGGGCGCATAGAGATAGCGGGCGGCGGGCTCTACGCCCTCCTCATGAGCTACGACACCAAGGCGGCGTCAGACTGCGCCTACGAGTACCACCGGCGCTATGCGGACATTCAGATCCTGCTGTCGGGCTCGGAGCACGTCGACGTCCGGCCGGCTGAGGGCCTCCCCGAAAAGACGGCCTACGACGAGGCCAAGGACATCGGCTTTCTTTTGGACGGCGGTCCGGGCGGGGAGGTCCGCCTGGGCCTGGCTCCGGGGTTTGCGGCGGTCTTCTTTCCGGAGGACGCCCACAAACCCTGCCTGGCGGTCGGATCGCCTGCGCGGGTGCGCAAGCTCGTGGTTAAGGTGGCCCTGTAGCACAAAGCGTGCCTTTCCCCTATACTGGCTGTCTCCGGAACCCCGCGGGTTCCGAATACCCATTCATAAGGAACTGCATGCATACTCCCGATTTCAACTCCCTCGGCCTCATGGACGAGAGCCTTAGGGCCCTCGAGCAGGAAGGCTATACCCGTCCGACCCCCATTCAGCTGGAGGCCATACCCGTGGTCCTGGAGGGCCGGGACGTCCTGGCCTGCGCACAGACCGGCACCGGCAAGACTGCCGCCTTCGCCCTCCCCGTCATCCAGCTTTTGACGGAAAGCGCCTCCCACGGCAGAAGCCGCCGACGGGTGCGCGCCCTGGTGGTGGCCCCTACCCGGGAACTGGCGGCCCAGATAGACCAGGGCTTCGCCGCCTACGGGCGGCACGCGGGCCTGGAGCGGGCCTGCATCTTCGGCGGGGTCGGCAAGGCTCCCCAGGTCCGCGCCCTCGCCCGGGGCGTGGACGTCCTCACCGCGACCCCGGGGCGTCTATTGGACCTGGCGGGGGAAGGGACCGTGGACCTCTCCGCGGTGGAGATAGCCGTGTTCGACGAGGCGGACCGCATGCTCGACATGGGCTTCATCCGGGACGTGCGGAAGATCGTGGCCCTTCTGCCCAAGGATAGGCAGACCCTCCTCTTCTCCGCCACCATGCCCGAGGAGATCGAGGACCTTGCCCGGAGCATGCTGCGGAATCCCGTCCGCATCGACGTGGACCCGGAAACCCCCGCGGTGGAGCGCATACGGCAGCAGCTCTACTACGTGGAGAAGGCGGACAAGCGCGAGCTCCTGGCGACGCTGATGCACCAGATGGAGGTCCGGCGGGCCATCGTGTTCTCCCGGACCAAGCACGGGGCGGACCGCATCGCCAAGGGCCTTGAGGCAGCAGGCATTCGTGCGGGGGTCATACACGCCAACAAGGGCCAGGGAAACCGCACCCGCACCATGGAGGCCTTCCGATCCGGGGAAACCCGGGTCCTGGTGGCCACCGACATCGCCGCCCGGGGCATCGACGTGGACGACATAACCCACGTGTTCAACTTCGACATGCCCACGGAGCCGGAGACCTACGTCCACCGCATAGGCCGGACCGCCCGGGCGGGGGCCGACGGCACCTCGGTGTCCTTCTGCGACACCGAGGAGGTGAAGCTCCTGAAGCAGGTCGAGAAGCTCTTGAAGAAGACCATACCCGTATCGGCGGACCTGCGCCCCGCGGTCTCCTCCGCCGCCCCGAATCCGAGCGCCGCCCCCGACGGCCCGCCCCGTCGGAACGAGGGGCGAAACCCCGGGCAGGGTCGGCGCGCCGAGGGACGGGACGACAGGTCCCGGGGCCGCGCTTCCGCCCCCGCAGCGGGCCAGGCGGCAACCCGTCAGGCCCGGACGGACGGGCGCTCGGCTTCCGGATCGGGCCGGGGGGCCGCAGCCCGCGCAGGCGGCGGCGCAGACCGCGGCGCAGGCAGGAACGCGGAGCGCCCTTCGGGCCAGGCTTCCCGGCCGAGGCCGGGTCAGGAACGCCCTCCCCGCCCCCGGGACAAGGCGGCACCGGACGGGCGCGGTACGGGCTTCGAGCGCGGCGGCGGGGGGCCTGCCCGCCCCCGAGCCGATCGGAGCGGCGGAGCTTCTACCGGCCCGACCCCCGACCGCAACGCGCCGAAGCCGGCCGAAAAGCCGTCCTGGGCCTTCTGGAAACGGGGACCCCGTTCGGACGAGCGCTAGGACAATTCAGGCTCCCGGGCACAGCTCCCGGGCACGCCCTTGACATCCTATCCTCCTATGGAGTAGGTTTGTTGTGCGCACGGCGTTGCCGTCGCGGTCGAGAGATTAGCTCATCTGGATAGAGCGTCAGCCTCCGGAGCTGAAGGTGGTGGGTTCGAGTCCCGCATCTCTCATCTATACAGGATAAGGAATTATTCTAGGTCGACCGAAAACGGAGACCGCCAATTCCGCCCATGTTACCGCGTTTGTTACCGCGCGGCCGAAGGGGTTGTTTATGGCGCGCGCTCCGTTTTCTATTT
>CAYUPG010000049.1:0-2731 GCA_964446515.1 uncultured Treponema sp.
CGGCCCCCGCCTTCGGCTACGAGGAAAAGCACGACCTGGGCGCCGCGGTGGACTGGTCCCGGCTGCGCTTCGGCGCGGAGCTGCCGGTGGTGCTCATAGGCGAATCCATGGGGGCCGCGACGGTGCTCCAGTACGCGCCCCTGGCCGCCCCTGCGCTCGCGCCCCGCTCCTCCTGGAAGATCTCCGCGGCGGTGGCGGACTGTTCCTACTCCTCCGCGGAAGAGGAGCTCCGCGCCCGCCTCGCCGCGACGGGCATCCCCTCCTTCCTGGCCCGGCCGGCCGTTTCCCTGGTGTCGGCCCTGCTCCGCGCCCGGCGGGGCTACGGACTGGACGACCCGTCGCCGGAGCGGGCGGTCCTGGAGACGGCGCTGCCCATTCTCTTCATCCACGGCTCGGAGGATACCTATGTTCCCACGGCGATGTCCGTCCGCATGGCCGAGCTCCGCAGGGCGGCGGGCGCAGGACCCACGGAACTTCTGATCGTGGAGGGCGCACGGCACGCCAAGAGCGTTCTGGTAGACCCGACAGGGTGGTTTGCCGCTGTTTTCAACTTCCTTGAAAACTACGCGGAAAACAACAAAAACGGTTAAGTTAGGTAAGAAAATAGCAAGCAATTCTACGTAATTCACTTGACCGCGGGCCTTCGCCCAGGTATAACAAGGTGCCAAGAGCTTCGGCCCTGTGAGGAGGAAAACGATGCGATTGGTACGGAAGACGGTCTTCGGCATAGCCGTAGTCGCCGCCGCCGCGATGGTGTTCGCGGGTTGTCAGAAAAAGGAAGCCGCCGCTTCTTCGGAGAAGAAGGTCAAGGCAGGCTTCGTGTACGTCGGTCCCGTCGGGGACTTGGGCTTCACGAACGCCCACGACGTTTCCCGCGTCGAGCTGGAGAAGAAGTTCCCCTGGCTCGAGACCAAGATCATTGAGAGCGTGCCGGAAGGCAAGGCGATGCCGGTCATCGACCAGTTCATCCGGGACGAGAAGGTCGACGTGGTCTTCACCTGCAGCTTCGGCTACATGGACGAGACCATCGAGGCGGGCAAGAAGTATCCGGACAAGCTGTTCCTCCACTGCTCCGGCTTCAAGCAGAGCGAGAACGTGGGCACCTACTTCGCCGATTTGTACCAGATGTACTACCTGAACGGCCTCATGGCCGGAGCCCTCACCAAGACCGGCAAGGTCGGCTATGTGGCCGCCTTCCCCATCCCCGAAGTGATCCGGCACATCAACGCCTGGGCCCTGGGCGTCAAGGACGCCAATCCCAAGGCCGTGGTTGACGTGCGCTGGATCTTCTCGTGGTACGATCCTGCCCAGGCCCGGGAAGCCGCCCAGGCCCTCATCGCATCGGGCTGCGACGCCCTGGCCTTCACCGAGGACACCGCCGCGGTGGTCGAGGTGGGCGAGGAGAGCACCGTGGCCGGAAAGCCCGTGTACACCTTCGGCCACTACAGCCCCATGGCCGCCCAGGGCCGCGAATCCCTGGTATCCGGCCAGCTGGTGAACTGGACGCCCCTGTACGAGAAGATCCTCACGGGCATCTACGAGGGCACCTGGAAGACCGGCGACCTCCTGTACCTCGCCTCCGAGGGCGGAGCGGAGCTGGGCGGCGAGTTCGGCGTCCCCGTGAGCCCCAAGTACATCGACGCCCTCAAGGCCAAGACGGTGGCCACCGCGGACCTCGGCTCCATGAACGTCTACGACCTGGTCATGAAGCGCTACGAGCAGATGAAGCAGTCCCGGGAGACCTTCGAGCCCTTCACCGGCCCCATAAAGGACCAGAAGGGCACCGAGCGCTACGCCGCGGGCCAGATGGCGACCATCGGCGAGCTCATGTCCATCAACTACTTCGTAGAGAACGTGGTGGGCAAGCTGCCCGAATCGAACTAATAGGCTGCTGAGATTCCTGGGCGCCCCGGCCCGTCGCGGCGGGGGCGTCCTTACTTTTTTTTCGGAGGCGATGGTGGGGAGCTTCTCGGGCATCGAGCTGCGGGGCATTTCAAAGAGCTTCAACGGGGCGTACGCCAACCGGTCGGTGGACTTCCGGGTGGGCCCCGGGGAGATAGTCGGCCTCCTGGGGGAAAACGGCGCGGGCAAGACCACCCTCATGAATGTCCTCTACGGACTCTATAGGCCGGAAGAGGGGGAGATCCTGGTGAACGGCGCTGCCGTGCGCATCGATTCTCCCCGGGACGCCCTGCGCCATGGCATCGGCATGGTCCACCAGCACTTCATGCTGGTGCAGAACCACACGGTGGCGGAAAACATCGCCCTGGGTTACGACAGGGCGCCCTTCTTCTTCCCCGGCCGCCACGCGGCGGGCAAAATCGAAGAGTTCGGCAGGCATTTCGGCCTGCAGGTGGACCCGGACGCGCCGGTCTGGCAGCTGTCCGCCGGCGAGCAGCAGCGGGTGGAGATCGTGAAGGCCCTGATGTACGGCGCCGAGCTCCTCATCTTGGACGAGCCTACCTCCGTCCTTACCCCCATAGAGGCGCGGGAGCTCTTCTCCACCCTCAGGGCCATGGCGGCCCAGGGCAAGGCGGTGGTCATCATCAGCCACAAGCTCGAGGAGATCACCTCGGTCTGCAGCCGGGTCGTCATACTCCGCAAGGGCGTTGTTTCGGGCGAGGCCGATCCGGCCGCCGTGTCCCGGGAGGAACTCGCGCGCATGATGGTGGGCCGGGAGGTGGTGCTCTCCATGGATCGCAGGCCCCTGCCCCGGGGCGAGGAAGTCCTG
>CAYUPG010000049.1:2741-14314 GCA_964446515.1 uncultured Treponema sp.
CTGGAGGTCCGGGATCTGCACGTCACGGGGGACCGCGGCACGGATCAGGTCCGGGGCGTCTCCTTCCGCCTTTTCCGGAACGAGATTTTCGGCATCGCCGGGGTTTCCGGCAACGGGCAGCGGGAGCTGGTGGAGGCGGTGACGGGCCTGCGCAAGCCCAAGTCCGGCAGCATACTCCTCGAGGGTAAGGAGACCGCGGGCTCTTCCGCCAAGGTGCTCTCCCGCATGGGGATAGCCCATGTGCCCGAAGAGCGCATCAAGTTCGGCATAGTGCCGAACCTCCTCATCTACGAAAATTCCGTGCTCAAGAGCCATCATGCCCGACCCTTCTCCGACGTGGTGTTCCTGGACTACGACGTCGTCCGCCGGCATGCGGAGGGCATCGTGGAGGGCTTCAACGTCTCCGCCTCCTCCATCGACGCCCCCATGAAGAACCTCTCGGGGGGCAACATACAGAAGCTGATCATCGGCCGGGAAATCACCCAGGGCCCCGCCCTCCTGGTGGCGAGCCATCCCACCTACGGACTGGACGTGGGCGCCACGGAGTACATCCGGCGCAAGCTCCTGGAGCGGCGGGATTCCGGCGGAGCGGTGCTCCTGGTCTCCGAGGATCTTGAAGAGATTTACGCCCTCTGCGACCGGGTAGCGGTCATGTACCGGGGCATGTTCATGGGCATCGCGGATCCCGCCGTTACGCCGGTGGAGGACATAGGCCTCATGATGGCGGGAAGCCGGCAGATGCCCCAGGAGGATATTCGGTGAAGCTGCGCATCGTTGAAGAGGATAGGCGGGAGGCGCCCTTCCTGGTCCGGGCGGCCATCCTGACCGCAAGCCTCGCCGCAGGCATGCTCGCCATGGCGGTCGTGTTCGCCGCGGCGGGCAAGGACCCGGCCATGGGCCTGTGGCGCATTTTCCGCTCCGGCTTCCTGACCAGCTACGGGCTCGCGGAGACCCTGTACCGGGCCGTGCCCCTCACCCTGGTGGGCGTCGGCCTCTCCGTGGCCTTCCAGGGAAAGTTCTGGAACATAGGCGCGGAGGGCCAGATTCTGGCCGGCGCCTGCGCCTCCACCTGGGTGGGCCTTGCCCTGGGGGCGGGCGCCGTTCCCGCGCCCCTGGTCATCCTGGCCATGGTGGCCTCCGGAGCGGCGGGGGGCGCCCTCTGGGCCCTGGTCGCCGCCCTGCTGCGGAACCTGGCGTCCATGAACGAGACCATATCCACCCTCATGCTGAACTACATCCTCGCATCCTTCGTCCGCTTTCTCATCGTGGGGCCCTGGAAGGGCAAGACCCAGCACGGCTTTCCCTACACGGACAACCTGGCGGACCGCCTGGCGCTATCCGCCTTTCCCCACTCCCGAATCCCCTACCTGATGTTCGCCCTGGCGGTCCTGGCGGTCGCGCTGGCCTACGTTCTCCTTCGCCGGACCAAATTCGGCTACGAGATCCGGGTTCTGGGGGAGAACCGCGAGGCGGCCCGCTATGCGGGCATAGACGCCAAGCGCCTGACCATCCTCATGATGCTCTTTTCCGGCGCCATGGCGGGGCTGGCGGGCTTCGGGGAGATAGCGGCGAACCACAAGCACATGACCTACCCCGACTCCATCTCCGCGGGCTACGGCTTCACGGGCATCATCGCGGCGCGCCTTGCGGGCCTGGATCCCCGGTGGGTCGTGCTCTCCTCGGTGTTCTTCGCGGGCATCATCGTGGGGGGCGACTCCATCCAGATCGCCATGGGACTCCCCGCGGCCACCGTGCAGGTCTTCCAGGGGGTGATCCTGCTCTTCCTCATCATCGGGGACTACTTCATCAAGAATCGGCTGCGCTTCGTGCGCAGGGAGGCCTCCCATGGATGACATCATCGTCACGGTGCTCCAGCGGAGCCTTGTTTTCGCGACACCCCTGTACATCGCCACCCTGGGGGAGATCCTCACCGAGCGTTCCGGGGTCCTCAACCTGGGGATGGAGGGACTTTTGGCCCTGGGCGCCTACGCGGCCTTCGCGGGAACCGCACTCACGGGGTCGGCCTGGATGGGCCTGCTCTTCGCCCTGGGGGCAGGAGCCGCCCTGGCGGCCCTCCACGCCCTGGTCTCCGTCACCTTCCGGGCCAACCAGGTCGTCTCCGGCCTTGCCCTGACCATGATAGGCACCGGAGCGGCGGGCATGTGGGGCAAGCCCTTCGTCGGCAAGGCGGCCGCCCAGCGGCTGGGTCCCCTGCGCTTCGGCCCCCTCTCCGATCTTCCCGTGGTGGGGCGCATCCTGTTTTCCCAGGACCCCTTCTTCTACATCGCCGTTGCCCTGGGGCTGGCCCTGTGGTTCTTCCTCGCCCACACCAAGCCGGGGCTCCGAATCCGGGCCGTGGGGGAAAACCCCAAGGCCGCCGACTCCTTGGGCGTCAGGACGGCCCTTGTCCGCTGGCTCTGCGTCATGGGGGGCGGCGCCCTGGCGGGCCTTGCGGGCGCCCAGCTGTCCCTGTCCTATTCCGCCAGCTGGACAGAGGGCATGTCCGGCGGCCGGGGCTGGATCGTCATCGCCTTGACCATCTTCGCCCTCTGGAATCCCCTCCGCGCCTTCTGGGGTAGCCTGCTGTTCGGCGGCATCTTCGTCCTCCAATACCTGCTCCAGCCCCTGGGAATACCTCCGAGCCTTCTGGGCATGCTGCCCTACCTGGCGACCCTCACCGTGCTGGTGCTGGACGGCCTGAAAAAGGATTCCCGCAGCCTGTTCGCGCCGGCCATGCTCGGCGAAGCTTATAAGAGAGGAGAACGGTAGCAATGGAAAAGCTCTACGTCACCTACAATAGGGTCCATACGCTGGTGGCCAAGGTCGCCGCGGAGATACAGGCCTCCCGCTGGGAGCCGGACGTCATAGTCGCCATCGCCTCGGGGGGCTTCATCCCCGCCCGCATCTTCAAGACCTACCTCAAGAAGGACATCTACGTGGTCGGCCTCAAGCGCTACCCCGACGATTCCGGGTCCGGCGAAGCTCCCAAGAAAGTCCCCGTGAAGGTCCAGTGGATCGACGAGGTGGAGCGCAAGCTCGCGGGCAAGAAGATACTGCTGGTGGACGAGGTGGACGATACCCGCATCACCCTGGCCTACTGCGTGGACGAGCTTCTGCAGAACCATCCGGCGGAGATACGGGTGGCGGTGCTGCACCAGAAGGACAAGCCCAAGTCCGCCGCCTACCCGGAGGCGGTGCGGGTGGTCTACGAGGGGGCGGTGGTGCCGGACATGTGGATTAAGTATCCCTGGGACGCGGAAAACATCGACGAGCACGAGGCCGCGGGGAACGATAGATAGCTTTCAGCGGGCAATGGGGTAAAGCTTTTTGTAATATATTTTTACATACCGGTTTTACCCGTGAGCATGATAGCTCCTTTTTTACCGATAGGGCAAGCTTGAAATCCCCGGTCCGCCTATGAAGAATCGAAGCCCTCCGGCGGCGGGGCGTTAAAAAAGTACAGAATATCTATTTTCCTGCGCTCAGGGGTCGACGATTCCGGACCGTATCCCCAGGAGCGCCATGGCCGCGGGGGAGCTGATCCCGAGCTTGCGGTATATGGCCGCCTGGTAGTTCTCCGCGCTCCTGCGGCCTATGCCCAGGGATGAGGCCACCTCCTTGGTGGTTCCCCCCGCCGCAAGTATCCCGAAGGCCTGGCGTTCACGGTCCGTCAGCGCGGCGACGCGCGCCTTGGCGAATTCTCCCTGGGCGCTCCGGTGGTCGCTTTCCGCTAGGATGCCCCGCAGCACCGTAGATTCCACGAAGCATTCCCCCCTGAGCAGGAGCCGCAGCCCCAGGACCAAGGTCGCCGGAGCTATCTGGGAGGATCCGTAGCCGTCGGCCCCCGCGCGCAGGGCCCTCCGGGCCGCCGCCGGCTCGCATCGGTCCGATAGGATGAAGAATTTCGGGGCCGCGGGGCCGCCCGCGAAGGGTTCCAAGAGCTCCGTCCAGGGGCCGCCGCACCGGTCCTGGTTCAGGATGACCAAGGCCGGGGGCGCGACGGCGGTCCCCTCGCCGTGCAGGGAAGAGCGCTGCTTGAAGCCGTCGAGCATGGCCCGGGCCTTGGGCACCGAGTCGGCCTCGTAGGAGGGCCCGAAGCCGCCGGCATCCTCCAGGGCGGCCGCGAATTGCCTGCGAAGCAGGTCCTGGGAATCGACGATCAGTGAACCGGCGCTGAGCATGGTTCAGTAATACCACGCCGGCCGAGGGGCGTCCAGTTTCGCCCCCGGGCTCAGCTTCGCTTTCCGGTCCGCCGGAACAGGCTGCGCGCGATGGTCGCCGCCTGCTTGTCCCTAGTCGCGGCCAGGAGTCCGACTCCGACGGCGGCAAAGAGCGCGGCGCCGAGGGCCAGGGGCAGGCCGTAGGCAAGTATGCGGCCGCGGCCCGCGAAGAGCGCCAGAAGGCGGGGGGCCAGGAGGCGTACGGGCAGGGCCGCCAAGACCGAGAAGAGGCAAAGCTTGGCGGCGTAGAGGGAGGCCGAAGCCGCGGCCTTCCCGACCGCCACCCGGGGATTTTTCCGCAGGAACAGCAGCAGGAGGACGGTGTTGACCGCTGCGGCCAGGGAGAGGGCGAGGGCTACGCCGCCGCCCTTCATGGGGCCCACCAGGAGGGCGGCCGCGGCCATGTTCACGCCGAAGGAGATGATCCCCGCCAGGGTGGGGGCCTTGGCGTCGCTCTGGGCGTAGAAGGCCGGGGCCAGGATGCGGTTCAGGGCGATGAAGAAGAGCCCCGGAATGTGGAAGGTGAAGGCCCGCAGGGTCAGGGCCACGGAGAGCTCGTCGAAGCTCCTGGTCTGGAAGAGCAGGCGTATCAGGGTCTCCCCCTGGATCAGGGAAAAGAAGGTGATGGGCACCGTGATCAGGGCGATGATGTCCATGGCCGCCACCAGACGGCGGTTGTACTCATCCCAGCGCCCCGCCTTGGCGTGCCCGGCGAGGTCCGGCAGCAGCACCGTGCCTATGGATACGGCGAAGACCCCCAGTATCAGCTCCTGGAGCCGCAGGGAGTACTGCAGGCTCGACACCACCCCCGGTCCCGCGTTCCCCGCCAGGGCGGTGGAGACCAGGTCGTTCAGCTGGTAGGCCGCCATGCCCACCACCGTGGGACCGATGAGGCGCAGGACCGTCCGGGTGCCCGGATTGGTGAAGGCCGCCTTCAGGGGCGACAGCGTGAAGCGGAAGCCCCGGCGGAGCACGAAGGGTAGCTGGATGAGGGCCTCGATCGCCCCTCCGACGAAGACGCCCACCGCCATGGCCCGGGCGGGGTTCGCGGTAAGGGGCGACAGGGCGTAGGCCGACAGGATGATGGCGATGTTGAGCAGTATGGGCGCCAGCCCCGTGGGGGCGAACACGTTGACGCTGTTCAGGATGCCCTGGAAGAAGGCCGCGATGGAGATGAAACCCAGGTAGGGGAACATCAGCCGGGTCAGGAACACCGTCTCGTCGAATTCCTCCATGCCGAAGAGGCGCACGGCCGCGGGGGCCGCGAGCATGCCGGCCAGGACCGCCAGGGTGACCAGGAAGGATAGGAGGGTGAAGAAGGCGGAGAGGAAGTCCCTGGTCTTTTCCCGGTCTCCCTCGACCAGGTAGCCCTTGAAGGTGGGGATGAAGGCCACCGCGATGGAGCCCTCGGCGAAGAGCCTGCGGAAGAGGTTGGGGATCATGAAGGCCACGGAAAAGGCATCCGAGAGGGCGCTGGTTCCGAGGAGGGCGGCCTTCACCATCTCCCGGATCAGGCCGAGGAAGCGGGACGCCAGGGTGAGGAGGCTCAAAACCGACCCGTGGCGGACTAGGGACGGGCCGGCTCCCCGCTCCGGGTCCGCTTGGACGGTCTGCGATCCGGCCCGCTTCCGATCGGCGGCTTCTCCTTCTCCGGTCATCGCGCGCCCCCTTCCGGGCGTCCGGGGAGCAGGGCCGGGACCAGGTCCTGGGGCCGGTTCGTGATGATCCCCGCGCAGCCTGCCGCCGTAAGCTCGCGGGCCGCCTCCGCCTCGTCCACGGTCCAGGGCACCAGGGGCCTCGAGCCCAGGCGGCCCAGGAAGAAGCGGGAGAGGGGGCCCGCCTTGGAGCGGATGGGCTTGAGGTAGTCGCAGCCTGCTATCCAGCGGCCCTGGCCGCGGCGCAGATAGAACGGCAGCTCTCCGTCGGCGCACCAGATGGCGGCGGTGGGAACGCCCGCGGCGCGGCGCTTGAAGCTCCGCAGGGCCAGAGGGTTGAAGGACGAGACGGTGACGGCACCCTCGGCGCGCTTCCCGAAGCGCCGCAGGAGCTCGGCCAGACTTTCCGGCAGGGGATCTGATGCCGATGAGGAGCGGGTCTTCATCTCGATGTCGATATAGGTGTCCGGCAGGAATTCCTCCAGGACTTCCTCCAGGAGGGGAATGGGCGTGCCTGCGAAGGCGGGGCCGAACCAGGAACCCGCGTCCAGGACGCGCAGTTCGCTCAGGGGCGTCTCCGCCGTCCGGCGCCCGTCCCCCGCCGTGCGGGCTAACAGATCATCGTGGATCACCACCAGCTCTCCGGAGGCGCAGCGGTGCACGTCCAGCTCCAAGCCCGGCGCGCCCTTATCCCTGGCAAGACGAAAGGCGGGCATGGTGTTTTCCGGGGCCAGGGACGAACAGCCCCGGTGGGCGAACAGGAGGGGACGCGGCCTGTCGGGGAGTAGGGGGACTCGGGCCATGCTAAGCGTCTCCGGTCCCGGTCCCGCCGCCGAGCCCCATCTTCGCCTTGAGCTCCTCCAGGGCCGCGTCGGCGCCGGAGCTCTTCTTCAGCTCCGCGAGCCTGCGCTCAGTCTCCGCCGCCCCTTCGTCTCCGGGCATGCGCCCCGCGGCGATGAGCAGCTCCTGCTCCAGCAGGTCCGGATCAATCGTGCGCCTGCGCGCCTCCAGGCCGGGAAGCTGACGGCGCATCCTCTCCACGCCGGAGCGCAGCTCGTCCGCCTCGGCGGCGATGCGGTCCCGGTCGGCGCCCAGGCGGTCCGCCTCTCCCTGCGCCTGAACGGCCAGCTCTTCCTCTCCCCGGCTCCGGGCGAGACGCACCCGGTCCGTCCACTTTTGCCGTTCCGCGTCCAGGGCCGCCAGCTTGGCCTCGGTCAAGCGAAGCGTCGCCAGGTGGTCCAGGATGTACTGCTTGGCCGCGGGGCTTTCCATGCCCGTAAGGTCGTAGGGATTCTGTTCCATACAGTACTTATACTACAAAACCACCTTCGTGCAATCGTCCCGGAAGGGTATCCCGGTCTTGCCCTCCCTTCGGCGCTCCGGTAAGCTCTACCCATGCGCGCAGTCATACAACCCGGCCCCTTCTCGGGCACCTTCCGCATACCCGCCTCCAAGTCCCACACCATCAGGCGGCTCCTCTTCGCCTCCCTGGCCGAGGGAACCTCGGTCCTGGACCACCCGCTGGACTCCCTGGACGCCCGGTCCTGCGTGGACCTCTGCCGCTCCTTCGGCGCGGTCGTAACGGAAGAGCGCGGGCCGGACCTTCCCGCCGCCCCGGGCGTACCCGCCAACCCCAACCCGGCGGACGGGGAGGGGAAGCGCCTGACCCGCCTGCGGGTGACGGGGATAGGCGCCGGCGCCGCCGGGGGCAGCCTCGCGGTGCCGGAGGACGTGCTGGACGTGGGGAATTCGGGCACGACCCTCTACCTGGCCCTGGCCCTTGCGGCCCTGGGAAAGGGGACCTCCGTCTTCACCGGGGACGAGCAGATCCGCAGGCGCAGCGCCGAGCCCCTCTTGGCGGCCCTGCGCGGCCTGGGAGCCGAGGCCTACTCCACCCGGAACAACGGCTGCGCTCCCATCGTGGTCCGGGGCCCCTGGACCGGCGGCCGGGTGTCCCTCTCCTGCCCCACGAGCCAGTACCTCTCCGCCCTTCTCATCGCCGCCCCCCTGGCCGCCCCCGGAACCGTCACGGAGATCGACGTGCCCCTCCTCAACGAGCGGCCCTACGTGGAGATGACCCTTTCCTACCTGGATGCCCAAGGCGTCCCCTACGAGGCCTCCGCCGACCGCTCCTTCTTCCGCATAAGCGGCGGCGCGTCCTACGCCCCCATGAACGGCACGGTGCCGGGGGACTTCTCCTCCGCCGCCTTCCCCGCCTGCGCCGCCGCGGTCACAGGCGGCCCGGTCACCCTCCTGGGCCTCGATCCGACGGACACCCAGGGCGACAAGGCGGTGTTCGCCATGCTGGAGCGCCTGGGCTGCGCCGTCTCCTGGTCCGCGTCCGCGGACGGCGAGGCGGCGGTCACCGTCTCCCGCCCGGGCCCCCTGGGCTCGGCGGAGCTCGACCTCAACGACACCCCCGACGCCCTGCCGGTCATGGCCGCCGTCGCCTGCTACGGGTCCGGCGAGACGGGCCTGGTGAACGTGCCCAACGCCCGCATCAAGGAGACGGACCGCATCGCCGTCATGGCCGCGGAGCTGCGCCGGCTCGGAGCCTCGGTGGAGGAGCTCTCCGACGGGCTCATCGTCAACGGCACGGGAAACCTCGGCATAGCCCCGCTCCGGGCGGGATCCGTCCGCGGCCACGGGGACCACCGGGTGGTCATGGCCCTGGCGGTGGCGGCCCTGGGAGCCGAAGGGCCGGTGCAGGTGGATACCGCCGAAGCGGCGGCGATCACCTACCCCGGGTTCCTGGAAATCCTTGGCGCTTCCATGCTAGACTAGGCCTCCATGCGTATCGTAATCGTCGGGGCCGGCATGGTCGGCACCCAACTCGCCCGCCACCTCATCAACGAGCGCCACGACGTCTCGCTCATCGAGCGGAACGAAGAGCGCGCCCGCCACGCCTCCAACCGCCTGGACTGCCTGGTCATCCACGACGAGGGGAACAACCTCCTGTCCCTGGAGGAGGCCGGCATCGCCAAGGCGGACGCCCTCATCTGCGTCACCGACTCGGACGAGGTGAACATGATCATCTGCGGCCTCGCGGAGTCCCGCTATCCACGGCTCCTCAAGATAGCCCGGGTGCGGAACGCCGACTACGACGGCCTGGTGGGCTCCGGCGGGCGGGCCCTGGGCATCGACCACTTCGTCCATCCCGACGTGGAGGCCGCCCGATCCGTCCTGAACGCCGTGGAGCACGGGGCCCTGGGGGACATCCTCGCCTTCGGCGACAGCCCCTACGAGCTGGGCTCCGTGGACGTCGCCGAGTCCAGTCCCTTCTCGGGCCGCCCGGTGCGGGAATTCCGCGACCTGGTGGAGGGCGAATGCCTGGTAACCCTGGTGGAGCGGGGGGAGGAGAGCATACTCCCCGGCGGGAACACGACGCTCCTGGTGGGGGACCGCATCCACGTAATCGCCCGGGAACAGGAGTTGAGCCGCATCTTCCAGCTGTCAGGCCGGACGATGAAGCCCCTGCGGAAGATCGGCATCGTGGGGGGCGGCCGCGTCGCCTCCCTCATCGCGGAGGGCCTCTTGGGGGATGAAAAAGAGCGGAAGCGTAAATCTTCCTTCTTTTCCTTTCTGAGGATCCTACGGCCCCGGAGCTTCCGCAAGGTGGTGATCATCGAGCGGGATTACGCCCTTTGCAAGGAACTCTCTTCCCGCTTTCCCGACGCCCTGGTGCTCAACGAGGACATTTCCGACGAGGGCTTCGTGGCTGAGGAGGGCATCGACGACCTCGACCTGATCGTCACCGCCACCTCGGATCAGGAATTGAACATGATAGCCGCTCTGTACCTCAAGTCCCGGGGGGTTGATCGTGCCGTGGCTCTGGTGAGCGGGTCGGGCTACGCGGCCATCGCCCGCCGCCTGGGCATCGACGTCGTGGTGCCCATGAAGTCGGTGGTTGTGGATTCCATCCTGACCCACCTCCTGGGCGGCGGCGTGGTGGGGGTCCATCGCATCGGCGACGGCACCATCGAGGTTTTAGAGATCGAAGTGGGGGAGGGCGCCCAGGTCGCAGGCAAGCGCCTGGACGAGTTCAGGCCCGCATCCGGCGGCCTCGTGATGCTGGTCTCACGGGCGGGCAATGCCTTCATCCCCCGGGGCGACTATGTCTTCACCGCGGGCGACCGGGTGGTGATCATCGTCAAGAAGGGCGGGGAAGCGGATATAGACAAGCTCTTCGGCGCGGCCACATGAAGCGCCGAGTCCTCCTGCGGGTGCTCGCCCTCCTCCTGGGCATCGTCGCCCTGGCCATGCTCCCCGCTCTGGCCATCGCCCTCTTCGACGGAGACCCCGTCGTTGTCCGCTCCTTCGCCCTCCCCATCCTGTCCGCCCTGGCGGCCGGCACCGTGGCGGTCTTCTTCGGCAGAAAGGTCCAGATACGCTTCAGTCCCGGGGACGGCTTCCTTCTGGTGTCTCTGGCCTGGGCCTTCACGAGCCTCTTCGGCGCCGTGCCCTTCATGCTTTCCGGGGTGGCGGCGAACCCCGCCGACGCCGTTTTCGAGAGCGTCTCCGGCTTCACCACCACGGGGGCGACGATCTTCGCCGACGTGGAGGTTCTGCCCAGGGCCATCCTCTTCTGGCGCGCCATGACCCACTGGATGGGCGGCATGGGCATCGTCGTCCTCACGGTAGCCCTCCTGCCCCTCCTGGGCGTCGGCGGCTTCCAGCTGGTCAAGGCCGAGACCCCCGGCCCCGAGAAGGACAAGGTCGCCCCGAAGATCACCTCCACCGCCAAGATCCTCTGGGTGCTCTACCTGTCCCTCACGGCCCTCCAGACCGCCCTGCTCATGGCCTTCGGGATGAACTGGTTCGACGCGGTCACCCACGCCTTCGCCACCATGGCGACCGGCGGCTTCGGGACCAAGAACGCCAGCATAGGCGCCTACGCCTCTCCCTGGATCGATTGGACCTGCACCGTCTTCATGCTGCTGGCAGGGCTCAACTTCACCCTCTACTACCGCCTGCTCAGGGGCAAGTTCGAGGACATACTCAACAACACCGAGGCCAAGGCCTATCTGGGCATCGCCGCCGCGGCGTCCCTGGCCGTAGCTCTGCTGCTGCTTCCCTCCTACGGCTCCTTCGGCGACGCCCTTCGCTACGCCTCCTTCCAGGTCGCCTCCATCCTGACCACCACGGGCTTCGCCACCGCCGACTTCGACCGCTGGCCGGAGCTCGCCCGGGCCGTGCTCTTCCTCCTCATGTTCGTGGGGGGCTGTTCCGGCTCCACCGGCGGCGGCATCAAGGTCATCCGCCACGTGGTCCTCTTCAAGCAGGCCGGCAACGAGATGCGCCGCCTGCTCTATCCCCGGGGCGTCTTCAGCGTGCGCCTCAACGGCAAGGTCGGCCGCAAGGACGTGGTCTACGGCGTGGCCGGCTTCGTGTACCTCTACCTGTTCCTGGTCTTCGCCGTGACGCTGACCGTGGCCTTCTCCGGCACGGACCTGCTGTCGTCCCTTTCGACCGCCCTGGTCACGGTGGGAAACATAGGCCCCGGCTTCGGCGCCGTGGGGCCCACGCGGAACTACTCCTTCTTTCCCGACTACGTGAAGCTCGTCTGCTCCTTCGCCATGATCGCGGGCCGCCTCGAGCTCTGGACCGTGATGATCCTGCTCAAGCGCGAGTTCTGGCGCCGATAGGCTGCACCGGCAACCGGCCTCAACGGGCTGAAGCGGGGGGCCTGTCGGGGCGC
>CAYUPG010000050.1:0-13957 GCA_964446515.1 uncultured Treponema sp.
GAAAAGGGAATAAGCGGATTGGTGCCCCTGGGCACCACGGGGGAGACTCCGACCTTGGAGCGGGACGAGCAGGATAGGCTCATCTCCATCGCCGCCGAGGAGACCAAGGGACGCCTGCCCATCATCGTGGGGGTGGGGTCCAACTCCACCGCCCATACGGTTTCCAACGCCAAACGGGCCCGGGAACTGGGCGCCGACGCTGTGCTCGTGGTCACACCCTACTACAACAAGCCCACCAACGAAGGCATCTACCGCCACTTCGCCGCTGTGGCCGATGCCTGCGACGCCCCCATCCTGGTGTACAACATCGCATCCCGGACGGGGAAGAACATCGATGTCCCCACCATGGTCCGGCTTTCCCGCATTCCCACGGTGATCGGCGTCAAGGAGTCCTCCGGGGACATAGCCCAGATCACCGACATGATCCGGGAGGTGGCCGCTCCCAGGACCGCCGAGGGTCGCCCCTTCGCGGTCCTTTCCGGGGACGACGCCTTCACCCTGCCGCTCTGCGCCCTGGGGGGCGACGGCGTGGTGTCCGTGGTGTCCAACCTGGTCCCCGATCGGGTAGCGGCCCTGGCCGCCGCCTGCCTCTCCGGGGACTACGCTCTGGCCCGCAGGCTCCACCATGCCCTGGTGCCCCTGTTCAAGGGCGCCTTCATCGAGACCAATCCCATACCCATCAAGGCCGCCATGGAATGGGCGGGCCTGCCCTCCGGTCCCGCGAGGCTTCCCCTCTGCGGCCTGGAATCGGCCAACGAACCCAAGCTGCGCTCGGCCTTCGCCGCCGCCGGCATTGAAATAAGGAAGAACTGAGATGCAGAAGATACCGGTAGGCGTGCTCGGAGCTACGGGCATGGTAGGACAGAACTACATATCCCTTTTGGCGGACCATCCCTGGTTCGAGGTCAAGTACGTCGCCGCCTCCCCCCGGAGCGCCGGCAAGACCTACGCCGAGGCCGTCGCGGGCCGCTGGCAGCTCTCTCGGGGCTACGGCGAGGGCGTGGGCTCCCTGGTGGTGGCGGACGCCAACGATCTGGGGGCCGCCGTCGCGGCTTTCAAGCGGGGGGACTGCGCCTTCGTCTTCTCAGCCCTGGAGATGTCCAAGGACGAGATCAAGGCCCTGGAGGTGGCCTACGCCGCCGCGGGCATCCCCGTGGTGTCCAACGCCTCCGCCCACCGATGGACGAGCGACGTGCCCATGCTCATCGCGGAGGCCAATCCCCACCACGCGGACATCATCCCCGCCCAGCGGAAGAGCCGCGGCTGGGACAAGGGCTTCATCGTGGTCAAGCCCAACTGCTCCATCCAGAGCTACATGACCCCCCTCTACGCGCTTCAGCTGAAGGGCTACGCCGTCAAGCGCATGTTCGTCACCACCCTGCAGGCCGTCTCCGGCGCGGGCTATCCCGGCGTCCCGAGCCTCGATGTGGTGGACAACATAGTCCCCCTCATCGGCGGGGAGGAGGAGAAGTCCGAGCAGGAGCCCCTCAAGATCCTGGGTTCCGTCCAGGGCTCCTCCATCGTGAACGCCCCGTTCCCCCTGGTCTCCGCCCACTGCAACCGGGTTCCCGTGGTGGACGGGCACACCGCCTGCGTGAGCCTGGAATTCGCGGACAAGAAGCCTTCCATAGAAGAGATCGCCGACATCTGGTCCTCCTTCCGGGCCCTGCCCCAGGAGCTGGATCTGCCCTTCGCTCCGGCGCAGCCCATCATCGTGCGGGAAGAGGCGGACCGCCCCCAGCCGCGGAAGGACCGGGATGCCGACAAGGCCATGGCCGTCTCTGTGGGGCGCATCCGGCCCTGCAGAATCTTCGACATCCGCTTCGTGGGTCTTTCCCACAACACGGTACGGGGCGCCGCGGGAGGGGGAATCCTGAACGCGGAGCTTCTCAAAGCCAAGGGATATCTGTAGGATAGGACGTATGGCAGACAAACACTTTCCCCTGGATGCGGCGAAACTGCAGGAGCTGGCAGGACGCTTCCCTACGCCCTTCTACCTCTACGACGAAGCGGCCATCCGGGCCAACGCTCGGGCCATCATGGACGCCTTTTCCATCTTCCCCTCCTTCAAGGAGCACTTCGCGGTCAAGGCCCTGCCCAATCCCTTCATCCTGAAGGTCCTTGCGGACGAGGGTTTCGGCGCCGACTGCGCCGGCGAGAGCGAGCTGCTCCTGGCCGCCGCCGCCGGCATGACGGGGGAGGACGTGATGTTCACCTCCAACGAGACGCCCGCTCGGGAATTCGTCGCCGCCCGCCGGCAGGGTGCGGTCATCAACCTGGACGACTACACCCACATCGACTACCTGGAGAGCGTCGCCGGCATACCGGAGCTGATCAGCTGCCGCTACAACCCCGGCCCCCTCAAGGACGGGAACGCCATCATCGGCAAGCCCGAGGAGGCCAAATACGGCTTTACCCGGGATCAGATCATAGAGGGCTACAGGCGGCTCGCCGCCAAGGGGGCCAAGCGTTTCGGCCTCCACACCATGGTGGCCTCCAACGAGCTCAACGCGGACTACCACATAGAGACCGCCCGCATACTCTTCGAGCTGGCCGTGGAGATCCGGGAAAAGACGGGGCTGCGGATCGAGTTCGTGAACCTGGGAGGAGGGGCGGGCATACCCTACCGGCCGGACCAGCGTCCCATCGACTACAAGTATCTGGCCGCGGGCATCCGCGCCGCCTACGACCGCATCGTAGTTCCCGCGGGCCTCGACCCTCTGGGCATACACCTGGAGTGGGCGCGCATCATCACCGGCCCCTACGGCTACCTGGTCACCCGGGCGGTGCACACCAAGAGCATCTACCGGGAGTACATCGGGGTGGACGCCTGCATGGCGGACCTGATGCGCCCGGGCATGTACGGCGCCTACCACCACATCACCGTCAGCGGCAAGGAGGGCGCTCCCGAGGAGGCCGTCTACGACGTGGTGGGGGGCCTCTGCGAGAACAACGACAAGTTCGCCGTCCAGCGCCGGCTGCCCAGGATCGACATCGGCGACCTCCTGGTCATCCACGACGCGGGGGCCCACGGCAGGGCGATGGGCTTCAACTACAACGGCAAGCTCCGCTGCGGCGAGCTGCTGCTGCGCAGCGACGGCTCGGCCGTCATGATACGCCGCAGCGAGACGGTGGAGGATTATTTCGCCACCCTGAATTTCGACGACCTGGCACGCTTCCGGGCCCGGCAGGAGTAGACGATGGTAACGCGCAACCCAGGGCTTTCCAACATCAAGGCCGGATACCTGTTTCCTGAAATTGCTCGGCGACGCCGGGAGTACGCCGCAGCCCACCCGGACGCCAAGATCATCAGCCTGGGCATCGGCAATACCACCGAGCCCCTGACGCCCCACATCGACGCAGGCCTCGTGGAGGGCTCCCGCCGCCTGGGCACGCCGGAGGGCTACTCCGGCTACGGGGACGAGCAGGGCCTCACCGCCCTGCGGGAGCGCATCGCCGCGGTCTTCTACGGTGGAAAGGTCAAGAGCGCAGAGGTCTTCGTCTCCGACGGCGCCAAGTGCGACATCGGGCGCATCCAGCTCCTCTTCGGTTCGGGCGTGGAGGTGGCGGTGCAGGATCCCTCCTACCCGGTCTACGTGGACGGCTCGGTGATCATAGGTGCCGCCGGTCCCTGGAACGGGGCGGGATACCAGGGCATACGCTATCTGCCCTGTACGGCGGAGAACGGCTACTTCCCCGACCTTTCGGCCCTGCCCAAGAACGGCCTGGTCTACTTCTGCTCCCCCAACAACCCCACGGGGGCCGTGGCGACCAGGGATCAGCTGGAGCAGCTCGTGGAGGCGGCCTACAAGGCCGGCTCCGTCATCATCTTCGACGCCGCCTACTCGGAGTATATCCGGGATCCTGCGCTGCCCAAGAGCATCTTCGAGATCGAGGGGGCCCGGCACTGCGCCGTGGAGATCAACTCCTTCTCCAAGCCCGTGGGCTTCACCGGGGTTCGCCTTGGCTGGTCCATAGTGCCCCTCGACCTGAAGTACGCGGGCGGCGAGAGCGTGAACGCCGACTGGAACCGCATCTGCACCACCGTGTTCAACGGGGCCTCCAACGTGGCCCAATACGGCGGCCTGGCCGCCCTCGATCCCGAAGGCCTCAAGGAGATGCGCGCGGTAACGGACTTCTACCTGGGCAACGCCGTGCTGATACGCACGGCGCTTAGGAATCTGGGCATCCCCTGCGTGGGGGGCGACAATTCCCCTTACATCTGGGCCCACTTCCCCGGTAGGACCAGCTGGGACGTCTTCGCGGCCATCCTGGACCAGTGCCGGGTGGTGACTACCCCGGGCTCCGGCTTCGGACCCGCCGGAGAGAGCTTCATCCGCTTCTCCGCCTTCGGCCACCGCGCGGACGTAGAGGAAGCCTGCGCTCGCCTCGCTTCCCTAAAGGTGTAGGCGCCGTGGTGGCCCCTGGAGCCGTCAGGATCATCATCACCGGCGGCACCTTCGACAAGCGCTACGACGAGCTCAAGGGCGTGCTCACCTTCAAGGACAGCCACCTGCCGGACATAATCCGGCAGGTGCGCGTGACCGTCCCCACGGAGCTGGAGATCAACCAACTGGTGGACAGCCTGGATATGGGGGACGAGAACCGCCTGAGCATCCTGGAAGCCTGCCGGCGGGCCGCCGAGAGCCGCATCCTCATCACCCACGGTACGGACCGCATGGTGGAGACCGCCAAGGTCCTGGGCGCGGCGGCCCTGGGCAAGACCATCGTGCTCACCGGCGCCATGGTGCCCTACTCGGTGTCCTCGAGCGATTCCCTGTTCAACCTGGGCTGCGCCTTCGCCGCCGTCCAGCTCTTGGCTCCGGGGGTGTACGTGGTCATGAACGGGCGGGTCTTCTCCTGGGACAGGGTCCGCAAGAACTACGACAGGGGCGTCTTCGAGGAGGCCTGACGGAGCGCCGCCTCACCTGGCGCGCCTGAACCGGCACGCCCGCGGGCCATTCGCGTTCAGGGGGCTTCGATCTCCGCGGATCCTTCGGCGGCAGGTGGAGCCTCTTCCGGCGCTGCGTAGCCGGTTTCCGGATCACGCCGGAAGGTCCAGGTGAAGCCCGCGTTGACCTGGTAGAGGGCGGTCGAAGGGGAGGGGCTCTTGAGGGCGCCGATGCCCCAGGCGTAGATGGGCATCTCGCCCCCCACCGTCAGCTTCAGTTCCGGACTCACCCGCAGCGTCACATCCATCCCCACGATCAGAGCCCCCAATCGGTCCGAGGACGAATCGCTTTGGGAAATGTAGGACCGCTTGAGCTCCTGGTAGCCCATCACCACGTGGGCCGTGTAAGGTATGTTCTTCTTGAAGACGTCCGCCGTGAGCTCGTAGCGCGTCCGTTCGTCCGCGATGGTCAGATCCGCCTCCACCTTCTCGGTAAAGCCCTCCGACGCGATGCGGAAGGCGGTTATCACGTTGGGCACATAGACCCCGAATGAAACCTCGCTCCGCTCCTGCACGTAGTCCCCGGGGGCGGAGATGCCCGCTCCGATGGTGGAATCCGCCCGGAAGGATCCGAACAGGACCCCCGGCAGCTCCAATCGTATGGCCGTTGAAATTCCGGAAGTCAGCACGGACCCTTCGGTGTTGAAGGGGCCGAAGAAGGGGCCGACGGTGATCTTGGCGAAGCGGGCGTCGAAACCTACCGCCGTGGTCAGGATGTTCCGCAGTATGGGGTCCCGCTCGAAGGTCGCGCCGAAGGTGAAGGATTCCGAGACGGCTTCCTCCGCGCCGAAGGATGCGCGGAAAAAATTGGTCGGATCGAAGGCTCCGCCGTCCTCGGAAACCGCCGAGGTTCCGTCGGCCTCCAGGGCCAGGTTGCCGAAGCTGCCGTAGGCGCTCAGGTCCAGGGACCCGGCGGCGCCGGGGAAGGCTGCGGCGGAGAGGGCGGCGAGAAGGGCAAGGAGGGAACGGCGGGGGGCGAAGGCCTTTGTGGCCGGCCGGCCGGCGTGTGGTGTTTTCATATCAGTAGGCCGTCCGTACGCCGATGTAGGTCTCGAACATGCCGATGGGGTTCCCGTAGGCGATCGGATCTATGCGCAGCTTGAAGTCCCAGCGAACGCCGTCCGTCGCGACGCCGAGGAAGGGCGAGACGCGGACGGCGAAGGTGTCCTCCGCCTTGGTCCGTATGCCCATGGTAGTCTCGACGCCCCCCTCCACGCCGCCCTTGAAGAGGTCGCCGATCAGCAGTTTGACGTTCACGTCCGTGGCCCCCTGTTCTTCGGGATTCTCCTGGTTCAAGTAGCGAAGGGGATGGTAGAAGAGGGTGATGTGCAGGGCCGCGGGTCCGAAGGACAGGCGCGGCTCGAAGAGGAAGTAGAGCTTGTCCACATTGAAGGCCTCGTCGGCGCTCCAGGATGTAACCCCCACCTGGGCGAGGAAGTCGGCCCCGGTTCCGGTGGAGAAGAAGGCGAGCACGCCGCCGCGGTACAGGCCGTAGTCCCCGTAGGGAAAGGTGGCCCCGGCGAAGGCTTCGAATTTGACCAGCTCGCCGTTCGCCATGAGCCTGAGGTCCGAGGAGTACCGGCCCTGCTCCGCCATGCCCGTGGCGCCGTCGATGAAGGATGCGTCCTGATAGAGGTATACCATGGGCACGAAGCGCTCCCAGGGCGTCAGAGCCAGGGAGAGCCCCGTGCCGCTTACGGCATGTATTCCGTCGTACTGGTAGGCGGGGTTGCCCTTGATGCCCGAAGGGAAGTAGGAGAAGCCCCGGAAGGCGGATCCGATGGGCCGGGTGCCGAAGCGCAGGGAAAAATCGTCCCCCGAGCAGAAGACGTCGGCGTTGCCGATGAAGTAGGTGAACTCAAGCGGCGCGCCGAAGAGGCTGCGGGCGCTCACCTCGGCGAGGCTGAAGCCCAGCACCGCCTGGTTGTTCAGCCGATCCGCGAGGGCTTCGGGATCCGCCGTGCTTTGGGCGCCGAGCTTGCCATAGGCAAGGGCTTTTTCAAGGTCGCCGGACACGAAGGCGAGGCGGAGCAGGGCCCCGTATTTGTAGCCCCCCTCCACGGAGATGTCCGCACGGGCGACGGACTTGAGAACGTAGTCTCCATCCTCGACGGAGCCGAAGGAGGCCATCTCCAGGTGGGGGACCGTCAGCTCGGCTCCCAGCAGCGACGGAGCGGCGACCGGAAGCAGGGAGGCGAGCAGGAATAAGGCTCTAGGGATGACGGCTCTTTTCATCTAATCCGCTCCTCTTTCCTACTATATCATGCAGGATGACCAATTACAAACGGAATTCAGCCTCCCGCTACCTTGACGTAAGGCGATTTGTGTATAAACATTATGAACGTCATGAGTGACTATTTGGACCCGAACAACGAGGAACTCCTCAAGGACTTCTTCAGCGAAGCTCAGATGCAGGTCGACACCCTGGAACAGAATATCCTGGTGCTCGAAAACGAAGGGGGCAACCGGGACGCGGTGGACGAAATCTTCCGGGCGGCCCACACCCTGAAGGGCGGCGCCGCGACGGTGGAGATGGGGGAGCTCGCTTCCTTCACCCACCTGGTTGAGGATGTCCTGGACGCCATACGGTCCGATCAAGTCGCCGTCGACGAATCGGTGGTGGATACCCTTTTGGCGGCCATCGATGTGGTGAAGGCGATGCTCCAGGCCAGAATGGACGGCGGCGTGTACGCCGAGGACACCTCGGAGGTCGCCTCCCGCCTTGCCGCCCTGCTGCCCGAAGGCTCGGCCCTGAAGAAGACGGTCCAGAAGCAGGCCGCTCCTAAACCGAAGGCCGCCGCAGCGTCCGCCGTTTCAGGCTCTTCCGCCTTATCGGAATACGATATATTGGAGCTCAAGCAGGCCGCCGGGGACGGGGTCTCGGTCTACCGCGTTTCGGTCTCTTTCAACGAAGACAACGTGATGAACTCCGTCGGGGGCATACAGGTATTCGCCGCCCTCAAGGGCCAAGGGACGGTGCTCCGCACGGTTCCCGATTTCGAGCGGCTCTACGAGGACGTCTTCTACCCCACGGTGGACTACTTCGTCGCCTCCGCCCGGAGCGCGGATGACCTGAAGCGGACCGTCACGATTCCGGATGTGACCCTCTCCTCGGAAGTATCCGAGGTGGGGGCCGCGCAGGCTGCTTCCGCCTCCAAGGCGGCCGCTCCTGCGTCCAGGCCTGCAGCCCAGGCGCCCGCCGCTCCCAAGGCGGCCGCGCCGTCAAGTGCCCTCGCCCCCAAGAGCGCCGCACCGGCGCCCGCGGCCCCCGCCGCTCCTCCGCGGCAGAGCGCCGCGGAGGCTGCTCCCGCGGTCGACGACGAGGCCGGCGACGAGGCCGAGAAGGGCCGCGGGTCCGAGGACGCCCGGAAGGCGGGCCGGGAGGCCGGCTCCATACTCCGGGTGGATTCCAAGCGCATCGACAACCTGCTCAATCTGGTGTCCGAGACGGTGATCACCAAGGCCACCTTCAACCAAACCTCCAACCAGTTCGGGGATCTGATGAACCAGCTCCAGTCCACCGAATCGGCCTACCGGGAAAAGATCAAGGACCTCTTCGACAGTCTGCCGGACTATCTGGAGAGCATACAGAAGGGCCGGACGGTCAAGGAGATACGCAAGGAGATCTCCGAGCGCTACGGCGACCTCTTCACCCTCTTCGATCCCTTCGAAGCGGCGCTGAAGGCCAACATCGGGAAGTTCCGCTCCACAGCGCAAAACCTTGGACGCATCACCGGGGAGCTGCAGGAAGGGGTCATGCGCATCCGCATGGTGCCCATCAGCCAGATATTCAGCCGCTTCCCCCGCCTGGTGCGGGACCTTTCCAAGAGCCTGAACAAGAAGATAGACCTGGTCATCGAGGGCGAGGATACGGAGCTCGACAAGTCGGTCATCGAAGACCTTCTGGACCCCATCATGCACTCCGTGCGGAACTGCATCGACCACGGCATCGAATCCCCCGAGGCCCGCCTGGCCGCGGGCAAGAAGGAGGAGGGCACGGTCCTTCTCAAGGCCGGCAACGAAGGCAACATGATCATCATCGAGGTCGCCGACGACGGCAAGGGCATCGATGTGGAGGCCGTGCGGGCCAAGGCGATAGAGCGGGGGCTCATCCACCCGAACAAGGAGCTGACGGACGTCGAGGCCTTCAACCTCATATTCGAGCCCGGCTTCTCCACGGCAAAGCAGATAACCAACATCTCCGGCCGGGGCGTGGGCCTGGACGTGGTGCGGCGCCAGCTGGAAAAGCTCAACGGCACGGTCACGGTCAACTCCGAGCGGGGCAAGGGCACCAAGTTCATCATCAAGCTGCCCCTCACCTTGGCCATCATCCAGGGCCTGCTCGTCAGGGTGGGACGGGAGATCTACTCCATACCCATCACCTCCGTCATCGAGAGCCACCGGATCAAGCCCGCGGACATCAAGATGATCGACAACTACGAGGTCTTCAATATCCGCAACGACGTCATCTCCCTGCTTCGTCTGAACCGCCTCTTCGGCATCAAGACGGACGAGCAGCGGGAATACCACTTCGTGGTCATCGTCGGAACCGCCGAGAAGAAGATGGGCTTGATGGTGGACAGCCTGATCGGGGAGGAGGACGTGGTCATAAAGCCCCTGCGGGACCAGTTCACCAACTCTCCGGGCATAGCCGGCGCCTCTATCCTGGGCGACGGATCCGTGTCCCTCATCATAGACGTGAGCCAGCTGCTGGAGCTGGGGCTCCGCAAGGAGCTTGAGGAACGCCGCCGCAGAGAGGCGTCGATACGCTAATGAGGAATCCTATGCAGATCAACGGTGCGACGCAGGACGTCGAGAACGGCGAGCGGAAAGAGCGGGTCGCCAACATAGATTTCAAGATGGTCACCTTTTCCTTGGCGGGAAAGGACTACGGCGTGGACATAATGAACGTCAAGGAGATCGCCAAGGCGGGCAAGTTCACGTACGTTCCCAACGCCGCCAACTACCTCCGGGGGGTGTACAATCTCCGTGGCGACATCATCCCCATCATCGACCTGCGGGTGTTCTTCCACCTTCCCGCCGAGCGGAAGCAGGAGGACGCCCTGGAGAGCATGCTGATACTGCGCCTGGACGACCATGTCTTCGGGGTCATCGTGGACAGCATCGACAAGGTCGTGGGCATCTCCTCCCATTCCATCCAGCCTCCGCACCCCATCTTCGGGGACATCAACATCAAGTACATCCGCGGCGTGGTGGAGAACCAGGGTAGGCTCTACATAATCCTGGATGTCCTGCGGATCTTCGCCCAGAAGGAGGAGGAGAAGCCCCGGGTCATCTCCGAGGCTTCCTCCGGGGGCTACTATGCGCCGGTGCCCGTGGCGTCCCGGGCGGAGGAGGGGCGCAGGCCGGGGACGGCATCCGCCTCCGAGCTGGAGTTCATCGAGGAGACCCTCTTCGCCCTGAAGCGCTTCGCCGTGACGGAGCTCAACCGCTCCTGGGTGTCCGCCCGCTTCCAGGAGTGGAAGAAGCTGCGCAAGGGATCGGACCTGCAGCTCAAGAACATCGAGGAGGCGGAGGAGTACCTCGCGGCCTTCTATTCCCCCTACAGCGGGGAATTCTGGGGGGACGAGTACGCCGCGGCGGTCTCGGAACTGCTGCCCGACCTGCCTTCCCGGAACATAAACGTGTGGAATCCCGGCTGCGGCAAGGGGCACGAGACCTTCTCCCTGGCCTGCATCCTTAAGAACCGATATCCCGATGCCCGCATCAAGATCTGGGCTAACGACAGCGACCTGTTAGCCATCTCCTCCGCCCCCAACATGGTGTTCGAAGCGGAGGCGGTGGGAGAATATGCCAGGTCCTATCTCGTCAAGGGCCGCAACGGCTATAGCTTCGGACCCGCGATCAAGGATGCCGTGCTCTTCGAGTACCACGACGTGCAGAACGCGAACCCCTTCCCCGAGCTGGACATCATCCTGGCCAGGGACGTCCTGTCCTTCCTTCCGGAGGCGGAGCAGGCGCGCATCGTCTCGGACTTCTCGGAGAAGCTCAAGGGCCGGGGATTGGTGCTGCTTGGCAGGAATGAAAGCATTCAGGGGGCGGACTGGAAGACCGTGGGTCGGGACCCCATATCAGCGTTTGTGCGTAACGAGTAGGATTTTCCAAGGAGCGTAGGATGAGAGTCGAATACATCAATCCCTTTGTCGAGGCCGCTTTCAACGTACTGAAGGAAGTGCTCAACACCGACGTCCGCCGCGGGGAACTGTACCTGAAATCCACGACCATGCCCGTCCTCGGGGTTGCTGCCCTGGTCGGTCTGGCCGGGGATGTGGAGGGCCGCGTCCTCTTCGACATGTCCAAGGCCACGGCCCTGGCGGTCGCCTCCGCCATGAACGGAGAGCAGCTTGCCACCCTGGACGAGCTCGGCAAGGCCACCATCACCGAGCTGGCCAACATGATAACCGCCCAAGCGGTCACCAAGCTGCACGACCTGGGCTTCAAGTTCGACCTGACCCCTCCCGCTCTGTTCACCGGCGACAACATGGAGGTGTCCGATCACGAGGTAGAGGCTCTCATCGTGCCCATGGAAGTACCCCAGGGCAAGATAGAGATCAACGTCGCCATCCGCGAGAGAGCATAGGCGGGGACGGTATGAAGACCAAGCAGGATTTTCCTTCCATCAACGAGCGGGATCCCGACGGGAGGAAACCGGACGGGTCCGCGTACCGCGTGTTGGTGGTCGACGACTCCATGTTCGTCGCCAAGCAGATCGGCCAAATCCTGACCTCCGAGGGCTTCGATGTGGTGGCCACCGCGGGGGACGGCGAGCAGGGAGTGGAGAAGTACAAGGAGCTCTTCCCCAACATCGATCTGGTGACCATGGACATCACCATGCCCAAGATGGACGGCATCACCGCCCTCGAGCACATCATGAGCTTCGATAAGAACGCCCGGGTGGTCATGATAAGCGCCCTGGGCAAGCAGGATCTGGTCAAGAAGTCCCTGCTTTTGGGGGCCAAAAACTACATAGTCAAGCCCCTGGACCGTAAAAAGGTGCTCGAGCGCATCAGCCAGGTTCTTGCGAAATAATCATCCGCCGTCGCCCCCGTCGTATTGACACGGGGGCGCCTTTTTTGATATACATACGGAGCGTTCGGGCGGTTAGCTCAGTTGGTTAGAGCACCAGTATGACACGCTGGGGGTCACAAGTTCGACTCTTGTATCGCCCAACCCGATTAGACCGATAGGCTTTGGCCTATCGGTTTTTTTTGTCCGATCCGCGGCGGCGCTGCGCGGCTCCGGCGCAATTTCAGTTCCCTTCTCCAGGCCTTTCCGGTTGTTCGCGTCTCCGGTTTATCGTATATTAAACGGCATGAAGTCCAATAGTTTGGCCCTGGGACTGCCGGTGCGCAGGCGGCCGAGACCCTTCACCCTGGTGGTTTTCGGAGCCTCCGGGGATCTTGCGGCACGGAAACTCTATCCAGCCTTCTTTTCCCTGTACCGCGAAGGGGCCTTGGACGATTGGAAGCTCCTGGGCTTCGGGCGCAGACCCTGGGGGGACGAGGAATTCAGGGCTGAAGTGGCGGCTTCCCTTGAACCGCTGAAGCCCGGAACGGCGGAGCTCGAGGACTTCCTTGCCGCCTGCGCCTACCACCGGGGGGAGAACGAGGATGCTGCCGCTTACCGCTCCCTGGCGGCTCGGATAGGGGACGGGAGGGACGCGGTGTTCTACCTATCGGTGCCCCCCGAGCAGTACATGCCCATCGCCGAGGGCTTGAGCGCCTCGGGGCTTGCGCGGCGGGGTACCGGCGCTACCCGGGTGGTGGTGGAGAAGCCCTTCGGCCGCAGCGGCGCCGAGGCTGCCGCCCTCAACGCCTTTCTTTCCGAGCGCTTCGACGAAGACTCCATCTTTCGCATCGACCATTACCTGGGCAAGGAGACGGTGCAGAACATCGCCGTGTTCCGCTTCGGCAACGCCATGTTCGAGCCCGTATGGAACAGCCGGTATGTGGAATACGTTGAGATCACCGTAGCGGAGACCGTGGGGGTGGAGAAGCGCGCCCCCTACTACGAGCGCTCCGGAGCCCTGCGGGACATGGTGCAGAACCACCTATTCCAGCTTCTGGCCTTGGTGGCCATGGAGCCTCCGAGCTCCTTCTCCGCCGACGCAGTGCGGGACGAGAAGGTGAAGGTCTTCCGGGCCCTCAGGCCCATCCCCCCCGAGGCAATGGCGGAACGTACGGTGCGGGCCCAGTACGGCTCGGGTCTCCTGGACGGCCTCTCCGTGCCGGGCTACCGGGATGAGAGCGGCGTCGCCCCCGATTCCCAAACCGAGACCTACGCGGCCCTCCTGGCCCACATAGATTCCTGGCGCTGGTCCGGAGTGCCCTTCCTGCTCCGTACGGGAAAGCGTCTTGCCCGGAGGGTATCGGAGATAGCGGTGCACTTCAAGAAGCCCCCCCTGCAGCTCTTTCCCCAGGGCTGGTCCGCCGGCAACCAGCTGGTATTCCGCATTCAGCCCGACGAGGGGCTCACCCTGTACCTCAACACAAAGATTCCCGGGCTTTCCGACAAGTCGCGCATGGTGTCCATGGACTTCCTGTACGGGACCGGATTCGGCTCCCCGTCCCCCGAGGCGTACGAGCGCCTCATCCTGGACGCGCTGATAGGCGACGGCACCCTGTATACCCGGCGGGACGAGGTGGAGGCCTCCTGGGCCTACATCGATCCCATCCGGGATGCCTGGGATGCGGGCGCCGTGCCCCTCTGCTTCTACGAGGCGGGCCGATCCGGCCCCGGCGCCGCCGCCGCCCTGGGCGGGAGCTTCGGACGGCGATGGAGGCGGCTATGAGCTATCCCAAGACCAGCGAGATGGAGCGGGAGCTGGTGTCCCGCCTGAGGGACAGCGCGTCGGGGAATGCCCGGGCCATGGCCGCCACGGTGGTTGCCCTTTCCGATGCGGCCTCGTCCGATGAAGTCGACTCCCTGGTCGACAGCCTCATGGGCAGGCGCCCTGCCCGGGTCCTGCACCTGCGCGGGGGCGTG
>CAYUPG010000051.1:0-13778 GCA_964446515.1 uncultured Treponema sp.
GGTGAACACGTCCTTGGGCACGTCGATGAGCACGGGGCCCGGCCGGCCGGAACGGGCGACCCGGAAGGCCGCAGGCAACTCCCGGAAGAGCTCGGCGGCGGAACGGACCAGGACGCTGTGCTTGGTGATGGGCAGGGAGAGACCGAAGGTGTCGATCTCCTGGAAGGCGTCGGTGCCTATCATGGCCCGGGGAACCTGGCCGGTGATCGCCACCATGGGGATGGAGTCCAGCTTCGCGTCCGCCACGGCGGTCAGAAGGTTCGTGGCCCCCGGGCCGCTGGTGGCGAAGCAGACGGCGACCTTGCCGGTGCGCCGGGCCATGCCCTGGGCCATGAAGCCCGCGGCCTGCTCGTGCCGGGCCAGGACGTGGCGTATGCCGCTCTTGCCCAGGGCGTCGTAGAGGGGCAGGTTCGCGCCCCCGGGAATGCCCGCCACCGTGTCAATGCCCTCCCGCTCGAGGATTCCGATGATGATTTCCGCTCCCGTCAAGGTCATGGCGACCTCCTTTCCCTTGGTGTGCGCCGGCGCTCTGCACCGGAACCGTAAAAATAAAAAAGCCCCCGTCGGCTTACGCCGGCGGGGGCTCAACTTGCGTTGCTGCCTTCGCTTCCTACGGCGTACACCGACCCCCGGGGGAGGCTACTAGGAGTACTACGGAAGCTAGAATAATGGAGACGGCGGAAAACTCGGGGTGTGAATAATTATACTCTAAAGACGCCGAAATTCCGCTAGACTGCATATATATGCAATATAGACACGGGAATCGAAACTGTCAATGATTTGAAGCGCAACTTTGGGGAATTCTGCGGCTAAAATTAGAAAAAAGTGCTAGGCTGGAATCAAAGGGTGTTGCACGCCCCAGGAGTTCCCCATGCAGAGAATCGCTCGTACCGTCCTCATCCTCGCCGCGGCCCTGCCGGCCGCAGCCCTGTTGTCCGCCTGCGGCAAAAATCCCGGGGTACCCTCGTCCGCCGCGTCGGGCGGCTTTTTCGGCGGCGGTTCGGCCGCAGGAGCGGGGGTGGAGGACCTGTCCTCGTACCGGGTTGCCTACTTCCAGGCGACGGGTGGGGAGGGGCCGGCCGGATCGGCGGACGGCGGATCCGCCGCGGCCGTCCAGGAGAGCGACGAATCCTTCAGGGTGGTGGACTATGGGCCCGTGGGAGAGCTTCCGGAGGAACTGCGCAGGCCCTCGATCTATGTGGTCTTTTCCCAGCCCGTGGTGCCCCTGGCCCGGCTGGGGGAGCCGGTGCGGAACACCGAATATTTGAAGATAGACCCGCCCCTGGAGGGCGTCTACCGCTGGTACGGGTCCCGCCTTCTGGCCTTCGAGAGCGACGCCGAGCGCCTGCCCCAGCGGCGCTACACCGTGACGGTTTCGGACGCGCTGCGTTCCCTGGGGGGCAAGGCCCTGGAGGGGGAGCGCAGCTTCTCCTTCGAGACCGAACGGCTCTCGCTCCTGTCCTGGCATCTGGGATCGGGGGAAGGGTGGGTGGACAACGAGGATGCCGCCCCGGAGGACGCGCGCAGGATAAGCCTGCTCTTCTCCTACCCGGTGAACCTCGAGGAGATTTCCAAATGGGTGGAGGTGCGGATCAACGGCGTTTCCGTGCCGGCGGATTTTTCCCGCCCCTCGGAGTGGAAGAATAGGCGGGAAGCCCTGGAGCAGGCGGCGGTGCTCACCCTGCGGTCCGCGCCCCCTGCGAACAGCCCCGGAGAACTGGTGGTTCGGGAAGGAGCCCGTTCGGAGAGCGCGTACCTGGGCACCCGGGAGGAGGCGCGCTACGCCTTCCACACCCTCAAGCCCTTCGTCCTCAACCGCATGGATACCCGCTCCTGGTCCGTGCCGAGGAGCGGCGAGGACTCCAATCCCATCTACCTGGAGTTCAGCCACCCCGTGGACGGCTCGGGCCTGGAGCGCCAGGTCTCCGTGGAAGGCTTGCCCGTCACGGCGGAGAATGTGGCGGCCTACGGCTCCACGGTGGTGCTGAGCGGACTGCCGGTCCGCTACGAGACGAGCTACCGGGTGTCCGTCTCGCCGGAGCTGAAGGATGCCTGGGGCAGGCCCCTGGGACGGGCCGCCTCGGGAACGGTGGAGATCGGGGCGGCGAACAGCTACGCCTACGTGCCCAACCGGGGGAGCCGCATGCTGGAAGCCGCCTTCCCCCCCAAGGTGGCCTGGGAGCTGCAGAATCCCCTGGGCATACGCCGGGCGCTGCGGAGCGCCGAGGGGCCCTACGAGCGTCTGCCGAAATCCGCACTGGAGCCTATGGACCTCTCATCCCTGCCCAAGAATGTAAAGCGCATCACCGCCGACGACCTTGTGCCCTACCTGGGGCCGGGGGGGAAGGGGAGCGCGGCCCTGCGCTGGGAGTTCAAGACCCGTTCGCCCTGGGAGAAGGACAAGGTGAGCACCGAAGACGCGTGGCTCACGGTGCAGGTGACGGATATCGGTCTGACGGTGCGCTACGCCTACAACCGCATGCTGGTCTGGGCGACTCGGCTGTCCACCGGAGAGGCGGTGAGGGAGGCCCAAGTTGAGCTCATGGAAGGCCGGACCACGGTGCTCTCAGGCCGCACGGACGCCGCGGGAATGGCGGTCTTCGACTTCCCGGCGGGCTTCTTCAGAAGCCGCTTCACCGCGCCCAACGCCTACGCCGGGGGGGACGGCCCCTTCGGCAAAGGTTTGCGGGTCAGGGTCTCCACCGGCGGCGGCGCGGCGGCCGGGGGCGACCAGGCGGAGTTCATCCCCAACGAGAGCCACAACCTGTGGCGCTTCGACGTCCAGGCCACCGCGAATCCCCACACGGCGGAGAACAAGCGGGCGGCGGTGTTCCTGTTCACCGACCGCGGCCTGTACCGGCCGGGGGAGACCGTGAGCTTCCGGGGAGTGGACCGGAACCTGGCGGTGGGCGTCCACGAGGCCTACCGCGGTCCCTTCACGATCACCGTGAGCTCCGGGGCCTATAGGGCTCCCCCCATCGCGACCCTCTCCGGCAGCACCACCGCCACGGGCGGCAGCCACGGCTCCTTCGCCCTGCCCGCTGACCTGGCGCCGGGCACCTACTACATCCAGTACCAGCGCCAAGGGGCGAACCGGAGGGAACCCTTTACGGTGGCGAACTTCGAGCGCCTGCGCTTCGAGGCGGATCTGGCCTTCCCCGAGGGCCGCTACTTCCGGGGGGAGCGCATCGCCGCCGCCTTCTCGGCCTCCTACCTGGCGGGGGGAGCCCTCTCCGGCGCCCCCTACTCCTATACCTGGATGCGGGAGAGCGCCGTCTTCAATCCCGGCGGCTCCTGGGCCTCCTGGCGCTTCGGACCGGAGGCCGCGGACGGACGCTTCTATCTGGACGAGGGGGAGGGTTCCCTGGGGCCGGACGGCAGGGCCGAGCTGGGCCTCAAGACCGCGACGGACGGCGTGGAGGGAGCTCCCTACCGCTACCGCCTGGAGGCGGCGGCCCGGGACGCGGCGAGGCAGGAGGTGGCCCGGCGGGCCGCGGTCCTGGTGCACCCCGCATCCTTCTACATAGCCGCCCGGCTGGATTCCTCCCGCAAGGCGGTCCCCGCCGCTCCCGCGGATGCCGAATCGGGGGGCGCGGCGCCCCCCTCCGCCCGCTTCCTTCCCGCGGGGACCGAGGCGACGTTGAGCTGGGCCCTGGTCGGCACGGACGGCAGGCTCTTGGGGCGCGACTCGGCGAGGCCCAAGACGCTGACGGCGGAATTCGTCCGGTCCGAGTGGGTCACGTCTCGGCAGGCCGGAGTGGGCGGCCGGGTGAACCTGATGTGGGAGCGGGTGGAGACGGTGGAGGAGACGCGGACCATCACGCTCCAGTCCTCCTCCCCCTCCGCGGGCACCCTGCCCTTCACGCCGAAGCAGAGCGGGCAGTGGGAACTTCGCCTGCGTGGCTCCGACGACCAGGGTCGCGTGGCCGCCACGCGCCTGGGGCTCTACGCCTCGGGCTCAGGCTGGGTGCGCTGGGGTTCGGACGACGTGGACGCCATCGCCATGACCGCGGACAAGGCGGTCTACCTGCCGGGGGATACGGCGCGCATCCTGGTGCGTTCCCCCCTGCCCAAGGGCACCTACCTGCTCACGGTGGAGCGGGAGGGCATCCTTTCCCAGAAGCTCGTGGAGCTGGACGGCTCGGCCCTGACCGTGGACGTCCCCGTGGAGGATCGGCACACCCCCGTAGTCTACGTGGCCCTCTCGTCGTATACCGTACGTTCCGGCCCGCCGACCCACAGCTACTTCGAGCCGGACCTGGACAAGCCCAAGGGCGTCTTCGGGGTGGTTCCCCTCTTCGTGGATCCTTCCCGCAGACGTCTGGATGTGGCGATCGAGCCCTTGCGGGGCGTCTACGGGCCCGGAGAGCAGGCGGAGCTGCGCCTGCGGGCCACTTCCAACGGAAAGCCCGCCGCGGGGGTGGAGCTGAGCTTCATGGCCGTGGACCGGGGGGTGGTGGATCTCATCGACTATAGGGTCCCCGATCCCCTGGCCTTCTTCTACGATCCCTCCCTCTTCCCCCTGGGCGTCCGGGGGGCCGACAGCCGGTCCCTCCTTATCGATCCGGTGACCTACGCCCTGGCGGACCTGCAGGGTGGCGACGCGGAGGAGGATCCGAAGATGAAGGAGCGGAAGGACTTCAGGCCCACCGCGGTCTTCGAGCCCTACCTGGTGACCGGCGCCGACGGGACCGTGACGGTGCGCTTCAGCCTGCCCGATTCCCTCACCACCTACCGCTGCACGGCCGTGGCGGTGGACACCGAGCGCTTCGGCATCGCCGAACGGGACCTGCGGGTGAGCGCCCCACTGACCGCCACGGCTGCCCTGCCCCGGAAGCTGCGCTGGCGGGACACGGCCCAGGCGTCCCTCATCCTGACCAACCTGGAAACGGCGGAGGCGGAGGCGACGGTGTCCCTGGAGGTCCGCGACGCTCCGGGGAGCGTCTTTACGGTTCTGGCGGTGGACGGGGAGTCGGAGCGGAAGGTGCGCATCGGCGCGGGAAGGACCGTGGAGGTCCCCTTCCGCCTGGCCGCCCTGGGGACGGGGGTCTCCGAGCTGATCTTTACCCTGCGCTCGCCTTCGGTGAACGAACGGATAGTAAAGACCCTGACCGTGGATAGGCCGAATCTGACGGAGACCGTGGCCGCCGTGGGCACCCTCGGCGCGGACCGCAGCTTCATGGAGGAGGCGGTCATGCTGCCCGCCTCCATACCCGAGGGCACGGGGACCCTGACGCTGTCCCTTGCATCCTCCCGCCTGGCCCTCCTGAAGGAGGCGGTTGGCTACCTCCTGGACTATCCCTACGGCTGCCTGGAGCAGCGGACCGCCCGGCTCCTGCCCCTGATCGCCTTCGGAGAGCACCTGGAAGCCTTCGGCCTGGAGAGCCCGGTTTCCGATCCCGCCGCCGCGGTGGAGAAGGAGCTGGCCCTCATCGCCAAGAGCCGTCTGGCCGACGGTTCCTACCCCTACTGGCCCGGGGGACGTTACGGCAGCTACTACGTGAGCCTGCGCATCGCCCACATCCTGGCCCTGGCGGAAAAGAAGGGCTATGCCTTAAGCGCCGCCCTGGATAAGCGGGCCCTGCTGTCCTTCCTGTCTACATCGAGGGAGGCCCGGGACTCAGGCGTCCGGGACCCCTTCCTGCGGGGCTACGCCCTGTGGGTGCGGGCCATGCACGGCGAGCGGGTGGGCACCGAAGTGGCCCGCTTTATCCAGGAGGGGGACGGGACAGGCGTGGCCGGCTGGGCCTTCGCCGGCCTGGCGGCCCTGGAACTGGGCATGGTCGACCAGGCGCGCGCCGCCCGGGAACGCATCAAGCGCTTCATGCGGCCCGGAACGCGGACCGTCGATCTGGGCGACTCGCGTCAGGGGAGGGGGGACTTCTGGGGCTCCCATACGGAGCGCTACGCCCTGGCCCTCATGCTCTTCCATGCCCTGGATCCGGGGGACGATATGACGGGCCGCCTTGCCGCCGCCCTGATAGAGAAGCAGCGGCGGGGCACCTGGTCGGACACCGGCTCGTCCTACTGGGCGGTCCTGGCCTTCGGCCGGATTGCCGACGCCGAGGCCGCCCGGGGGGCCGACTTTACCGCGGCCGCGACCCTCGGCGGCGCGCCGCTTCTGGAGGGGGATTTCCGCAGCTACGGGGGCACGCCCCTGGCGGTAACCTTCGGCTTCGCCGACGCGCCCCTGGCGGGCCTGGGGCGGGACGTGCTGCTTCCCCTTCGGGTGGAGCGGAGGGGGCCGGGCCTCCTCTACTACACCGCCGCCCTCCGCTACGGCATTCCCGCCGAGTTGGCCGGCCCGCGGGACGAGGGCCTCGGGGTGTACGCGGAGACCCGGGACTCCGACGGCAAGCTGGTGGGCGACGGGATGCTCATGGCCGGAAAGACCTATACCCGGCGCGTCGTGGTGTCCAGCTCCAAGGACCGCAGCTACGTGGCCCTGCGCGCTCCGGTGCCCTCGGGGGCGGAGATCCTGGATGCCGCCTTTACCACCACCGCCCAGGGGCGCCCGCCCCGGACGGAGGACGACACGGCCGAGTACGACGAATGGGGCTACGATGCGGCGGAGCCGGTGCGTTTCATCATGGACGACGAGGTGCGCTGCCATTGGGACCGCTTCCCCGCGGGCCGACGGGAGCTGGTCTTCCGCTTCCGGGCGGTGATGCCCGGGGTCTATCCCACCCCGCCGAGCACCGCGGAGTGCATGTACGAAGGCGAGGTTTTCGGCCGGTCGGCGGGATCGCTGATCCGCATCCTGAAGGACGGTAGATGAGGGGAGACTTCGCCGCCGTCCGGGATTTCCTCCGCCGCGCCGCGGGCCGCGTCCGGCGGCTGCCTGCGGGCCACCGCCGGCTTGCGGCGGCCGCAGCGCTCTGCCTGGCCGCCGCCGCGGCCCTTGTTGCGGCGGCGGCCCTGAGTCCCTACCCGGAGCTGGAAACATACCGCCGACGGTCCTACGGGACCGTGGTCGCCGACCGCTACGGCCGGGTCCTGCGGGCCCTGCCCGCCGCGGACGGGGTCAAGCGGGAATGGGCGGACCTGGAAGCCGTACCTCCGGGGGTGCTCCGGGTCTTCCTGCAGGCGGAGGACAAGCGCTTCTACGGGCATCCCGGGGTGGACCCCCTGGCGGTGCTCCGCAGCGCCCTCACGAACCGGCAGGCGGGCGCCACGGTGTCCGGGGCGTCCACCATCACCATGCAGCTGGCCCGCCTGATCATCCCCCGGCCCCGGACGGCGGCGGGAAAGGCGGCGGAAGCCTGGGACGCCCTGCGCCTGGAGGCCCGGCTTTCCAAGGCGGAAATCCTGGAGCTCTGGCTCAACGGCATACCCTTCGGCTCCAATATAGAAGGGCTTCCCGCCATGGCCCGCGCCCGGTTCGGCAGGTCGGTGCGGGAGCTGGACGACGCGGCGGCAGCCCTGCTCGCGGTGGTTCCCCGGCGGCCGTCCCTCTACGATCCGGGCCGCAATCCCCAGGCGGCGGTCGCCGCCGCCCGCGCCCTGGTTTTCCGCGCGGGCCTTCCGGTGGACGCGGCGGCCCTGCGCGCCGCCGCCGCCGTCGCCTCAGGCGAGGCCGGCGCCGCGGGCGAAGCCCCGTTATCCGGGGCCGGTTCCGACCGTGCGCCCTTCGAGGCCCCCCACTACGTGGACAGGGTCATGGAGCGCCTACGGCAGGGTCCGCAGACCGCCGCCGCGTTCCCGGCGAGGGCGGTGCGCGGCACGGTGGACGTGGAACTCCAGCGCTACGCCGAGGGCCTGCGGGCTGCGGGAGTGGTGGGCGTGCGGGACCGCCGGGTCACCACCGGCGCCGTCCTCGCCCTGGACAACGACGACGGGGCGGTGCGCATCTATGTGGGGTCCAAGTCCTGGTTCGACGAGGAGTCCGGCGGCCGCATCGACGGGGTGCGGGTGGAGAACCAGAGCGGTTCCTGCCTCAAGCCCTTCCTGTACGCCCTGGCTATGGAACGGGGCTGGTCCCCCAACGACATCCTGCCGGACCTGCCCACGGTGTTCGGCGCCCGGGAAGCCTACATACCGGGCAACTTCAACCGGCGCTTCAACGGGCCGGTCCGTGCGCGGGTCGCCCTGGCATCCTCCCTCAACATCCCGGCGGTCTACCTCGTGGAGCGCCTGGGGGTTTCCGCCTTCGAGGACTTCCTCGTGTCCCTTGGCTTCGAGTCCATAGGGCGGACCAAAGGCGGCCACGGCACAGGGCTGGCCTTGGGCAACGCCGAAGTGAGCCTCGAGGAGCTGACCCGTGCCTTCTCCGTCTTTCCTCGGGGAGGTTCGGTTCCGGTCCTGCGCTTTTTGGAGGATGAGGCGCCTGCTTCCGGACCGGCGCTGCTGTCGCCCTACGCCGCCTGGATAACGGCGGACATGCTCTCCGACCGGCCCAGCCGCTTCGTCGGCTTCGGTCCCGCACCCGCCATGGCCACCCCCTTCGGCTCCATGTTCAAGACCGGAACGGCCAATCAGTTCCAGCACATCTGGGCCCTGGGGGCGACTCGGCGCTATACCGTGGGGGTCTGGATGGGGAACTTTTCCGGGGAGACGGTGGTGGGAAAGACGGGGAGCTCCATCCCCGCTAAGATCGCCGCGGAGCTGCTGGCCGCCCTGGAGGCCTCGGCGGGGGACGGAGATGCCGCCCTTCGGGGCGACGACTCGCCGGGGGGAAGGGCTCCTGCCGAAACGGTGGAGCTTGAAATCTGCTCGCTCTCGGGCATGGAGGCGACGGCGCGCTGCGCGGGCACGGTGAAGGAACGCGTCCGCTCGGACAGGGTGCCGGAGCCCTGCTCCTGGCATGCCGCCGGGGGAACGACGGTCTATCCTGCGGAGTACCGGATCTGGCTCGCCGAGCGGCGCCGCTCCGGCACAGCCGCCGCCGCTTCATCAGGAGGGGCCGTCATACGGCGGCCCCCTCCCGGGGCGTTGTTCCTCAGGGACCCGTCGCTCCCCGAGGAGGCCCAGGCCCTGCGCCTTGAGACCGTGGGCTTCGGCGCCGACGCCCTGGTGTCGGTGGACGGGATACCCATGGGCGCCCTGGACGGAACGGGCAGGGCCCTGCTGCCCCTGGTCCCCGGCCGGCACATCCTTCGGGTGGAGGATGGTGAAGGCTCGGCGGCGGAAACCTGGTACGAGGTGCGGCGCTAGTAAGCGGCGCTAGTACGCGGCGCTAGCGGCGGCCTATCCTCCCGCCGGCGCCGCCATGCTCCGCCAAGCCTCCCTGCCTGAGTACGCGCCAGGCCGCGGCGGCTTCCTTATCCCCGAACAGATCCGCCAGTGCCCGGAAAAAGTCCTGCGAGGGCTGTCCCGTGCCTGAAGACGCCTGCACCAAGAGCTCCGCCGTCCGCCCCGCCGCCTCGGGGCGCGCTCCGAGCTCGTGGTCTGCGAGCTTGTAGCGCCAGCGAAGGCGCGCAGGGCGGGATGCGCCCGATGCGGCAGGAAGGACCGCGGGGCGGGAACCGAGGAAGAGGAGGCGGCCGTCTCCCTCCTCGGCGGGAGGCTCTTCCCGACCGCGGTCCCTGTCGGCGGCGTAGGCGTCAAGGTACGAGGCGACCCTGTCCGCCTGAACGGCGGGGCGGGGCATGGGGAAGGGAAAGGCCTTGACCACCGGCGTCGACCTGTCCCCCGCCATCCAGGCGGAAAGCAGGGCGTCCAGGGGCGCGGTGTACCTGCCGTAGTCGTCCTCCCCGCGGAAGCGCAGGTCGTTGTCCGCGAAGTACTCCTCCGGGGCGATCTTCGCCTGCGGCAGCACCTGCAAGTCTCCGTGGCGGCCCCGGCCCAGCTCCGCGCAGATCCGGGAATGGCGGGTGAGGACGAACTTGTGCCAGAAGGCCGAGTCCACGAGCTCCTCGGCGAAGAGCTGCCTCAGGATCTCCGCGGAATCGACGAGCTCCTGCTCGTCCTGGTCCCAGTAGCCGTAGATGAGGTAGGCGTGGACGAGGATGCCCGACTCCTTGAAGGCCGCGCAGGCGCGGACCACGTCCTCAAGCCCTATGCCCTTGCCCAGGCGCTTGAAGCCCCGGTCCGAGGCCACCTCGATGCCGGCCGAGACCCCCAGCAGCCCGCCGGAGGCCAGGATCGCCGCGACGTCGGGGGTGAAGGCCCGCTCGAAGCGTATATTTCCCCAGAAGGAGAGGGGTAGGCCCGCGTCCCGGTTGAGCTGCGCAAGGCGCAGAAGGGACGCGACCGGCGCGGCCTCGTCCACCAGGTGTACGCCCCGCACGCCCGTGAGCTCCGCCTGGCGGACCATGTGGACGAAGAAGGCCTCCGCGTCCGCGGGGAGGTAGCCCCTGATGTAGTCCAATTGGACGTCGCAGAAGGCGCAGGCGTGCCAGTAGCAGCCGTGGGCCAAGTAGGCCTTGAGCCAGCGGCCGTCGGTCCAGAGGCGGTGCATGGGGTTCGCGTCGTCCACCGGGCAGAGGTAGCGGGAAAAATCGACCCCCGAATAGTCGGGAAATACCCGGGCAGGGGCTTCCGCGTCCAGTCGGGCGTAGGCGTCCGCGGCGGGCCCGGCCGACAACAAGTCGGACGAACCAACCAGGGCGCCGGTGCTCCGGGAGCGGTAGATGGTCTTGTAGAGGGGACGGTCTTCCGGTCCGCGGGGGGAGCGGAGGGCGTCGAGCACGGCCGCCAGGGCGCCGTAGCCCCGGTCGAAGCAGAGGAAGTCGATGCGGTCGAAGAAGCGATGAGCGCCGATGGACCGCAGCTCGGTGTTCACGTAGCCCCCGCCTGCCAGGGTGCGGACGGCGTCGCCGAAGCGGGCCTTGGCAGAGCGGGCGGCGAAGAGGGCTCCCGCCAGGCAGCCGGGGAAGGGCAACGTGAAGCCCGCAAGGAGCGCCGGACCGTCTTCCGCGGGGTGCGGCTGCATGATCCGCTCGGCGGCGGCCCACTCCTCGTCAAGGAGGGGGGTGTAGAAGGTGTTGAGTATGTAGCCGTCCAGGCCCTTCTCCACCTCGCCGTAGCTGCGTATGCCCGTCGCCAGGGCCTCGCTGTAGCGCACCAGGGCGAAGGTGGGGTCCAGCACCACGGTGATGAAGTCCGCCAGGTCCGCCAGCATTGCGCCCGCCAGGACTGCCGCCTGGTCGACCTCCGGGCGTCCCTCGACCGATTCCAGGAAGACCTCGGTGCGGGGCCCGTCGGGCAGGGTCCCGTTGGCCAGGGCCAGCAGGTGGCCGAACTCCCGGTCCTTCCCCCGCAGGAAGTCCGTAAGACGGCCAATGCAGGCCGTCCACGCGGCTTCTTGGGACAGGAAGCGGGACGCGTGGTACCTGGCGGTTTTGCCCGCCGGGGGCCGCGCGGCCATGGCGCACCGGGCGTCGGCGAAGATGCGGGTAAGCCCATCGGGGCAAAAAATTCGCTCGAAGAGGGAGATGGAATGGTCCCGCACCGCCGCATCGAGTCCCCGTTCCGCGAGGAAGGACTTGAGGTAGTAGGGGGCGGGGTACGGGGCGTTGAGCTGAACCGTCGGGGGCTGGATCAAAAGCATCACAGGAGGCCCTCCTTGCGCTGGAAGACGGGGCAGTGCGCGCCAGTGGCGCGGAACACTTCGATGGAAGGCAGGTTTCGGGTCTTGATGCCGAAGACCAGACAGGTTCGTGGGAAGGCCGGGTCCCAGGACACCTTGAAGTGGATGCACTTGAGACAGTCCGGGGCCCTAGTCGCTTCGTTGGCCATAGAGGTTTGACAGTTTACTCGGCTTTCGAGTATGCTTCAATATAATGAAAGAACTGAGCGGGATTTCCGCATCCTCGGGCATTGCCGTAGGTTCGGCCTTTTTGTTCCTGGATGACATATTTTCTCAAATCCCCCGCTATTCCATACAGGAAGGGGCCGTCCTCGCCGAGTGGGACCGCTTCCTGGAGGCTATCCGCTGCGCCGAGGAGGAGGTCCGGGAACTGCGGGACCGCGCCTCCCGGGAGATGGGAGACGAGCACGCCAAGATCTTCGAGGCCCACCTGCTCATGCTGGCCGACGAGGAGCTGCACGACCAAGTCCGTGGCCGGCTGGACGACGGCCTGCAGAATATCGAGTGGATAATCTGGGAGCTGTCCCGTGAACTGACCCAAAAGCTCTCCGCCGCCGCCGACCCCTACCTCCGCGAGCGGGCCATCGACATCTTCGACGTATCCCGCAGGCTCCTCAACCAGCTCCTTTCCATCAACAAAATTTCCCTGTCCGACCTGGACCGGGACGTGATACTGGTGACCCACAACCTCCTTCCCTCCGATGCCCTGACCATGAACAAGTCCCGGGTCAAGGGCATCGTCATGGACATGGGGGGAAAGACCTCCCACACGGCCATCCTGGCCCGGGCCTTCGAGATACCAGCGGTTCTGGGCACCTCCACGGCCACCATGGAGATCAACGACGGGGACACGGTGATCGTGGACGGCACGGGGGGGCGCGTGGTGGTTGCTCCCACCTCCGAGACCCTTGAGAAATACGGCAGCATCACGGCCCGGCTCCGCAAGGAGGCCGACGGGCTCACGGCCCTCAGGGAGCTGCCTGCGGAAACCCAGGACGGGCACCGGGTCGTCCTGAAGGCCAACATTGAGATCGCCGAGGAGGCGGAGCACGCCCTGCAGTACGGCGCGGAGGGCATAGGTCTCTATAGGTCGGAATTCCTGTTCCTCACCCCGGGCCAGTCCGCCGACGAGGAGCGGCAGTACCAGGCCTACCGGAAGGTGGTGGTGGGGATGGCGGGGAAGCCGGTGACCATCCGTACCCTGGACGTGGGGGGCGACAAGCTCATCCCGGACCTCCAGTCCACGGAGGAGAAGAATCCCCTGCTGGGCTGGCGGGCCATACGCTTCTGCCTCTCCCACGTGGAGCTCTTCAAGACCCAGCTGCGCGCCCTGCTGCGCTGCAGCGTGGAGGGGGACGTGCGCATCATGTTCCCCATGATCTCGGGCTTGGAGGAGCTGGAAGACGCCCTGGCGGTCCTGGAGGATGCCAAGGCGGAGTGCCGGGCCAGGGGGCAGGCCTACGCGGAGAATCTGCAGGTGGGGTCCATGATAGAGATACCCTCCGCCGCCATGACCGCGGACATACTGGCGACTCGGTCGGACTTCTTTTCCATCGGCACCAACGACCTGGTGCAGTACTCCATAGCCGTGGACCGGGGCAACGAGCGGACCGCCTACCTTGCCCAACCCTTCCACCCGGCGGTGCTGCGCTTCATCAAGAACACCATCGATGCGGCCCACGCCGCGGGCATCAGCGCGGCGATGTGCGGTGAGCTGGCGGGGGAGAGCGGCGCCACCGCCGTACTTTTGGGGCTGGGTTTGGACGAATTCAGCATGTCCTCCTCCTCCATACCTTCGGTGAAGCGGGTCATCCGCGGAACCACCGCGGCGGACTGTCGGGCCCTGGCGGAGGGGGCCCTGGCATGTTCTTCCTACCGCGACGTCGACGCCCTGGTACGGGCGTGGATGACCGAACGCTTCCCCGCCGCATAACCGTTTTTCGGAGCAACGCATCCTATGGAATTCAATCCCGATATCCGTTACCGGAATCTTCCGGTCGTCGTCTTGGTGGGACGCCCCAACGTGGGCAAGTCCACCCTGTTCAACCGCCTTCTGCGCAAGCGCCGGTCCATCACCGACCCGACCCCCGGGGTGACCCGCGACCCGGTGGAGGCGGAGGGCTTCATCGCGGGCAAGCCCGTCCGGCTCATCGACACCGGAGGCTTCAAGCTGGAGCGGGAAGTCCTGGAAGATCTGGTGGTGGAGAAGACCCTGGACACCCTGCGCCGGGCGGACCTGGTGGTCCTG
>CAYUPG010000052.1:0-13491 GCA_964446515.1 uncultured Treponema sp.
GAGCTCATACGGGTCGTCCAGGCCCTCAAGACTGCGGACGCCTTCTCCGTGGCCTGCCCCGCGGACTGGCGCCCCGGGGACGAAGTCATCGTGCCGCCCGCCGGATCCTGCGGCGTCGCGAAGGACCGCATGGACGGCAAGCAGGAGGGCGTGACCTGCAAGGACTGGTTCTTCTGCACCAAGCAGATCCCCAAGGATCAAGTCCTGGCCAAGATACTCAAGAAGTAGACTGCTCCGGCAGCCTGCGGCCGGGCGGCGCGGGCGCCGGATCGCCCTAGAGCGGGTACGCCGCCCCGACCCGCAGCGGCCGGTAGGCCGGAAGCGCCGCCGCCAGGGCCGCGGCGCCCTCGGCTCCCGTGCAGTGCCCCAGGGCGACGGTGCGGCAGTCCAGGGCAGCCAGGTAGGCGACGGTGGCCCTGATGCGCTCCGCATCCGCCTCGACCAGATGGGAGCCCCCGAATACGGCCCGGACGGGCCGGCCGAAGGCGGCGCCGACGGCGTCCAGCATGTTCATGAGCCCCGGGTGGGCGCAGCCGAGAACGACGGCGAGCCCGCCTGCGACCTCCAGCGCTAGGCAGAGTTCATCCCGGAAATCGTCCATTCCCCTTGCGCCGTCGCGGTCCGCCAGAAAGCGCGGATTGGCCCGCTCTTCGGCGTGGGTCCGGGGAAAGCCGGACAGAAGGTGGATGCCGGGGAACAGCTCCGTGCTGCGCGTCTTTTCCGTCCCGTCCCCCGGAATCCTCAGGTCTATGCCCCGGGAATCGAGGTAGGGCGGACCGAAATCCACCCCCAGGAAGCGCGGCCCCCCCGCTTCGTCGGACCACTTCGCGTCGAAGAAGCCCGAGCCGGCCCACAGGGGGCCGCGGAAACCCGTCGCCGCCGCGAAGGCGCGCAGGCCGCCGCCGTGGTCGTAGTGGCCGTGGCTCAGCACCACCGCATCCAGGTCCGAAAGGTCCGCCCCCAGGGCCGCGGCGTTGGCCAGGAAGGCCCCGGTCTTCCCCGTATCGAAGAGGACGCGCCGCCCGTCCATCTCAACTAGAAAGGAGAGGCCGTGCTCCGCGGTCGTCGCCGGCCCCTCCGCGGGTCCGGGGGTATTGTCCATGAGGGTCAGGATGCGGTTCATATGCGCTCCTCGTCGTCCACCAGGGCGTCGCTCTCTTCCGCGGCCAGGCGGGCGTCCGCGCCGCCGGCCGGTCCGTCGGCGCTGAGCAGGGCCGGTCCGGCCCAGCTGATGGCCCAGGCGCCGGCGGGCGCGGTGATGACGATGGCCATGACGGCCACCGCAAGCATGGTATCACCCGGACCTGTGGGCATGCCGCGGGCCGCCATTATCGCCAGGGGCGCCGAACCTATGGCCGCCTGGACGGTGGCCTTGGGCAGGTAGGAAATGACCACGAAGAGTTTTTCCTTCCAGGTGAAGCCGGCTCCCAGGGTGCAGAGCCAGGTGCCGACCGACCGGCCGACCAGGCCCGCCAGTATGAGGGCGGCCCCCCCAAGACCGGCGTCCGCGGCGGCCTGGAATTTGACCTGGGCGCCCACCATGGCAAAGAGCAGAATCTCCGCAAAGACCCAAATCTTGCCGAATTTGCCCGAGAGCTCGTGGGCCATGCGCTCCCGCCGTTCGAGGATGATGAAGCCTATGGCCATCACCGCCAAAAGGGGCGCGAAGGGGATGTCCCGTCCGTCCAGCACGGCGCCGAGCCGGACCAGAAAAATGGAGACCCCAAGGATAGTCAAGGCGCGTTTGGTGGCCCGGGGATTGAAGCGGTCGAACAGACGGTAGAGAACCACCCCGATGAGGAGCCCCGCGATGATGCCTGAGATTATGGAGAGGGGTATCCCCGCCAATTTCCAGGCGGCATTCACCCCGGTGCCCGCATACAAGCCCATGAGCACGCCGTAGGCGACGATGGCCGTCACGTCGTCCACGCTCGCCCCGGCCAGAACCAGGGTAGGGATGCCCTTCGCGGTGCCGAGCCCTTCGCGGTTGAACTTGATCATCCGGGGAACCACCACCGCCGGAGAGACCGCGGCGAGGATGTAGCCCAGTATCGCGCATTCAAGACGGGTCAAGGGAAGCAGGTAGGGCCCCACGGCGGCCACCGTCGCCGCTTCGAAAAGTCCCGGCAGAAAGGCCAGCAGCAGGGCGTTTTTGCCCACCCTGTTGAGGCTCTCGCGGGACAGCTCGAAGCCCGCACGGAGCAGGATGACGATGAGGGCGATCATCCGGAGGTCGGCGCCCAGCTCCAGCAGCACGGGATTGATGCGGTTAAGTACGGAGGGGCCGAACAGGGCTCCGGCGGCTATCATGCCGATAAGGCCGGGCAAGCCCAGACGCTTGAAGGCCCAATCGGCGATTAAGCAGATGATGATGATTTCAGCCAAGCTGACGGCCATGATGCGAGCCTCCGCCGCTTGGGAGTATAGGCCCCTGCCCGGCGCCGGTCAACGCCCGGGCCGGGGAGCTCGCGCGGAGCGTCAGTTGCCGAAGAGGCTGAAGAGGTTGAACTTCTGGTAGATGGACACGGTGATCAGGGAGATGACCGCCATTATCTTTATCAGGATGTCCAGGGAGGGGCCCACGGTGTCCTTGAGGGGGTCGCCCACCGTGTCGCCCACCACCGCCGCCTGGTGCGCCTCGGAACCCTTGCCGCCGTACTTGCCGTGCTCGATGTACTTCTTGGCGTTGTCCCAGGACCCGCCGGCGTTGGCGGTGTACAGGGCCAGCATGATGGCCGACAGGGTGGTGCCGATCAGGAGCCCCCCGACGAAGCGGGGGCCGAAGAGGAAGCCCGACGCCAGGGGAACCAGGACGGAGATGAGGGCGGGAAGCTTCATCTCGCTCAGGGCGCCCTTGGAGGATATCTCGATGCAGCGGCGGTAGTCCGGAAGGGCGGTACCGGCCAGGATGCCGGGAATCTCGGCGAACTGCCTGCGCACCTCCTGCACCATCTTGCGGGCGGCCTTGGCCACCGCCTCTATCAGGATGCCCGAGAAGAGGTACGGCAGGGCCGCACCCACCACCGCCCCCGAGAGGGTCAGGGTGTCCACCATGTTCAGGACAAGGGCGAAGCCGTCCGTATCCCCCGGCTCGGCCTGGGAATAGAGGAAGGAGGCGAAGAGGGAGAGGGAGGCCAGGGCGGCGGAGCCTATGGCGAAGCCCTTGCCTATGGCGGCGGTGGTGTTTCCCACGCTGTCCAGGGTGTCCGTGATCTGCCGCACCCCCGGATCCAGCTTGGCCATCTCGCTGATGCCCCCGGCGTTGTCCGCTATGGGTCCGTAGGTGTCCACGGACACCGTGGCCGCCACGAAGGACAGCATGCCGATGGCCGCCATGGCCACGCCGTAGAGCCCCGCCACGGCGTTGGAGCCGATGATGGCCACCGCCAGGATGAGCACGGGGTAGAACACGGACTTCATTCCCGAGGCCATGCCCTGGGTGATGGTCAGGGCCACCCCTTCGCCGCTGGATTCGGATACCCGCTGGGTGGGCTTGAAGTCGTAGCTGGTGTAGTACTCCGCCAGGGACCCTATGGCGATGCCCCCGGCGATGCCGAGGATGGCCGAGACCCAGGGAGAGAGCGCGCCCAGCCTGAAGCCCAGGGCGGACAGGTCTTCCCCCGCGAACCAGAGGTAGCTTAAAAAGCCGCCGGCCGCCAGGGTAAGCCCCGCGGAGGTCCAGACGGAGATGTTCAGCTCCCGGTGGGGATGGTCGGAAACCTTCTTGAAGATGAGGAAGGCTATACCCAGCACGCAGGAGAGCAGGCCCAGGGCGGCGAAGAAGACGGGGAACTCGATGAGCTTGACCACCAGGGTCGCCGATATGGGAGAGGCCCCGGTGGAATTGGTGTAGAAGAGGTAGGCCGCCAGCACCACCGCGGACACCAGGGCGCCCACGAAGCTTTCCAGAAGGTCGGCGCCGAGGCCCGCCACGTCGCCCACGTTGTCCCCGACGTTGTCCGCTATGGTGGCGGGGTTGCGGGGATCGTCCTCGGGGATGTGGGCCTCGGTCTTGCCCACCAGGTCGGCCCCCATGTCCGCGGCCTTGGTGTAGATGCCGCCGCCGACCCGGTCGAACATGGCGATGATGGAGCAGCCCAGGGCATAGCCGGAGACGGTCATGGTGAAGGGTATGAAGTTGATGCCCAGGTGGTTGGTGGACACCGCCAGGCCCTCGGGACTTGCCTGGCCCAGGATGCGGCCGAAGACGATGTAGACGATCGCGAGGCCCAGAAGGGCGAAGCCGCCCACCGAAAGGCCCATGACGCTGCCGCCCCGGAAGGCGACCTTGAGGGTGGCGCCCAGGCTCTTGGAAAGCCGGGCGGTGTTGGATACCCGCACGTTGGCGATGGTGGCTATCTTCATGCCGATGAAGCCCGCGGTGGCGCTCATGACCGCCCCCAGCAGGAAGGCGACGCCGGTATACCAGGTCACCGCCGCGGCCAGCACCGCCGCGATCACCAGGGCGATGGAGAAGATGACCTTGTACTCGTGGGTTATGAAGGCGTCCGCACCCTCCCGAATGGCGCCGGCTATCTGGCGCATGGAGTCGGTGCCGTCGTCCAGCTTCTTGACGGCGAAGAAGTTGATGGCCGCGAAGGCCAGGGCGGCAGTGACCGCCAAAAGAACGAATCCCATCATACCCGTACCCTCCGATGGCCGATACTAGCATTTTGGATGACGCAAAATCTAGAGTATGTCATATTGTTTTTCTTGACTTCCCGCCGGGGGCCCGCTAGGCTGTAGGGGCGGAGCGAACACGCTCCGCAGGAGGCGCGCCGTGGACCGAACCATCCATTACTACCTTACCGTGTTTCCCCTGGAAGCCCTGATCGCGTCACAATTGGATCCGGTGCAGTTCGGTGCCTACATGGCTACGGGGTCCAAGAAGGGCTCCGCGGAGCGGCTCATGTTCGCGGAGATAGCGAATCCGGAATGCGCTGCCGTGGACCGGGACTATGCCCGATCCCGCTGCGTCGCCCACGCCAACGGGGATCCCAAGCACTCGGTGTACCTGTCCGTATACCGCGCCCTGGAATCCATCCCCATCGGAGATCTGGGCTCCCTCTACCTGACCACGGTGGACGGCAGGGTGCTGGAGCTTCCCATGTCGAGCCCCGGGAGCAGGTCCCAAAAGCCCTACTACCTGTACCAGGAACTCTGCCCCATCCAGCCCCTGGTTATTTCGAACCTCACGCCCGACGCCTTCGCTGCGGCCCTCTGCGATCCCGCCCGCAAAGTGTCGGTCCCCAAGATCGTCTTCGCGGACTGCAAGACCCCGGACCTCAACGACCCGGAGAACACGGGCAACATCGGCACCACCTTCGCCCGGCGCCGGGCCCACCTTCTGGACTGCATAGCCTCCGTCTCGGGCCCCGCAGGCAAGCCCGCCAAGACCTTCGACCGGTCCCACGTTGCGGCCTTCACCTTCCAGCTGATCGACACGGGCGTCTACGTGGCCGACGGCGAAAGGATCGCCCTCTGGACCATGCCGAACGCGGAGCAGCTTCGGGAGCTCGACTACGACTGGGGCAGGTCGGCGAACATACTGTGAGCCGGACCTAGGCCAAGCTCATGCGTTCGTTCCGCTCGATGTCCATGAAGTAGCGCACCGTGCCCACCTTGAGCTCGTCGGTGGCCGCGTCGTCGCACACGAGGATGGAGCGCCCGTGGAGCTGCAGGCACGAGAGGGTCCACATCTGGCTGACGCCCCCCTCCACGGCGGCCTGCAGGGCCCGGGCCTTGTTGTGCCCGGAAACGAGGATCACCACTTCCCGGGCGTCCGTCACGGTGCCCACCCCCACGGTGAGGGCCGTTGAGGGGACCTTCTTCGGGTCTCCGTCGAAGAAGCGCGCGTTGGCGAGCTTCGTGTCCATGGTCAGGGTCTTGACCCGGGTCCGGGACACCAGGGAGGAGCCCGGCTCGTTGAAGGCTATGTGGCCGTCCGCGCCGACGCCCCCCAGGAAGAGCTCTATGCCCCCCGCGGCCGCTATGCGCCGCTCGTAGTCCGCGCATTCGGCGACCGGATCGGCGGCCATTCCGTTCAGGATGTTCACGTTTTCCTTCTTGATGTCCACATGGGAGAAAAAATTGTCCCACATGAAGCGGTGGTAGCTCTGGGGATGGTCCGCCGGAAGGCCCACGTACTCGTCCATATTGAAGGTGACCACGTGGGCGAAGGACACCTTTTTTTCCCCATGCAGGGCGATGAGCTTCTTATAGACGCCCAGAGGGCTGGACCCGGTGGGCAGCCCCAGGACGAAGGGCTTCTCCGCCGTGGGGGAAAAGGCCCGAATCCGGCCGGCGATGTGCTCGGCGGTCCAGCGGCAGACGGCGTCGTAGCTCGGTTGAATGATCAGTCGCATGTGGTCTCCTAGAGGGTGTTTTTTTTGAGGGCCCCGCCCACCACCGTGGCCAGGACCTTGAAATCCGCATCGAACACCACCAGGTCCGCGTCGTTGCCGGGGACTATGGTGCCCTTCCGGTTGAAGCGCATAACCTGGGCGGGGTTGGAGCTCGCCGCCTTGACCGCCTCCTCCAGGGAGAAGCCGTAGGCCACCAGGTTCTTCACTCCCCGTATCATGGTGAGGCTTGAGCCGGCTATCACGTCGTCCATCTTCCGGTGGAACACCCCGTCACGGAGCACCACCTCCTCGCCGTTGGCGAAGAAGGGGCCCTCGGCCTGCTCGGTGGGCTTGAGGCCGTCGGTGACCAGGACTATCTTGTCGATGGGCTTGTCCCGCCGGAGCAGCTTCATCAGGTCCGGGTGCACGTGGAAGCCGTCGGCGATGATCTCGCAGGACATCTCCGGGTGGATGAGCACCGCCCCCACGGCGTTGGGGTTCCGATGGTCCAGCCGGCTCATGGCGTTGAAGAGGTGGGTGGTGTGCAGGATGCCCACCTGCATGCCCTCCACCATGTTCTCGTAGTTGGCGTTGGTGTGGCCCGCCTGGAGCACTATGCCCTTCTTGACGCAGAAGAGGGCCAGCTCCCGCATGCCCTTGATCTCCGGGGCCACGGTCATGTTGACGATGTGCCCCTCCGAGGCTTCCCAGAGCTGCTCCATGAAGGGGATGTCCACGGTGCTCAGGGTTTCCGGCTTCTGGACCCCCAGCCTGTCCGGGGAGATGAAGGGTCCCTCCAGGTGGAGGCCCATGATCCGGGCTCCCGATTCCTTTCCGAAAGCGGAGGACACCTTGCGCACCGCCTCCAGCATGGCCTTGGGCTCCGCGGGATAGAGGGTGGGATTGAAGGAGGTGACGCCGTAGCCTGAGAGGAGGCGGGACATCTCCACCACCGATTCGGTGGAGCAGTCGTCGGTTCCAAAACCGCCGAAGCCGTGGATGTGGGTGTCCACGAAGCCCGGGGCGATGTATGCACCGCCCACGTCCACCACCCGGACCTCCGCGCCGAAGCGCTTCTGTTCGAAGCGGCGCTGGGAAAAAACGTCCGCCACCACGCCGCCCTCCACGAGGACCGCGCACTTTTCCATGGCCGCGAAGCCCGTCAAGACCGTGCCGTTGTGGAAACAAATGGAACCCAAGGGGACACCTCCTATTCAACTATACGGAATCGGGAGAAAAAAGCATAGCGCCCAAGGGGACGCAATCTGGTACAATGTGTGCATGAAGCCCTCTCCGGCCCTCCTGTTCCTCGCCGCCGTCCTGCTTTCGTCCTCCTGCGCCACGACGGATTCCGAAGGGGATGAATACGCCTACCGCCTGGCCCTGGCCGCCGCGGTGCCGCCCCTGGACTTCCGCGCGCCGGCGCGGCCCTCCGGGGAACTGGGCGAGTATTGCGCGGACTTCGACGGCCGCCTCGCCCTGGAGCCTCCGGCCCTGCGCTACCTGGGATACCTCTCCTCGGGGGACTACCGCATCTTTGTCCAGGTCCTCGCTCCGGAGAACGCCGCTTCGGAACCGCCCGCGGGCACGGCCTTCATCTTCCACGGCTTCGCCACCGACTCGAGCCGCTACGCCGCCCTTGCCCGGACCGCCCTGGAAAGCGGGCGCCACGTCGTGCTCGCCGACCTGCCGGGCCACGGCCTTTCCTCTGGGGAACGGGGCGGGGCGCCGGATTTTTCGATATACGGCGACGCCGTCCGCACGGTAACGGAAGGGACCGAAGCGCACCTGCCCCGCCCCTTTCTGGCTATCGGCCACAGCACCGGCGCGACTGCGGTTATGGACTATACCCGCCGGGGGGGCGGCGCCTTTTCCGCCGCCCTGTTCTACGAGCCCCTGGTGAAGACCGCCTACCAGCCGGCCCTGTCGGCCCTCCGCTTCCTGAGCCGCCCCTGGCTGCGCACCCTCCGCACGAGCGCCCATACGGACCTCGGCGTCCGGCGCTTTCCCGTATCCTGGTTCGACGCCCTGCGCCGCTGGGAACGGGCGGCCCGGTCCCAGAAATCCCTTGGCCTGCCGCCGACCCTGGTGATGCAGGGGACCGAGGACGCGGTGGTCGCAAACCGCTACAACCGCCGCTTCATCGAGCGCAGGACCGCGGACTTCCGCTTCCTCCTCGTCGAGGGGGGCTCCCACTACGAGCCCGACTCCCGCACCCCCCATCCGGCCCTGATTCAGGGGGTCAAGGATTTCCTCGGCGGCTTGTAGGCTGTTTTTCATACGCACACTCTTTGTTGCACTGTCGTATTGACGCCGCCGGGCGAGTCTGTTTAAGGTGAGGCATGAATACAGGCCTTTGCTCCCTGGGCATCGATTGCGGCTCCGCCGCCCTCAAGATAGTCGTCGCGGATCCGGACCTTACGGTCCTCCACACTTCCTACGCCTTCCATAAGGGCAAGCCCCTGGACTTGATCCGGGACTTCCTGGAGAACTCCGGATTCGGCCCCTTCCGCGACGTGGCGTGCACCGCCGGGACGCCCGCGGCGGTGCACGCGGACTATAGGTCCGAGAACAACATCTGCTTCATAGAGGGCGTCCGCCGTGTCCACCCCGGGGTGCGGAACATACTGGTGGTGGGTGCGGAGAAGTTCGCCCGCATCATCTTCGACCAGGACGGGTCGTACCGCAAGATGCGCTCCAACTCCACCTGCGCCGCAGGCACGGGGAGCTTTTTGGACCAGCAGGCGGTACGCCTGGGGATAGAATCGGCGGAGCGCCTGGCCGAGCTGGCCGGTCGGAGCGGGCCCGAGGTGCCGCGCATCGCCAGCCGCTGCTCCGTCTTCGCCAAGACCGACCTCATCCACGCCCAGCAGGAAGGGTGGAGCACCGCGGCCATCTCCGACGGGCTCTGCGCGGGCCTCGCGCGGAACATCGCGGACACCCTGTTCCCCGGAGAGGCCCTGGAGGGGCCCACGGTCATGGCAGGCGGGGTCGCCCTCAACCGCCGGGTGGTCCACCACCTCTCCCGCTTCGCCCGCTGCGAGATCCTCTGCGATCCCCTGGCGCCCTACTACGGGGCCCTGGGAGCCCTCATCCGTTCCCGCGGCGCGGAGGAGCCGGGCCTGGAGCCTGAGGCCGCGGAGCGGCCGCCCCGGACGAGCGCGGACATCCTGGTGACGGTGGAGGAGAGCCGCCGCTACGGCCACGGCCCCCTGGCCTCCCCCCGGGGCTCCTATCCGGACTTCCGTTCCCTGGAATCCTGGAGCTACAACTCCCCCGTCCTGGGGCCGGGCAATCCGGCGGAGGTGGACCTGTATCTGCCCCTGGACGGCCCCTGCGCCGGGAAGGTGCACCTGGGCATCGACATAGGCTCCACCAGCACCAAGGCGGCGGTCCTGGACGCGGAACGGCGGGTGCTGCTGGGCATCTACCTCCGGACCGCCGGGGACCCCATCAAGGCGGTCCAGGGCCTTCTGGACACCCTGCGGCACATCGAGGAGCGCGCGGGCCTTCGCTTCGACTTCGCGGGCTGCGCCACCACGGGCTCCGGGCGCAAGCTCGTGGGCGCGGTGGTCGGTGCGGACGGCGTCATCGACGAGATAAGCGCCCACGCCCGGGCGGCGGTGGAGCTGGAAGCGCAGGTGGACACCATCATCGAGATAGGGGGCCAGGATTCCAAGTTCACCGCCCTAGCGGACGGGGTGGTGGTCTTCAGCCAGATGAACACCGTCTGCGCCGCCGGGACCGGCAGCTTCATAGAGGAGCAGGCGGTCAAGCTCGGGGTTCCCATCCGGGACTACGCCGAACGCGCCCTGGGCAGGAGCTCTCCGGCGGGAAGCGACCGCTGCACGGTCTTCATGGAGCGGGACCTGAACAACTACCAGAACGAGGGCTACGGCGTGGACGAGCTCCTAGCGGCCACCCTCTTCTCCGTCTGCGACAACTACCTGTCCAAGGTGGCGGCGGAGGGCTCCATCGGCAACCGCATCGTCTTCCAGGGCGCCACGGCCAAGAACAAGGCCCTGGTGGCCGCCTTCGAACAGCGCCTGGGCAAGCCCATATCCGTCTCCCCCTACTGCCACATCACCGGGGCCATCGGGGCGGTGCTGCAGGCCCTGGAGGACAGGGAGGCTGCCGCCCGCTCCGGCATCGAAGCGTCCGCACCCGAAGCCGCCGCAGCCCGGGGGCCGAGCCGCTTCAAGGGACTCGGCCTGGCGCGGGAGGCCATAGCCCAGCGCTCGGACGTCTGCGACGGCTGCCCGAACCACTGCAAGCTCCACATCATCAGCGTCCAGGGCGAGGACATCGTCTACGGCTACCTCTGCGGCAGGGGCGCCGGGGACAAGACCTTCGTGTCCAAGAACAGCTCGGGCTTCGACCTGCTGCGCGAGCGGAGGGCCCTCCTGGAGCAGTCGGTCAAGCGCATCGCCGAGCGGGTGGAGGAGCGGGAGGCGGAGGCCGCAGCTGCGGGCCTGGGGGGACGCCTGTCCCGGGCCATGGTCAGCCTGTCCACCTCCACCATCGACCGCTTCACCGACGCCCTCCACCAGGCGACGGACTCCGCCCTGGAGGCGTCCCGGCGCCGGGTGGGCGGCGCCGCTCCCGAGAGGAGGTCCCTACGCATCGGCATACCCCGCTGCCTCTACCTCCAGGAGGACTGGCGGCTCTGGCGCTTCTTCTTCGAAGCCCTGGGCTTCGCCGTGGTCCCGGGACAGGACAGCTCCCGGATGACCGCCGAGGGTAAGCGCATCGCCGGGGCGGACTTCTGCGCCCCCGTCGCCATGCTCCACGGCCAGGTGCGGGACCTCCTGGAGAAGTGCGACTACGTCTTCCTGCCCGTATACCTCGAGGCGCCGGCCAAGGCGGCGGGCGTCGCCGACGCCGCCTCCGAGCGGGGCTTCTACTGCAACTACTCCCAGTACGCCCCCACCCTGGTGGCGGTGGCCACCGACGGCGCCGATCGGGTGCTCAGGCCCCTCATCTATTCGTCCTTCGGCAACGACGCCGAGGCGGTCCACGAGCTCCGCGAGATGCTCCGCGGACTCCTCCTGGACTCCCCCCTGCCGCCCCCTTCGGTTCTGGACCGGCTCTTCCGGGACATGGTGCGGATCAAGGCGGTCTACGACGGACGGCTCAAGGAGCTCTACGCCAAGGTGCGTCCGGAAGAGGACGAGATGGCGGTGGTCCTGACCGGGCGGCCCTACACCGCTCTGGCCGCCGGCCTCAACAAGGGCATTCCCGACCTCTTCGCCCAGCACGGCCTCAAGGTGTTCTTCCACGACATGCTCCCCCACCGGGAGCGGCACGACCGGGAGCTCCAGGCCTACCATTGGTACTACGCGGCCAAGGTGATAGAGACCGCCCTGCACTGCGCCGAAGACCCTAACCTGTACCCCGTTCTGGTCACCTCCTTCAAGTGCGGGCCCGATTCCTTCGCCATGGACACCTTCAAGGAGATCCTGGACCGCGCCCGCAAGCCCTACCTGATACTCCAGATCGACGAGCACGACTCCGCCGTGGGCTACGAGACCCGGGTTGAGGCGGCGGTGCGGGCCTTCCGCAACCACTTCCGCTCCGGTCCGGCCGCCGCGCGCTCCGCCGAGGCCGGCGCCGCCGCGCAAGCCGCAAGGGCCGCGGTGCCGGGCCTTCCCCTCTCCCTCGACACGGCGGCCCGCAGCGGCATCTTTGCCCTGCCCAAGCTGCCCTTCACCCTTCCCTGGGTCTCGAACGGGGCCGCGGACGCAGCGGGGGAGGCCAAGCGGGAAGCCCCCCGGCGCGCCGGCTTCCCCCGGGCAAAGACGGTGCTGCTCCCGGCCTGGGACGATCTTGTCTGCCGCCTCCTGGCGGCGGCCCTGCGGGGCAACGGAGTGGATGCCCACGTCCTCGAAGAGCGGCCCGAGTACATCCGGGAGGCCATGACCTACAAGTCCGGCCAGTGCATCCCCGTCAGCGTGGTGGCCCACGAGGCGGCCCGCTTCATCGGCGCCCACAATCTGGCTCCCGAGCGGACGGCCCTCTGGATGATCCGGGCCCTCTGGCCCTGCAACATCCCCCTGTACCCCCTCCAGATGGAGAGCATTTTAAAAAAGGTGGGGGGCGGCCTGGAGCAGGTGGAGGTCTACAGCGGAGATCTGACCTTCTTCGACGTATCCCCCCGTATGACCTTGGACGCCTACTACGCCTTCGCCCTGGGGGGCCTCCTCCGCAAGGTCGCCTGCCGGGTCCGGCCCTACGAGACGGAGGCGGGAGCGGTGGACGCCCTGGTGGAACGTATCCTGGAGGATTGCGTCCTGGCCCTGGAAAAGCGCCGGCCCATAGTGCCGGTGATCCGCAAGCTGGCCGCGGAGCTCGAGCGCATCCCCAAAAGGCAGACCGCCCGGCCCAAGGTGGCCATCTTCGGAGACTTCTACGTGCGGGACAACGACGTCTTCAACCAGGACCTCATCCGTTCCATAGAGCGGTCGGGGGGCGAGGTGGTGGTGACCTCCTACGTGGAGTACCTCAAGGCCACGGCGGAAGCCTTCTTCGACCGCCTGCTTTTAGAAAAACGCTTCGCCGGCTGGATGGGCTACCGCACCGTGATGGCCGCCGTGGCGGCGGTGGAGCGGTCCCTGGAGAGGAAGACCGGAATGGCCATGAGCGACGGGCCCTGGACGAACCGGAAGCGGCGCATGGCCTTCGACTACTTCGGACTCCGGCCCGAGATGTCGGGGGAGAATTTGGACAACGCGCTGAAGATACTCAAGATACTGGACGAGTACCCGGACCTGTCCCTCTTCGTCCAGGCGGCCCCGGCCTTCTGCTGCCCCTCCCTGGTGACCGAGGCCATGACCAAGGCCATAGAGGCCGTCACGGGCGTACCCGTCCTGTCCATCACCTACGACGGGACGGGGGCCTACAAGAACGACCTGGTGGCCCCCTACCTGGCGCGCTACGGGAACACCTCCACCGGAGGCGGCGCCGCTCCCGCCGCTCCCGCCGGTTCCGGCCCGGCGGCGCCGAAGGCGTCCGCCAGGGCGGAGCGGAGCGAGGCGGCCCGCTCCTCCAGGTAGGCGGCGCCCAAGGCCTCCGCCGCCGGATCCTCCGGGGCGGGGCGCGACTTGCCGTCCAGGTGGATGCGCCGGGGTCCCCGCAGGACCGGCGCCGC
>CAYUPG010000053.1:0-13486 GCA_964446515.1 uncultured Treponema sp.
GTCTACTACGTGGTGGTGATGGGCGGCTCCTACTTCATCTGTCCCATGATGTTCAGCCGCATCCTCTCCGCGGACAGCGCGGAGAACGCCCGGAAGTCCTCGTTCCTCAGCGGAACGGGCATGCTCATCTTCGCCCTGGCCCTGACCTTCATCGGCCTCTGGGTTTCCGCCTCCGCCTTCGATCCCGGGAAGATGGACCCCCTGAACGCCCTGGCGGCGGGAAAGCTGCCCAAAGCCCTGGGGGCCCTCCTCGTCTTCGGACTTCTTTCGGCCATCATATCCACGGCGGACACGGTACTCCTCACCGCGTCTTCCATCATCCAGAACGATCTGATCAAGAAGCCGTCGGTGGCCATGGTGCGGCTGTGGACCGTCGCCGTGGGCGCCGTGGGCGCCGCCGTGGCCCTGTACCACACCGACGTCATAGGCCTCCTGATGAAGACCTACAACGGATACACCGCGGGGCTCGTGCCCGCCCTCACCGTCGCCATCCTGGCGGACAGGGGCGAGGGAATCCCCCACCTGAAACCCAATGCCTGGTTGTTTTCCGCCGCCGTCGTGCTGGGCTACGCCCTGGGCACCGCAGGCAGCTTCACCGCGGGAGCCGCGGCGAAGGCCCTGCCATTGGCGGGCATGGCCGTCTCGGCCCTCCTGGCCGTCGCCGCCTACAGGCCCGCGAGTATGCGCTCCGCTTCGGCGCGGCGGGGATAAGACGGGTTCCGGGCCAGAAGATCCGACAGCCGCTGCTTCGCCGCGGCGGAGTCCCCGAGGCCCGCATAGGTCTTTCCCAGCTCCAGGATGGCGTCCCAATTGGAGCTCTCGAGCTTGACCAGCTCCAGGTAGGCGTCCCGGGCCCGGTCCAGGCGGCCCGCCCCCACGTAGGCCCTGGCCAGGTTGATCCGGACGACCCCGTTCTTCGGCTCCGCCGCCAGGGCGCGCTCGTAGTGGTCCACGCTCTTCTCCCAAAGCTCCTTCCGGGCATAGGCCGCGCCGAGGTTGTTGTTCACCTCCGAGGACTTCGGGTCCAGGGCGTAGGCCTCCAAAAGGTAATCCAGCGCCTGGTCCGGAAACCCGTTCGCCAGATAGAGCCCGCCCAGGTTGACCCGGGGCTTGACGTACCTGCGGTCGAGGGTCGCGGCCTTGGTGTAGGAAGCGACGGCGCCGTCGATGTTCTTGGCCGCCTCGAAGGTCAGGCCGAGGGTGTAGTGGTACACGGCGTTGGAATCCGCAGCGGCCACCGCCTTTCGGGCGAAGGAAGTCGCCTCCTCCACCTTGCCCAGGGACAGTTTTACCACCGCCATGTTGTAGTTCGTCTGGTCGTCGTTCGGCGCTATGAGGAGGGCCTTGGCGAAGGATGCCTCCGCGGCGGCGGCATCTCCCGAGGCGCTCTGGGCGGCTCCCAGCTCCCGCAGGGAGGCGGCGTCGTTGGGCGCGTAGCGGAGGGCGGTGTTGAAGGCCGCTATGGCCCCGGCGTTGTCCCCCCCGGCGAAGAGGAGGCGCCCTATCTCCCTATGGGCCACCGCGTAGTCCGGCTTTACCGCCACCGCCCGGCGGTACGCCGCCAGCGCTTCCGTGCGGCGGCCCAGGGCGCGCAGGGTTCCGCCGAGGTTGTACCAGGCGGGTTCGAAATCCGGCTTCAGTGAGGTCGAGGTCTCGAAGGCCTGACGCGCGTCGGCGAACTTGCGGGCGTTGAAGTAGGCCCGCCCCAATTCAAAGGAATAAAGGTAGTTCTTGGGGTCCAGGCGCACCGCTTCCTTGAGCTCCGTGGTCGCGTTGTCCCACTGCCGCAGGTCGCCGTTGATCTTGCCCAGGGTGAAGTGGGGCAGCGCCTGACCGGGGTCGGTCTTGACCGATTCCCTGGCGTAGCGTATGGACTCCTTGAGAGCCTCCTGCCCGGCGTCCCCGTCCCTATCCTTTGCGAAGCCCTCGTAATAGGATTCCGCGATCTCCGCGAGCTTCTGGGCCTGGAAGCGAGTCTCCCCCTGGGGAACCCGGGAAACGGCCTCGGAGAAGGTCTTTCCGGCCCCGCCGAGGTCCCCCCGCTGCACGGACGTGCGGCCCTGGGCGATGAGGTCGTTGACCAGGCGCATCTGGTCCTGCAGCTCCTTGGATTTCCTGGCCAGCTCCTCCTCCTCCGCCCTGCGCCGGGCGGCCTCGGCCTCCGCCGCGGCGCGGCGCTCCGCCTCCGCGGCGGCCTTGGCGGCGGCTTCCGCCTCGGCCTTGGCCCGGGCCTCCTCGGCGGCCCGGCGGCGGTCTTCCTCCGCCTTGGCCCGGGCTGCGGATTCCGCGGCGCTCATGCCCTCCGCCGCGGGGGGAGGGGTCCTGGCGGCGGCCTGGGCGGCCGTCTCTACGGCCTTGCCGAACTCCTCTATGGCCGATGAAAGGGCGTCCCGCTCGGACCCCGCGGCCGCGCCTGCGCCCTCCGCCGCGGCCTTGGCGGCTGCGATCGCGGCATCGCGGAGGGTCCGGGCCTCCGCATCGGAGGCGTCCTCGATGAGCAGACGGTCCAGCAGGTCCAGGGCCCGCTGGAACTCGCCGCGCTCCACGTAGTCCCGCGCCAGGGCCAGGGTGTTCGCCCGCGTGCGGCTCGAGCCGTCGCCCCGGAGGGCGAAGAAGGCGGTCGTCCCGCCTGCGGCAAGCAGCAGGATGCCCGCAAGGACCGCCGCGGCGATGCGGGTAGTACGTTTTTTTTGATCGGTATGGTCCACGGACATTGCAGCTCCTTCCTTACATTACTCCAGCTCGAATTCCCCATCGTAGGAGAGAACCTCTTCCGCCCCCGCCTGCAGTCCCCGGGTTTCCTCCGCGGCGGACTGCAGGGACGCGGCCACTTCTTCCAAAAGACGCCTGCGGCGGTCCTCCTCCGCCTTGGCCTCGGCGGCGGCGCTTTCCCGCGCCCGCTCCGCCGCCGCCGCCTCGCCCCGGATGAGGGCGAGCAGCTGCTCTATCTGGGGCCGCTTGGGAGACGAGGGCTCCAGGGCCAAGAACTGCTCATAGTCCGCCGTCGATTCCTGGACCGCGCCCATCTTGACCCGGGCGTTCGCCCTATTGAGATAGGCTGAGGCGTAGTTCGGGTCCGCCTGCAGGGCCTGGGTGTAGTACTGGATGGCGAAGGAGGCCCCGCCCTTGGCGAAATAGGCGTTCCCCAGGTTGAAGGCCACCAGGGCGGTCTTGTCCCCGGCGCGGGGGAGTATCCTGCGGAACACCGCGACGGCGTCGTCGTGGCGGTCCGACTGCTGGTACGCTATTCCCAGGTACAGGGCGGCGACCACGTGGGCGCCGTCCTCCGCGAGGGCCGCCTCGAGCAGGGGTATGGCCTCCTGCGGCCGGTTCCGGAGGAAGAGGTCTTCCCCCTTGGAGAAAACGCTCTGGCCGTAGGCGCCCGCCAGGGCGACGCAAATCAGAACCGCCGCGGCCGCCGTCTTGAGCAGGGCCTGCACGGTTTGACAGGGCGGGCCAAAATAATTACTCTTCACGGTGTTAAGGATACCACAACGAGGCGGTACGCGTCATGACCATAGTGGTTGTAATCATCGTCGTTCTCGGGGTCGGCATCGGTTTTCTGGCTTTCTTCTTGATCAAGTCCATCATCGCCCCCAAGCGGGTCGAAATGCTCGCGGGACTCATCAAGCAGGGGAAGGTCCAGACCGCCGCCAAGGCCGCCAAGGCGATCATCGCCAGGGAACCCAGGAACGCCGAAGCCCACTACCTCCTAGGCCAGGCTTATCTGGCGGACAACAAGGCCGAACTCGCCCTGATGGAATTCAAGAACGTCAATCAGATAGGCAGCTTCGGCCCTCACATCCCGGAGGGGGAGTTCCGCCGAACCATGGCCCAGCTTTTCGTGCGCTTCAACCAGGCCGAAGAGGCCTTGAAGGAATACCTGCTCCTGACCAAGCTCGAACCCTTCCAGGCGGAGCACTTCTACTGGTCGGGAAAGATCTTCGCCGAGCGGAACCGGTCGGACATGGCGCAGAACTACCTGCGCAAGGCCGTCGAGCTGGACGGCAGGCACGGGAAGGCCCACTTCGAGCTGGGACTCGTGCTCTACAGGGAAAAGAAGACCATGGAGGCGAAGGCCGAGCTTGAGGCGGCCCTGCGCTTCCAGAGCGACAACGCCCAGGCCTACTACTTCCTGGGGAAACTGCAGAAGGAGTCCCACGACTATGTGGCCGCCCTCCTCTCCTTCGAGAAGGCCCAGCGGGACCCGGACTACAAGGTCAAGGCCCTGGTGGAGCGGGGCGGCTGCTACATGAGCATGAACGCCCTGGAGAAGGCGGTGCCCGAGCTGGAGCGGGCCGTCAAGGTCTCCACCGACGAGTCCAGCCAAGAGACCCTCTACGCCCGGTACTTTCTGGCCATGTGCTTCGAGAAGAACCGGGAACTGGACCGGGCCATCGAGCAGTGGGAAAAGATCTACTCCAAGAAGCCCAACTTCCGGGACGTGGCGGAAAAGCTGTCCCACTACCAGGAATTCCGCACCGACGACAAGATGAAGGATTACCTCACGGCGAGTCAGGGCGAATTCATGGAATTCTGCAAGGCCATCGTCACCCAGGGGCTTTCCCTCCAAGTTCGGGACATCACCGAGCTTCCCAACGGCTGCGACATCATCGCCGTGGAGGGGGACTCCGCAAAATGGCGGAACGTCAGGAAGCTCCCCAAGCTCGTCCGCTTCTTCCGCATGCCGGAGATGGTGGACGAATCGACGGTACGCGCCCTCCTTGAGCACATGAAGAAGCTCAATATGACCAGGGCCGTGGTGGTGACCAGCTCCGGCTTCACCCGCACCGCCCTGGAGTTCGCGGACTCCCGCCCCGTGGAGCTCTTCAACAAGGAACAGCTTCAGGATCTCCTGAGCGCCGTGGATATCTACGGGGCCATGCGGCGGTCATGAAGATACTCTGCGTCTCCGACCAGATAGACCCCCTCGTCTACAGCGCCGGCATCAAGGAGCGCTTTTCCGAGGTGGACCTGGTCCTGAGCGCGGGAGACCTTCCCATGGACTACCTGGAGTTCATCGTCACCTGCCTGAACAAGCCCCTGCTCTTCGTGTTCGGGAACCATAACCTGAAGGAGCTGGCCTTCTACAAGCCGGGCTTCGACGACCGGCTGCGTCACCGCTCCGCCCAGGAAGAGGCGGAGGCCTTTTCCTCGGGGGCCGTCCACGTGGGGTCCAGGATACACCGGGAGGAGGGACTCATCGTCATGGGCCTCGGGGGCTCCCTTCTCTACAACAAGGGACGCAACCAGTACACCAACTTCCAGATGAACCTGGAGATCGCGAAGCTGGTGCCGCGGCTGCTGGTCAACAAGATCCTTTCCGGCAGATACCTGGACGTGCTGCTCACCCACGCGCCGCCGGAGGGCATACACGACAAGGACGATCCCTGCCACCGGGGATTCAAGGCCTTCCTCTGGTTCATGCGCCTCTTCCGGCCCAAGTACCTCATCCACGGACACATCCACCTGTACGACCTTGCGGACGTCCGCGCCACCCGCTACGAAGATACCCTGGTGGTGAACGCCTACAGCCATTACCTGATCGACATGGGAGAGAACGATTGAGCGACATGCATACCATGCAGGCTGCGGAAGATTTTTCCAAAGCCCGGGGCAGGGCCATATTGTCCCGCATCCAGCATTTCATGGACGCCGACAAGGACAGGCTCCTATCTTTCAACGACGTCAAGGAAATCCTCAAGCCCAAGAACGAGACCTACCAGGGGATGAAGGTGGTTCCCCTGGACCTCATCGTGGGCAGCGAAGGCCGCTACCGGGACTTCAACAAGTACTTTCTTCCCAAGGCGGACCACCTGCGCTCCCGTTGGGAGCGGGTCGACGTCGCCCGTCTCAAGGACATCATACTCCCGCCCATCCAGCTCTACGAGATCGGGGGCGTCTACTTCGTGCGGGACGGCAACCATCGGGTGTCCGTCGCCAGGAGCCAGGGAAGCGGCTCCATCGACGCCGAGGTTATAAGCCTTTCCAGCGAGATCCGCATCGAACCGACCATGACCGTGGACGAGCTGCGCCAGGCGGTGGTGGACTACGAGAAGAGCCTCTTCGAAGAGAAGACCCGTTTCACCGCCCTGACGGGCTACGGGGAGCTCGATTTTTCCGCCCCCGGCCGCTACGACGTCATCTACAACCACATTCTGGTGCACAAATACTTCCTCAACGAAGGAAAGACCCAGGAGATGGCCTTCGCGGACGCCCTCGTCTCATGGTACGAGAACGTCTTCAAGCCCATCATCGACATCATCGAGGAAGAACGGCTCTGCGTCCGTTTTCCCGGGAGAACCTCGGGAGACCTGTACGTGTGGATAGTGAAGCATTGGGACTTTCTCAAGAAGAAGTACGGGGTCCAATATTCCGTCGCCGAGGCGGCCAAGGATTTTTCCCTTAAGTACGGAAAGGACCGGGGGTTCATCCATGGACTGCTCGGGGGCATCCTGGACTTCCTGTCCCGCGGGAACAGGCGGGGGCAGAGATAGCCGCCATGGGCATACTCTCCATCCAATCCCATGTGGCCTACGGCTATGTCGGCAATACCGCCGCGACCTTTCCCCTGCAGCGCCTGGGCTACGACGTGTGGGCGGTGAACACCGTCGAATTCTCGAACCACACGGGCTACGGCTCATGGAAGGGCCGGGTTCTGGGCGCGGAACTGGTGTCGGAACTGGTCCAGGGTCTGGAGGACCGGGGAGCCCCGGCGTCCTGCAGGGCCGTACTCTCCGGCTACCTCGGGGACGCCGAGATAGGCTGGGCGGTGGTCGATGCGGTCCGCAGGGTGCGCGCGGCCTCGCCGGAGGCCCTCTACTGCTGCGATCCGGTCATGGGCGATTACGGCCGGGGCTTCTTCGTCCGCAAGGGCATACCTGAGATGCTGCGGGAGCACGTCGTTCCCCTGGCGGACATCCTGACGCCCAACCAGTTCGAGTTGGAGGCCCTGACGGGCCTTACGGTCCGGAACATCGAGGACGCCCGCAGGGCTATAGAAAAGCTGCACGCCCAGGGTCCTTCGGTGGTCCTCGTGACGAGCTACCGCGGCGGCGACGCCGCGGCGGACCATATTGACATGCTCGTCTCCGACGGCACCGCTCTGCGCCGCGTCAGGACCCCCCAGCTACCCTTGGATCCTGCACCGAACGGCGCGGGGGACCTTACGGCGGCCCTGTTCCTGGCCCGGTACCTCCGGAGCGCCGACGCGGTCGCCGCCCTTGAGGCTACTGCGGCGTCGGTGTACGGGGTGCTGGAGGCAACCTGCCGGTCGGGGAAGCGGGAACTTGCCATAGTGACGGCCCAGGACGAACTGGTCGCTCCGACCAGGAGCTTCAGGGCCGAGGAGCCCTGAGCTAGAGGCGGGCCCCGGCGCCGCCCAGCGCCTCCAGCTCTTCCCTGGAGAACTCGTACACGCTGCCGCAGTTGTGGCAGAGTATCTCCGCGGGAAGGGCGCCGGAATCCATCATCTTCCGCAGCTCGTCGTGCCCTAGGTTCTTCAGGAAGGCCCCGTAGCGCTCCTTGGAGCAGTCGCAGGAGAAGGAGACCGGCCCCTCGGAGAGGAGCTCAACCTCGAAGGCCGAGAACCACTGGTCCAGCAGTTCGGCGCGCGTCTTGCCCTCGGCGAACCAGGTTCCCAGGGACGGGAGCTCCGCCATGCGGTCCTCCGTGTCCTCCATGTCCAGGTCCGTCGCCCCGGGGAGCGCCTGGAGGAAGAGGCCCCCGGCTCCGGCTATCCGCCCCGCGGCGTCGAAGCGGACGCTCGCGGCTACGGCAGTCCTGGTCTGCTCGGACTGCAGGTAGTAGGAGGTGATATCCTCGGCGATGCGGCCGTGGACCAGGGAGATGTGGCCCGTGTAGGGCTCCCCCGCCGGGCCCGCGCGCATGACGCTCAAGGTACCTGAACCTATGAAGGGCTTGAGGTCGAAGCTCTCAAGGGGCGCGCCGAGTTTTATCCCGTCGCAGAATAGGTAGCCCCTAAGCCTTCCGTCCCAGCGCGTCTCAACGGAGAAGCCCTTCAGGGCTCCCGTGCAGTCCATGCGGAGTCCTATGCGCTCGCCGTCCTTGATGGTGGTGGAAAGGAGCCCCGCGCAGACCAGGGCCTGTCCCAGGGCAAGGCTCTCGATGATGCCCAGATCGTGGTTGGCCCGCGCCTGGGCCACCAGGCGAGAACCGGAAAGGAGGGCGCCCCGCACGGTGCCTCCGAGCATGGAAAAGCGGGTCAGCCCGTCTGCGCTCAGGGCATCCAGACGGGAGCGGAGCTCCCGGTCTAACTCGGCAGTTATCATGCCCAATGCATACCGTTTATGCGGACTTTCCGTCAAGCCGCTTCCTGCTGCGTCCGCCTTGGGCTATACTGCCTGAATGCCGCTCTCTCTGCCCTCCCGCTTCCGGGACTTCACCGCCCCGGAAGCGGACCGCTACAGCCTCCTTTTCGAACTCCTCGATTCGGCGGGCCTCGAACCCGCTTCCGTGGACCTTGCCGGAAGCCGGCACATCATAGTAGGGCCCCTATCCCGGCCTCAGGGACGGTCCGAAGCGAGTCCGACGGTGCTTACGGCACACTACGACCGCGCTCCGGGAAGCCCCGGGGCGAACGACAACGGGGCCGCGGTGTTTCAGCTGGCGGCGGCGGCCGGGAAACTGCGCGAAGAGGGAGCGCGGGGCTGGCGGGTTGTGTTCACGGACAAGGAAGAGGCCGCCGGGTCTCTGGGCCTCCGCAGCCAGGGCTCCTACGCCCTGGGAAGGGGCTTCCGGGACATAGGCCTGGAGGATGCCCGCATTTACAACTTCGACGCCTGCGGCAGGGGGGATACCTTGGTGGTCTCCACGGCGGCGGACGAGCTCCTGCGGGGCAGCGAGGGAGCGGGGGCGGACCGCGCGCTCCACGCGCTGCGCTCCCTCCGGGTCAGGCTCCTCAGGACTGCCAGAGCCCTCTCCCTGCGCCGCGTCCTGCTCATGCCGACCCCCTTCTCCGACGATGCGGGCTTCTTCGCCGCGGGCCTTGCCGCTCAAACCATCACGGTGCTTCCCGAAGTGGAGGCGGAGCGACTTGCGGCGCGGCTGCGGGGAAAACCGGCGCTGGCGGCGCAACTGGTCAACAGGGAGGCCGAAAAATCCGCCGGCCTCTCCGGCAGGCTCGGTCCCCTCCTGCCCAGGACCTGGAAGGACCTGAATACAGCCCGGGACACCCCGGAAACCCTCAGGCCGGAGCTCTTTCCCACGATCACTGCCCTAGCCTGCGGCCTCTGCGCAGGAGCGGAATGACCCTCCTCCGCGGCGCAGCGGCGGACGCATGGCCGCGATGCGGCCGCGATCCGTCCTAGGGGCGCCTGATCCTGAGGGCCGTCAATTCCGCCACATAGAGGCGATGGTAATCCTTGTTGGGATAGTGGGTTTCAAGGCTTCCGTCGGCGAAACGGCCGGGGAGCAGATCCTGGGTATAGAGGGTGCGGCAGGTGAGAACCTCCGCTGCCTCCGAGAAGGAGATCGTTCCGTCTTCGAAGACGATGGGGGAAAGGCCCGAACCCTCGGCCTTGTCCGTATTCCGGCCCGAGTGGGCGCCGCAGAAGGCAAGGGCCTTCTTGTAGGAAGGGTCGAAGAAGGAAAGGGAAAAGACCGGCCCTTTATCCATGAAATCGAAGGTATAGCGGGTCGGCCGCACGAAGACGAAGGCGACCGGCTTGTTCCAGAGCACCCCGAGTCCGCCCCAGGAGGCGGTCATAGTGTTCCAATCCTCTTTGGTTCCCGCGCTGATCAGCATCCAGTCCCGGCCTATCTTCTGGAAGGGAGACCCGGGAAAATCCTCAACCGCACGCGCATCCCAGGCGCCGTCGGCCGTCGCTGCGACCCGCTGCACCATGCTCATACCCCCAAAAGTTCCGCGTAGGCTTCCAGCGCCGAATCGCCTGAGGCCCGGGAAAGCACCTTTTTGGTCAGAACCTTTCCGAGCTGCACGCCCTCCTGGTCGAAGCTGTTCAAGTTCCAGGCAAAGCCCTGGAACATCACCTTGTTCTCGAAGTGGGCCAAGAGGGCGCCCAGGGCCGCGGGACCGAGGACTTTGCCGTAGATGAGGCTGGAAGGCCTGCCGCCGGGGAACTCCTTGTTCCCGTCCCCATCGGCCTTGCCCTTTGCGAAGGCGATGATCTGGGCGGTCAAGTTGGCCATAAGCTTGGTTTGGCTCGAAGACCCGTCCACCTCCACGTCGTCCCCCCGCTGGCTCTCCGCGAAGCCGACGAACTGCAGGGGAACGGCGTCGGTGCCCTGATGGAGAAGCTGGAAGAAGGAGTGCTGACCGTTGGTCCCCGGCTCGCCGAAGACCACGGGGCCCGTGGCGTAGGGCACGGGCTTTCCGAAGCGGTTCACGCGCTTGCCGTTGGATTCCATGTCCAGCTGCTGCAGGTGGGCGGGGAAGCGCGAGAGGGCCTGGCTGTAGGGCAGGACCGCGGTGCAGGGATAGCCCAGGACGTTCCGCTCCCAGATGCCCAGGAGGGCGTCCAGCAGGGCGGCGTTCTTCCGTATATCGGGCTCCAGGGCGGCGGCGTCCGCCTCGTGGGCCCCGGAAAGGAGCTCGGCGAAGGTTTCCGGGCCGAAGGCCAGGGACAGCACGACCCCGCCCACCGCGGAGGTAGAGGAGTAGCGCCCGCCGATGAAATCGTCTATGTAGAAGGAGTCGAGGTAGTCAGGGTTGTGGGCCAGGGGGCTGGTTTCGCTGGTGACGGCCACCATGTGCTTCGCAGGATCGAGCCCCGCGGAGCGCAGCTTCGCCTTCACGAACAGCTCGTTGGCCAGGGTCTCCTGGGTCACGCCGCTCTTGGATACGAGCACGAAGAGGGTCCGCCGCAAGTCCAGCCGGGACAGGACCGCTGAGGCGTCGTCGGGATCTACGTTGGAGATGAATTCGGCCCGCATTCTCCGGCGCCCGGCCTTCTCGGCCCAATTCTCCAGGGCCAGGTAGAGGGCCCGGGGGCCCAGATCGGAGCCGCCGATGCCTATCTGCACCACCGTGGAGAAAAGCCCCTGACGGTGCACCCCTTCGGCGAAGGCGGAGAAGCGCGCCTTCTCGCCCGAGTAGAACTCGCCCAGGTCCCGCCCGCCGTGGAGCACCGGAGCGCCCAGGCGGCCGCGGAGAAGGTGGTGCAGGACCTTGCGCTGCTCCCCGGTATTGACGGCTTCTCCGTCCAGGAGGGCCCTGTACTTGGCGACCAGCTGCTGTTCCTCCGCCAGGCCTTGGAGGGCCTCCAGAACGGCATCGTCCGCGGGCTTGGCGGCCCAGGAGTATACGAGGCCTGCGGCGAGGGGGGTGCGGCAGGAGCGGACCCTATCGCCGGTCAGGACGGAGGCGTAGGGAAAGCCCGAGCCCTTGGGGGCCAGGGCATGCAGCTTCTTGAATGCAGTGGTGGTATTCAAATCCTGGTAGTCAATCATGCCTCGCTCCTCAGTCCTCAAGCTCGGGTATCTTTTCCTTCATCTGCGCCATGAAATCTTCCCCCGTCACCCCTTCCCGCAGGCACACGAACACCGTGTTGTCCCTGCCGGCTATGGTGCCCAGCACGTCGTCCAAGGCAAGGTTGTCCACCGCCAGGGCGACCGAATCGGAGTGGCCCGAGTAGGTCCTGATCACCACCATGTTGAGGGACCAGTCGATGGAGACGTAGCCCCGGAGGAAGTCGTGCACGTAGGTCCGCTCGGTCTCCTGCCGGTCGTCGTCCCCGGGGAGGGAATAGACGTAGCCGTTGTGGCCGTCTGAGATTTTCCCCACCTTGAGCAGCTTGAGATCCCGGGAAAGGGTGGCCTGGGTAACGACGAAGCCTTCCTTTTGGAGGTGCCCAAGGAGGGTATCCTGGGATTCTATGCGGTACGTTTTTATCAGTTTTCTGATCGCTTTGAGACGAGCCAGTCGTTCTTTCACAAAAATCTCCGCCCAGCAAACGAATATTTATGCCGAATGCCTGTATAAAGATACAATGGTGCCCGGGTTTGTGCAAGCCCTTTTGCCCCTCATGGTCGAGGACCGTACGACCGATACTATAATGGGACGGTGGCCATGGAGCCGGATATGGATACTACCTCAGAACAAAACAATTCGCAAGCCGAAACGGCCGGTCAGAGCGCCACCGTCAGCGGTCTGCACCGGAACGACGGCAGCCTGGTCATCAACCTGGACGAGAAGGCCCTGGAAGCCCGGGCCGATTTCATGCCGCCCCTGGGAGACGGCCAACCCCTTACCCCCGATTACATCGCTTCAGCCCTGGACAGGCTCAACATCGTCCACGGCGTAGATTGGGACGTCATCCGGAATGCCGCCCTGGAGTGCAACCTCAACCGTCAGCCCGCCCGAAGCGTGGTCATAGCCCGGGGCGATCCTCCGGTCGAGGAGATCCTCGAGTACTACGAGCTCGACCCGTCCTTCCGCAGCTGGCCAAACCTTCCGGACGCCGACGCCATACGGGTGGATTACCGGGAGCTTTCCCCCTTCGTGGTGGTCAAAAAAGACCAAGTGCTGGCTCTTTTCCACCCCAGGAAGAGCGGAAGGCCCGGAAAGGACGTCCGCGGAGCCGAAATTCCCATGCCCGTGCGGCGGCCCGAAAGCGCCGAGCCGGGACAGAACACCCGCCGCCGGGAAGACGCCATCGTCGCGGCCCGGGACGGGCGCCTCGTGGAGAACGGCAAGGAGCTCATGGTAGAGGAGGTCCTCGCCGTCAAGGGCACCGTGGGCTACAAGACCGGGCACATCGTATTTCCCGGAGACGTCATCATAGACGGTTCCGTTGCCGACGGCTTCAAGGTCTACTCCGGCGGTTCCATAATCGCCAAACAGACCTTCGACGCGACGGACGTGATAGCGAAAAAGGATATGCTGATAGCGGGCGGCGTCATAGGGAGAGGGCGCGCCTCGATTAAGGCCGGGGGCGGCTTCAAGGCGAAATTCGTTCAGAATTGCCGGCTGGCCGCCCGAGGTTCCGTCTCGATCTCCGCGGCGGCGGTGAATTCCACCATCTACACCCTGGACAAGCTGGACCTCGGCGACAAGGGGCGCATAGTGGGGTGCGAAGTCTATGCGGTCCATGGGGTCCGGGCTGCGGGCATCGGCACGGAGGGCGGGAAATCCACCAAGCTCCATTGCGGGGTCGACTTCACCGCGCAGCAGGAACTGGACCGGGTCAACGAGCAGGTCCGGACCGCTTCGCTGAAGGCCGCCAAGGTCCGGGAGCTGATCGCGGCACCCTCCACGGACGGCCTGCTGCGTACCAAATACGAGGATTACCTCAAGCGGCTCTCGGAAGAACAGAATAGGCTCAACGCAAGGATCACCGACCTACTGGGCAGGATCAACGCCGACGAGGATGCGGCGGTTGAGATCTCCGGAGACGCCGCGAAGGGAACGACCATCGAAATATGCCACATCTCCCTGGTTCTGGACAAAACCCTCAAAAAGGTGCGCTTCAGATTGGATAAGACCCAGGGAAAGCTTGTCCACGAG
>CAYUPG010000054.1:0-5879 GCA_964446515.1 uncultured Treponema sp.
CACGGCGGCGGCGCCTTCTCCGGCAAGGATCCCACCAAGGTCGACCGGTCGGCGGCCTACATGGCCCGCTACGTGGCCAAGAACATCGTCGCAGCGGGCCTCGCCGAGCGCTGCGAGGTCCAGCTTGCCTACGCCATCGGCGTGCCCTTCCCCGTTTCCGTCATGGCGGACACCTTCGGGACGGCGACCGTGCCCGAGCAGCGGATCGAAGACGCGGTACGGAAGGTGTTCGACCTCTCCCCGGCGGGGATCATCTCCACCCTGGATCTCCGCAGGCCCATCTACCGGAAGACCGCCGCCTACGGCCACTTCGGCCGGGAGGGCTTCTCCTGGGAACGGACGGACAAGGTGGAGGAGCTCAGGAAGGCGGTCGGCTGAGGCCTCCCATGGACCAGTTCCGCCTCCGCTCCTCCCTGCGCGCCGCCGCGGCCCTCGCCTTCTCGCGGTCCGGCGGCCCGGGGGGACAGAACGTCAACAAGGTGAACACCAAGGTGGAGCTGCGCATCCCCCTGGCCGAATTGGACGGCCTCTCGGAGGCGGAGCTCGCCCGCCTCCGGACAGTCCTCGCGGGCCGCATCACCGGCGAGGGCGAGCTGCTGGTCGTATCCACGGAGGAACGTTCCCAGCTCGCCAACCGGGAGCGCGCCTTTTCCCGGGCGGAGGCCCTCATCCTGGCCGCCGCCCGCCTTCCCAAGAACCGCAAGCCCACCGCCCCCACCCGGGCTTCCCGGGAGCGGCGCCTGGCCAAGAAGCGCCTCCACGGCGACGCCAAGGCCGCCCGCCGGGGCTCCTGGGGGGAGGAATAGCGGAGCTCGGCCGCGTGGGCGAATTCGGGCTTACACACGCTGCCGCGTTCTGATTCGTTCCTTAAGGTACAGAAATCGGCAGTATTCCGGACTCAGCTCCTTTCCGGCCAGGAAATCCTCCAGGGGAATCCCCATACAGGCCTTGAAGCTGCGGGCCTGAACCGCCTGTTCTTTCACAAGGTTCAGCAGGGCCGTTTCCGCAGCCATCTTGTCGGATTCTTTTTCCATTGAAGCGTAGATAGCCGCAGCGCAGAACAACGACTGCACCCGATTATTTTCCCGTTCCTCTTCCAGATCCTTCGACTCCAACAGTTCATCAACAAACGCCATGGAGCGCAGCCGTTCTTGAAACGCTTCGTAGTCATTCCGGGAGCTCAGGCCGGGACTGCATCGGGGACTCGGCCGCCGAATATACGCATAGGAATTCAAGGCATGAATCCTTGTTGCCCGCAGCCATGTTTCTACGGAGAAAGGGATGTCTTCCCAGACCTTCAGCTCCTTGAAGCGTATAGGACCGGAATCCAACAGCTCCCTACGGAACAACTTTCCTGTAGCCACCGGGATACCGAGGATCGAATGGCGCACCGTTCTCAAGTTTAGAGATTCCCCGATACGTGTATAGCGCTCCAAATACGGCACCGGCTTCAGCCGTCCCCAAGCATCCAGGTAGGCTTGCCCCCCATACACGATATCCGCGTTTCTGCGAAGCGCGCAGGAAAGAAGTTCTTCCACAGCCTGAGGCGCCAGCACGTCATCCGCATCCAAGAAGCACGCAAACGGCGTCTCGATCGCATCGAGGGCCGCATTTCTCGAAAGCGCAGGCCCGCATCCGGTCGACCTAATCAATCGCCATGAATATGCATCAACGTACTCCTCAGCGATTCGCGAAGACCGATCTTTGCTTCCGTCGTCCACAAGGATGACCTGGGCAGGCCGAACCGTCTGGGCCAGGATTGACCGGAGGCATTGATCCAGCAGGTCTTCCTCATCCCGGAACGGCACTACCACCGCGGCGGGTCCTTTAGGCGCACCCACCGGCCTGCCTCATGCACGCTATCAATTCTCCGAATTCCTCTTCCATGCCCAGTCCGAGCAATTCGATCAGGACCCGCCGCGGCAAAGGTACCTGATCAAGGTCCAAGGCTCTGAACCGCGTAAACAGGGAGGACGATATGGTGAACGCTTCCGCCGCGCTCAACCTGTTTTCCAATAGCGCAGGCACCAGTCGGTCAAGGTAATACCGCAGGTGTTCCCCATAAAATAGTTCGTAATAATCCAAGCAAGACCACTTCTCGAAGAGATCTCGGATCATGAAGCGTGTCGTGCATAGATCCCGAAAGAACGCCGGGTCCCTGCGGCTGCTCATGGAAAGCGGGTCGTCGGGTCCTCTGAGGCGATAGCGGCAGACCACATCGGGAATCGTCGATACCCTCTCGGCCCGCAGCAGGGCCTCTACCATGAATACGGCATCCTGGGCGATAACTCCTTCAGGAAAGAGGATCGCCTTCCTGCGCAGAAACTCAGCCGAAAAGACTCGGGACCATACCGCAGGTGGAGCGGCCAACACCTGCGGGTGCGCATCCGCCCTGACGGCGACAAGGGGCTCCGGGAAGAGCCGGCGGTACAGCATGGCGGGCCCCTGATCGCCGTTCATAAGCGCGTAGGTGCCCGAAAGGATGTCCGCCTGCTGCTCGGAAATGCCCTCGCATAAGAACTCGCAGGCATCCGGCAGCAGAGCATCATCGGCATCCAAAAACTGGATATACTTGCCCGCCGCCGCGGCAAGTCCGAGGTTGCGGGGAGCCCCCGCAGCGCCGCTGGCGTAGCCCGTGGCCAACAGACGAACCCAGGGTCTCTTTCCCGCAAAGGCTTGAAGCAGCTCGCCGGTCCCGTCGTCGGAGCCGTCGTCGACGACCAGCAGCTCGAAGAACCGGCGCGGGAGCGTCTGATCCAGTACCGACTGAAGCGTCTCTTCCAAGAAGGGCTTCCCGTTGTGCACCGGGAGGATAATGCTCAGCAACGGTTCATACATGGCCGCTTCTTCCGGATGCGACGCGCTGTGCGGCCTCCACTAGCGCAGGCCACATGCAGAGCAGCCTCCCGAATCGTCCCAGGTATTCCTGGGCCGCCGAAACCGGCTCTCCGGAGCCCCGGCCTGCATCCGTCATCAGTCGAGGGGCATGCAGGCAGGCCGCCGCCTCGTAGGCCGACTTCAGACGATCCACATCCTCCGCCCAGTCGACGGGCGAAGCCCTGTACCTACTGAGAAACTCGTCGCAACGCTCCATTTCACGGGCGAGGATGCGCATTCGGGCTTCAGTCAAGGCATCTAGGAAAACTGCCCGCGGGGCTTCGGAGAGATCGCACAATTGCCGGCCTATGATCCGCAGCGCGGACTCCGCCGACAGGGGAAAAAGAGAGGTCTGGGGCAACAGCTGAATGAATTGGGACAGCACATCATTGGCGCGCAAGTCGAGGTTTAAAAAATCCGCACCCGAGAAGCGCCGCGTTTCGGGCGGCCTGTGGACGACGGCGGCGGGTATATGGGCTAGGGCTCCCGGAGCATAGCACCGGGCCGCGAGCAGGCCCCATACGCCGTCCTCATTCCGGCCGATAGGAGGAAAGGGCGGCAGCATGCGCCTCGCATCGTAGCCTGAGTGCCCGCATCTGAAAAAGGGGCCCGCATAGACACATTTTCGCCGCGCCGCGGAAAGCATGAACCGGGACCTGGATGCGGCCCTAAAGGACTCCGCATGCTCAACGACCCGGCTCCTGTTTTCCCCCTCCAGGAATAGGAGGGATCGGGGCGATCCCATGCCCGAGTCGCCGAGAACACCCGCCGATGTGGCGATGACCCGGCTGCCGTGACTCAGAAGGGCCCCCGTCAGAGGCTCCGCGGCGTCTGAAAAATCCGGCACCTGGTCGGCGGCAAGAAGATCGCTCAGATGCTCAGCCGCCCTACGGCCCAGCAGGCCCTCGTGGAGTTCCACCAAGTCCTCTCGGAGGGGTCCCGCAAAGTCCAAAGCCTCCTGGTGCCCAAGGAAAAGGAAGCAGAGCATATCCGCAGGCCTGGACGAATACGATACGCCGCCGTCCGCCCCTGGGGGCGGCGCGTAGGCGCAGGATTCGTCGTCGTCGCTCATAACGGCCAAGGTCCCTGCCTGAAGAAGCAGGAAGGCGTTCCTGTTCGCCCCCGCGCGGAAATCCCAGGCTGCATCCCCGACGAGGGCAAAGTCCAGCAGGGCGGGGTCCAGAGCGGCATCCTGCGCGCGTATGTCCTCCGCCAGGCGGCGGCGCTCCTCCGGACCGAAGTAGACGGCGCCCTGCACCGGGGGCAAGTCGCCCCGATCGTCGCAGAGCACGACGCTGAAAGGATCGTTCCTCTTCGCCGCCGCCGCGAGAAAGGACTTCGCGGACCCAAGCGCGCAGGACCTGGAGCCCATAACGCCCACGGCGCTCACGGGGCGCGCCGGCCCGCGCTCCGCGGCCTTCCCGGCGGCGGCGGCAAGGTAGCGGCTCAGGGGCATCAGGGCTCCCGCATCGCGCAGCCGCGCCAGGGCGGCCGCCGCCCCGCGCACATCGAGCCCCGGGCCGAAGGCGTCCCGGAGCCGTTCCAGATGTTCCGCGTGGGTGCGCGCCCCGCCGAGACAGGCGAACAGCCCCGAATCGCGATCCTCCAGAGCGACGGGGGCCGTAGCACCGGGAATCAGCACCAGAGCCCCCTCCCGGCGGGACACCATTCTTCCGTTCAAGGGAATGAAGCGCTCGGTTTCGTCAACACCAGGTAACATGACCCGTTACGGAGAAGCCGTAGGAAGGGGTATCCGGGTCATCGCTCGATACGACCACGGACGCCAAGAATGAACTTTCATAACCCTGTTGGTTAAATCGAATGATGAAGTCCGTCGTATTCTCGGGATCAATCGCCTCCAGCGGCGGCGTCGTCATAGCCCAGGTTCCTGCGGGTGTTCCGCCGCTCGGATTGATCGCCACGGAGATGGAACCGAGGCGGCCGTCCCCGTAATTGTAGATTCTGAAGGTTCTCTCGCTGCTATAGGGTGGAGATCCAATGTACACCGTTCCAAAGTCGATGGGTCCTCCGCCGTTAGGAACCAGCGTCACGCCGTCCCGATAAATCTGAATATCGGGTATGCCCGGAGGAGGATCTTCCTCATCCCCGGCATCGGAGGCGGTATCCTTACCGCCCGTTTCGAGCTCCGACAGCAGATTGCCCTCGGGGCACCCGCAGAACAGCGCCGAAAAACCAACAAGAACCGCAGCCAAAAGCCATCCCTTGATACTCATTCCCTTCTCCCCCATGCTATTCACCCCATACGACGCCGGATGCCGCTCCCGAAACCTGGGACGCCCGGCGGGCTTCTTCCCCGCGGAAATCAAGGTACGCATATTTCCCTGCCAACGCCGGATCGACCTGTTTAAGTCGGGAATAGACCCTGGCGACGGTCCCATAGTTCTCCAGCTCGTGGTTTGTCCGAGCCACCGCCAAAAGAACCGCAGGGTTATCGGGCAATAAGGCTTGCGCCTTGCCGTAATAGGCCAAGGCCCCATCAAGGTCCTTGTCGAGGAAGCGCAGATGGCCCAGGTTGAGCAGCGCCTGCGGGAAGGGGCGGCTTCCCCGCACGATCTTTTCAAACTCCCTTCCCGCACGATCCTTCAATCCGTACCGCGCATATAGGACCCCGAGCCTATTTATGTGCCGCGGATCCCCGCCGCTTGTTTCTATCTGCGCCTGGATGCTGGAGACTTGGGGGAATATTTCCCTGTCCAAGAATTTGGTCATCTGGGTTTGATATACGCTTTTCATCGCAGCTGCCGAGGGGAAGGCCAACTGCGGTCCAGTCTCGGGAAGCCCGACGGCAGGATAGCTCGCCCACGCAGCCTCGATCGGGTAGAACTCCGCCTGATTTCGCCCTGACCGTTCCCGCCATTGCTTCGCGGCGGACAACCAGGCGGCAAGGAACCCATCCTTGAGCTGCGTCGCCTCCACGGGCATCCACACGACGCCGTCGCGGACTATCAGCTCATCCTGCCGGCTGAAGAACTGGGCAGCCT
>CAYUPG010000054.1:5889-8682 GCA_964446515.1 uncultured Treponema sp.
CCCATCCCGGTCGAAAAAGCCGGGAAGATATGGCCCGGAACGATCACGAAGGCGGTAGGGATTCCGACCGCCTCCAGCAGAGCTGCATAGAGAATGGTGAGGTCGTCGCAGTCGCCGGCCCGGTATTCCAGCGTTTGTCGGGGAAACTGAAGGAAGTCCACGGCCTGCGGCTTTTCCGCCAATTCGGCATGGGGAGTCTTGGGGTCCACGACATACCCGATGCCGTGGGCGGCCAGCGACTCAAGCATGGCCGCCGCAGTCCGCAGGTTCAGGTTGACCCCATCGAATGAACCATCCCGCACCATGGCGGCCACGTTCCGCGCAAAGGTCAGCACGGCGGGATCCTTTGCGGTAACGAAGGATGCCGCTTTGCGGTCGTCGTCCCAGGTCATGGCATTCCGGTCCATAACGGAGAGGCTTCGATCGAGCTGATACGACCGTGCCTTGCCGTCAACGGTAAACGACACTTCAACCTTGACCGCCGAGACCGTTCCCTCCGTGACCATCAGCACCTGGTCGTTCAATAGGACGAAGAGATCCAGCTCCGCCTGGGTCCCCGGTTCGAGTACCGTCGGCACCGTCTGGCTTTTAGGCACGTCCATGAAGCGGGGAATGAGTATCTTCAGTGAAATATCCGATATGCGCTTGGAGCCCGTATTGGCAACCGTTACGGCACCGATCGGATTGGAATCGTAGTATTTGTAGAATACGGGAAAAACGGAGTCGAATCGCAGGCCGCTGAGGGCCAACTGCATTCCCGCCGGAGTCCCCGTTTCCGCAATCAGCGGTTTAGGCTTGGGCGCAGGCACCGGTTCGGGCGCCTTTTTGGGTACGACGTTCCGCGACCGCTCCGGAAAAACAAAGACCGTACCCGCCTGGACCACTACACCGCCGTAGGTGTTGGAGTGCGCTTGGTACGCCCCCCGCAGACCCAAAGAAAACTGCTTCGTCAGTAGAAACTCCAATCCGGCCCCGACGCCATAGCCGAAAGCCGCTTCCGATGCCTCAACGGAGCGGGAATCCACACGGACCGTGCTGTTGCCGATTCCCGCATAGGCCTGCAAAGTACCGCTCAGGCGCGGGATCAGCTGATGCCGCGCTCCAGCCTTGAAATACGCGGATAGGGACGAGATCCCGCCCCCGGATTCCCCAGGAATATCCACGGCCGCATCCATATACTCGGCATCCAGGCCCAGCGTCACGGGGTAGGTGCCCAGCCGGTACTCCATCCCGAAGGTTCCCGCGATACCGGCTCGCACCGATTCTTCTCCGATGGGGAGCTGGGCCCCGGGCCAGAAACCCAAGGCAAGCCGTCCGCCCGAATCCTCACTTGGCCCCTGCCGTTCCTGACCGAAAGCACTATACACCGACAAAACAACAAGGGCCCAAAGAGCTGCTGTGCGCATGGCATCCTCCGGTTCCACTATGCCGCGGCAACAGCCGGCGCGCATCAACCAAAAGTATGATATTATTTTCCCATGGATGCGCTTTTCTTCATGCTGTCCGTTGTGTGCATCGTGCTTGGAGGAATCAACCTTTTTTCTATTCTTATCATTCAAGGCAAGGCCGGCGACCGCGGAACTGCCTCTCTCCTATGGCCGCTCATACCGCTCAACATCATCACGGCGCTCGAAATTTTCATGTACTATTCAAAGGCGCATACGCATGGCGACCTTCTTTGGCCGGTGCACCTCGCCTACGATTGCATGCTGGTGTGCATAGCCGCAGCATGGCTGCTGTTCACCTATTACCACTATGCGCTCAATGAAGTAGGGACCTTTACGCGGAGGCATAGTGGCGTTCTTTCCTGCGCATGGTTCATCCTGATCGCCGCAACCTTCGCCGCCCACACCTTTTCATGGATGAGGATACTGACTTTCATCCGCCTGACGGCGGTACTCATGCTGTACCTCGCCGGGACAAAGGCGGTCCTGATTAGGCAAAAGACCTCACGCCTGCTCCCTTCATCCAGAATTGCCTTAGCGATAGCCATAATAAGCATGGTTTCCTATCCGGGCATTGCCGTCGGAGAGCTGCTCGGTTTTCGGCTGCCCTACCTGGACAAAACCATGACGTTTTGGGTTCAAGCGCACCCCATCTATTTCTTGCTCATCAATGTACCCTTGGCCGGCTATATCATCAAAACCATCAGGGACGGGTGGCGTGCGGAAGCCGAAAGGCCGCTTCCCTCCGGCATTCACTCCCTGGAAGAACTGACCAAACGAGAACGAGAGGTTCTCGTATTGGTGTACCAAGGGCATCGCTACACCGAAATTGCCGATAAGTTGTGCGTTTCTCTTCCCACCGTTAAGACGCATATACATCGCTGTTACCAAAAGCTCGGAATATCCCATCGCGGGGAGCTCTATTCCCTTTTTTCATCGCAAGTATGATTGCCGAATTTTTACCTGTTTTTCTCTACTATTTCTATATTATTACCGTACTTTAACCCGCTCGCACTCCGCAATACTCGTCCTAAAATCCTGCGTCGATCCTCCGAACACTTGGAGATATCCGGCGGCATAGAGAGCTCCAAAGTTGAAGCGCCTGTGGACCATACCGGGAAGCTCCTTCCATGTGTTCTTTTCCATATCGTAGCGCCAGGAGGAATAAACGGATGGATCCTTCGGGTCGCCCCTGCCGCCGATGATGTAGACGAAGCGGTCGACGAGGACCGCTTCATGCATCTCCCGCAGGGAGGGCATGGTTGCAGCAACGGTCCAGGAATCGAGAACCGGATCGTAACGAAGAACCTCCGGCGACGGCGGTACGCCGTCGGCGATCTTTCCTCCG
>CAYUPG010000054.1:8692-13397 GCA_964446515.1 uncultured Treponema sp.
AGACATAGCCCTTATACATCACCGACGCGTGCTGCCATCGGGGTGCAGGCATGCTCCTAACGCGGCTCCAGGTCGAGCGGTCCACATCGTAGCGGAATACATCATCATGCACTTTGTTTTGGAAGTACCCGCCGAATACATATATGGATCGCCCGACCACCTCGGCGCTGAGAAAATCGCGGGGCTCAGGCATCGGGGGCTCCGGTCGCCAAGAGTCCGATGCGGGATCGTAGCTCTCCATGGAGGCGAAAGTTTCCTTCTCCCCCATACCCCCAAGGATATTGATGCGCCCGTCCATTGCCACCGCATCGTGGCCCGCCCTGGGGGTCGGCAGAGCAACGGAAGTCGTGCGCACCCCGCCTGAAGGGTCGTAGACGTCCACCACCGGCCGCATTGCTGCGTATACGGCACCGCCGATTACGTACACCTTTCCGTTCAGCTCTACAGGGGTTGCGTAAGAACGGGCCGTGGACAGCGGGTCGATCGAACTCCAGGCGAAGCCTCCATCCGAGGGCGCGCAGCCCAGGGAAAATCCCATGCACAGCGCAAGGATCAATACGGCAGGTATGGCGCGCTTCAACATCGCGGTTCTCCTTTCGGTATCTTTTCCGGGATGTTGGCGGGCAGATCATTGAGGCGGATACCGTTACTACCCATAATGAAACACCTGATTTAGAGCATCGTCAAGTTTCACGTGAAACATCCGCGGGCCAGACACCTGTATTCCGCCTATCGGAAAGCGGGCAGCGCCCCCAGAAAAAGCCTGCGCCGCTAGCTGCGCCGATTCTTCCGAGCAAGGCGATCAAGGTACTTCTCCTGCCGTTCCTCCCGTCGCTCAGCCTTTTTCGCTGCCCGATGCTCCTTCAGCCGACACTCCTGGAGCACCGAAAATTACTCCAAAGATTTTCGGAAGTAACGATCTTCATCCTGCTCTTTCTTCTTAAGCTTCTGCCGCTTCGGTGCCGTACCGGGGAGTAAGGATAGATGGGGCAGCGTGTGCAGGTAAAAGGCGAGGAGTTCACCGTTCCCAGGCTCCCGACCAACTATGCGAGTCCCAAACCGGAGCTCATCGCCCTCCCGGTTCCCTGCAATAGACCGTGCACGACCCGTCACCAGCGCCGCCTCCTGGGCACACTAGCCTCGAAGACGAAAACGGGCGCCCGTAGGCGCTTACTGGGTACGCATCTGTTTGCCGCGTACCGTCCGGACCACCCACTGGACCGTGTTTTCTTCCCGAGGAAAACCGGGGAGCACCGATTTCTATACCCTAAAGTCCTATCCGGTCAATTCCTGCGCCGCAGAGCAGGTCTTTGCCGGCTAGGAACGGAGACGCACCGTTTCACGTGAAACAATCGTTTTTGGACCGCCGGGACGGCACCGGTAGCCTCGCCATGCCGACACCGCACTGTTTCACGTGAAACAAAAAGGCCGTCCGGGGTTACCCGGACGGCCGCTGCATCAAAATGAAGAACCCTTGCCTATTCTTTCGTATCCTGAACAAGTTCGGCGGCGGACTCCGCATCCGCAACGGGCTCGACGTTTCCCGACTCCTCGCCGCCGTTCCCGGCTGCTTCTGCGACGCCCTCCTCCCCTTCCTCTTCCCGGGCAACCCGGTCCACGCCGATCACGAAGTCAGGCCTGTCGATGTAGACGATGCGCACGCCCTGGGCAGAGCGTCCCATCACCGAAACCTCATCCACCGCGAGCTTAATGGACTTGCCCTGACTGGTGATGCACATGATGGTGTCCCCGTCTTCCACGTTGACGCACCCGACGATCTCTCCGGTCTTTTCGCCCACGGTATAGATGCGCTGCCCACCGGTCGCCCGGCCGTGGGGGCTGAACTCGTCAAACTCCACCCGCTTCCCGTAGCCGTACTCCGATAGGATGAGCATCTTGAACGCCTGATCCACCCGAAGCACACCCGCAAGCTCGTCGTCCGAATCGAGGCGCATGCCGCACACGCCCCGGGAGGCGCGGCCCATGGCCCTGACCTGCTCTTCCTCGGTGCGGAGGGCCTGACCCTTTCGGGAAATGAGCACCACTTCGTCCTTGCCGGTGGTCAGAAGGGCGCTCACCAGGCTGTCCCCGTCGTCAAGGTTGATGGCGATTATGCCTCTGGTCTTGGCGTTGGAGAACTCGCTGGTCTGCACCTTCTTGACCACGCCCCTGGCGGTGGCCATGAAGAGGTACCTATCGTCGGAGAATTCCTTGAGGGCCACCACGGTGGTGATATCCTCGTTGGGCGATACGGTGAGGAGGGACTTGATGTGCGCCCCCCGGGAGGTCCGGGAACCCTCGGGAATCTCGTGGACCTTCATCCAGTAGGCCTTGCCCATGCTGGTGATGAACATGATGTAGTCGTGGGTGCTGGCCACGAAGAGCTGCTCCACGAAGTCGTCCTCCACGAGCTTGGCGCTGTTCATTCCCTTGCCGCCCCGGCCCTGGCTGCGGTAGGCGGATACGGGCACCCGCTTGATGTAGCCCACGTTGGAGATGAGGATGACCATCTCCTCTTTCTTGATGAGGTCCTCAATATTGATGGACTCCACCTCGTCGGCGACGATCTCGGTGCGCCGCGCATCCCCGTACTTTTCGGACATCGTCCGGACTTCATCCTTGATGACGCCGCGGAGCTTCTTCTCGTCCTCCAGAAGAGACTTGAGGTACGCGATGAGGGTCTTGATCTCCGCCAATTCCTGCTGGAGCTTCTCAACCTCCAGGCTGGTCAAACGGCCAAGACGCATGTCCACGATGGCCTGGGACTGCACCTCGCTCAGCAGGAAGCGGTCCATGAGCTTGACCTTGGCCACATCCACATCCCGGGAGGCCCTGATGATGGCCACTACCTCGTCGATGTTCGCCAGGGCGATGACCAAGCCTTCCAGGATATGGGCCCGCTCCTCCGCTTTTCGTAGGTCGAAACGGGTGCGCCGGGTAACCACCTCGACCCGATGCTCTATGAAGTAATGTATTAATTCTTTCAGGTTCAAGCACTTAGGTCTTCCTGCAACCAGGGCGAGGTTAATGACCCCGAAGGAAGACTGCAGCGCGGTGTGGGAAAAGAGCTGATTGAGGACCACCTTAACGATGGCCCCCTTCTTGAGCTCGATGACGATGCGGATGCCGTCCCGGTCCGACTCGTCGCGAATCTCCGATATGCCGTCGATCACCTTGTCACGGACGAGGTCGGCGATCTTGATGAGCAGGCTCGCCTTGTTGACCGCGTAGGGGATCTCGTTGAAGATGATGGCTTCTTTGCCGGACTTGTAGGTCTCTATGACGAACTTGCCCCGGACGACGATCTTGCCGCGCCCGGTGCGGTAGGCGTCCTTTATGCCCTTGCGCCCGAAGATGATGCCGCCGGTGGGGAAGTCCGGACCCTTGACGTGGCTCATCAGGGCTTCCACTGGCAGTTCCGGATCGTCGATCAGCGCGCAGACCGCGTCGCAGACCTCGCCCATGTTGTGGGGGGGCATATTGGTGGCCATGCCCACCGCGATGCCGCTGGAGCCGTTGACCAGCAGGTTCGGAATCGCCGACGGCAGAACCACGGGCTCGGTCAGGGATTCATCGTAGTTGGGGACGAAGTCTACCGTTTCCTTCTTGAGGTCCGCGAGCATCTCGTCGCCGACCTTGGAAAGCTTGGCCTCCGTATACCGCATGGCAGCGGGCGGGTCGCCGTCCACGGACCCGAAGTTGCCCTGCCCCTGCACCAGGGGGTAGCGGAGCGAGAAGGTCTGGGCCATGCGGACCAAGGCGTCGTAGAGGGAGGCGTCGCCGTGGGGATGGTACTTTCCCATGGTATCGCCGGTGATGCGGGCGCTCTTCTTGGTGGCGGCGTTGGGACGAAGCCCCAGCTCGTCCATGGAGTAGAGCAGGCGGCGATGCACCGGCTTGAGGCCGTCACGGACGTCGGGCAGGGCCCGGCTCACGATGACGGACATGGCGTAGTTGAGGTACGCGGTCTTTACTTCGTCTTCTATGGCGATGGGTATTACTTTTCCGGTCTGCTCGGACATGTCCGCCCCTTATACGTCCAGGTTCGACACCGCCAAGGCATTCTCTTCAATGAAGATCCTTCGGGGCTCTACCTGCTCACCCATGAGGGTGGAAAATATTCGTTCCGCCTCCACCGCGTCGTCCAGGTGCACCTGGACGATGTTCCTGCGCATGGGGTCCATGGTGGTCTCCCAGAGCTGGTCCGGGTTCATCTCGCCCAGGCCCTTGTAGCGCTGCACCCCCACCTTCTCGGGGTCCCGGCCGGACTCCGCCAGGAGCCGGTCCTTCTCCGCGTCGTCGTAGGCGTAGAAGTTCTTTCGCTCGTAGGAAACCTTGTACAGGGGAGGCATGGCCAAGTACACGTGCCCCCGCTCGATGAGTTCGGTCATGTAGCGGTAGAAGAAGGTCAGCAGCAGGGTCCGGATGTGCGAGCCGTCCACGTCGGCGTCCGCCATGATGATGACCTTATGGTACCGAATCTTCGAAACGTCGAAGTCCGGCCCCGCCCCGCCGCCTATGCTGGCGATGATGGGCTGCAGCTTCTCGTTGGTGATGACCTTCTCTATCCGGGTCTTCTCCACGTTCAGCATCTTCCCGAACAGGGAAAGGATGGCCTGGAAGGCGCGGTTGCGGCCCATCTTGGCGGATCCGCCTGCCGAGTCGCCCTCGACGATGAAGAGCTCGCACTTGGCGGGATCCTTTT
>CAYUPG010000055.1:0-12557 GCA_964446515.1 uncultured Treponema sp.
ACCCAGAACCGCGTCACCATGATGGATTATTCCAACGTGGCGGGCGGCAGCTTCACCACCGAGCAGAAAAACGTGATGAAGACCTCCCTCGCCTTGGCCAATTGGGACGTGGTGCTTGCGTCCTCCTCCAGGACCGTTGCGAACCAGGGCAAGAGCTACACCTTGGCGGCGCCTTCCAAGCAGTTCGGCACCGTTATGGGCGTGCGCATCCACTTCCCTCTGGAGCGCTTTAACTCCTGGGCACGGATTCAGCCCCCCTTCCAGATTCCCGCCTTCGAGGCCATGTCTCAGGTAGCCGACGACGGCACCGTGCAGCCTCCCACCGACGAGGATAAGGCGAACAAGGCGACCCGGTTCGAGAACGGCTATGGCGTCGTTAAGAACGTGGGGGTCATCAAGTCCATCGCCGTGAACGCCTACGGGCTCAATTTCCCCCACGGCCTCTCGGCCATCCTCATCGATGCCGACGGAAACGAGCAGGTGGTCTTCATGGGCTACCTCCGCTACGACGGCTGGGGAGAGCTCCGCTGGGATAACCCCAATTACGTTTCCGAGGTCCGCAACCGCGAGCTTCGCCTGTATCCCCTGTATCCTAAGTCCACTCCCTTCGTGAAGTTCGGCGGTTTCCTCATCCAGAGGGACGCGGCCAACGAGGGCGGCGACTTCATCGCCTACTTCAAGGACGTCAAGGTCATCTACGATAGGGCCGTACTCGAGACCGATAGGGATATCGAGGATGAGGGTCTCTGGAACATCATCCAGACCCGCGAGACCGCCCGCAAGAACGCCGAGATGGAGCGCTTCGGTCAGGCCCAGGTGCTCCGCTACCTGGAGTCCCAGAAGAAGGCAACCGAGACCGGCTTCACGCCCTCCGGTGGGCAGGAATAGCAGGATCGGCACGCAGCAGCGATAGTTGGGGCTGCCCTCACGGGCAGCCCCTTTTTTCATCTCCCTCCCACCGGGGGGGCTATGCATACCGGTGGCGCAACGTCCGCCTTTGGCGTATCTTTAATGCATATGGGTGAGAATACATGGTTTCCCGATAGGGGCGAGCTGCAGCGCAAGTTTGAGCGCTACTCCTCCGTAAGGGGCTTCGTGGTCAAGGATCTGGAGCTCAAGGTTGAGGATGCCCTGCGGGGCCTGACTCCCCGTCCGACGATCAAGGGCAGGCAGAAGAGCTTTCAGAGCTACTTCAAGAAGTATGTCCGTCTTCTTCAGAAATACGACGATAAGTCCTCCGGCCCTGAGATAACCGATCTGGTGGGCATACGCATCGTATGTCCCTTCATCGAAGACCTCGGAAACGTCGAGCATGCCCTCCAGCGCTACTTTACGGTCATAGAGGTGGAGCGCAAGGGCTCGAACTATTCATTCAAGGAATTCGGCTACGAGTCTACCCATATCCTGGTTAAGATTCCTGAGGATATCCTGAAGAAGCGGGGCCCCTGCGGCTGCGAGGTCGCCGAGGTGCAGGTCCGCACCATACTCCAGGATGCCTGGGCGGAGGTTGAGCACGAGCTGGTCTACAAGGCCGAATTTACCCCCTTCGACGAGCCCATGAAGCGGAAGCTTGCGGCGGTCAACGCGAGCCTTTCCCTGGCGGACATCATTTTCCAGGAAATTAGGGATTATCAGCGCCAGCTCAACCGGGAGCTCGGCAAGCGCCGGGAGACCTTCTTCCGAAAAATCGAGGAAGCCACGGACGATCTCATCTTCAAGGAAGACCGCAGCGGGGATGAGGATAGGATAAAGCCCCTGTTCAGACTCGAACCGTCCAAGGGCGGTGAGTCCATCGACGACATGCTTTTGGATGCCCTATACGCCCACAACAACGACCATTTCGACAGGGCTATAGAGCTTTATTCCCGCATCCTCGAGTCGAATCCTACGCCCTACGTCCGATCGGTCATCCATAAGCATAGGGGCATGGCAAATTTCGCCCAGTCCCGGTACGACGATGCCATCTACGATTTTTCAGAATCCCTGGCGCTGGATCCCTCCTCCTACAAGGCCGCCTACTATCGCGCCGTGGTCAAATCCGTGCTTCAGCAGTACAACGAGGCCATAGACGATTTTTCCCGCGCCCTGGAGATCAACCCGTACCAGCACTTCGCGCTCTATCGCCGCGCCCAGGCGTACTACCACGTGGGTGATTACCCCAAGGCCTTGGCGGATTGCGAGAATGCCCTGGTCATGGAGCCCGAGTCCGAGACGGCCCAGCGCTTCAGAGTTTTGGTGCTCAAGAAGCTCAAGATGTAGGCCGGCCTTGAATTCCCGTTCTATTGACACTGGTGGGACTTTTAGGTATAGTCACCTCAAGCGACGAAAGCGCGTGTCTCCTTCGTCTAGGGGTTAGGACAGCGGGTTTTCATCCCGCCAACAGGGGTTCGAATCCCCTAGGAGATGCTTAAACGGCAGGATTGACGGTGTAAATCGTTGTCCTGCCGTTTTTTTCATGCCGGCGGGGATCCATTATGAAAGCAGAGCACAGGATCTCTGAGGCCGCGCGTGCGGGGCTCAGGGCGGAAATTGCCGAATCGGAGGGGAACGAGGTTTTCGTCCTCGGCTACCTCGACGAGGAGCGCCTGGTCTCCCGCTGCGAGGTCGTTTCCCGCGGGCATAAGAGCGCCGTTCTTGCCCTTCCGGCCCGCTGGGAAGAGGCGGACGTGCTCATCCACAACCATCCCTCCGGCAGCCTCACCCCCAGCGACAACGACCTGGCCATCGCCTCCCGGGCGGCGGAGGCCGGTCTTGGGTCATACATTCTGGACAACGACGTCTTGCGGGTCTACGTGATCGCCGAGCCGGCCAAGAAGCGCGCCCGCAGGTCCTTGGATGCAGACAAGATCGTTTCCGCCCTTGAGCCCGGGGGTTCCATCGCGCGGCGTCTCCATTCCTACGAGAGCAGGCCTGCCCAGCTCGACCTCATGCGCCTGGTCATCCGGGGCTTCAATGAGGACGCCCTGGTGGCCGCCGAGGCCGGCACCGGGGTGGGTAAGTCCTTTGCCTACCTCGTGCCCGCCATGGCCTTTGCGGCCCTGAACGACGAGCGCATAGTGCTCTCCACGGCCACCATCACGTTGCAGCAGCAGCTGTACGAAAAAGATATTCCCACGGTGGCCGGGGCCCTCAAGAAGCCCGTCAAGGCCGTTCTCGTTAAGGGCAGATCAAATTACCTCTGCCTGCGCAGGCTGGAGGATGCCCTGCGGGAGCGGGACCTGTTCGCCGAGGACGAGGACGCCTTGGCGGCCATAACGGCCTGGTCCGAAACAACGCAGAGCGGCAGCAGGTCGGAGCTCAGCTTTCTGCCCCGGGAAGCCCTCTGGGCGCGGGTGTGTTCCGAGAGCGACCTCTGCATGGGTATGCGCTGTCCCCATCGGGAGCGCTGCTTCATCATGGCCCTGAAGAAGGAAGCCGCCTCAGCCCGCATCCTGGTGGTGAACCACCACCTGCTGTTCGCCGATCTGGCGGCCCGCAACGAGGGCGCGGGCTACGAGGGAACCGTAGTTCTGCCGCCCTACAGCCGACTCGTCGTCGACGAGGCGCACACCGTGGAGGACGCGGCAACCTCCTTCTTTTCGCAGGATATGGGGAGGCCGGGCCTGCAGCGTCAGCTGAGCAGGCTTTACCGCAAGCGCCGGACCGGAGCTTTGGGTCTTTTGCCTCGAGTCGCTTCGCTGTCAGGGGCAGGGGAGGCTTTGGACGACGCCGTGGATGCTATAGCTCTGGTGCGGGAGCGTGCCGAGGCCCTCGACGCCGCGGGCCGGGGTCTTGCGGAAGGGGAGGGCACCTACAGGCTCACGGAAGATAAGGCCGACCGCATCGAGGCCGTACTCCTGCGGGAGCTTGCGGAGCTCCGGCGGGCGATCGCGACGCTGTCTGGGCGGCTGCTTCGCCTGCTTGAGGGTATCGGCGAGGAGGATCAGGACGACAGCGCCGTATGGGAGGCGAAGGCGGTGCTGAGGCGCCTTGATGGAGCCGCCGCGGTCTGCGGATCCTTCCTTGAGTACCGGGAGAGAAAGTACGAGGTGTTTTGGCTGGAGCTGGTGCGCGGCGCTTCTGGAAACGAGCCTTGGGTACGCTTTTCCATAACCCCGGTGGATGTGGCGCCCTCCCTTCGGGATGCCCTGCTGGAACCGAATAAGACGGTGGTCTGCGTTTCGGCCACCCTCACCGTCGCCGACTCCTTCGCGTACTGGTCTTCCCGTGTGGGCCTCTCGCTGATGGACTCGGAACGGCCGCTGTTCACCGGTCTCTTTCCTTCGCCCTTTCCCTACGAGCGGGCGGTGCTTCTGGCGGCCCCCACCGATGCGCCCCTCCCCGAGGAAGCGGGCTATCGCGAATTCGTCAACCGGAGCGTCGCGCGCCTTACGGAATTGTCCGGCGGTTCGGCCCTGGTGCTCTTTACTTCCTACGACGCCCTCAAGTCCGCCTTCGCCGAGGCGAAGCCCGTGCTTGAAGCCCTGGGGGTGCGCTGCATGAGACAGGGTGACGATGATCGGACCCGGCTGCTTCAGGAGTTCCTTAGGGACGAGTCCAGCGTGCTCTTCGCAACGGACTCCTTCTGGGAAGGGGTGGATGCGCCGGGAGATACGCTGCGCTTGGTGATCCTCTGCAGGCTGCCGTTCAGGACTCCCAACGAGCCGGTCTACGAGGCCCGCAGAGAAGCCTTGGAAACGCGGGGAGGCAACGCCTTCATGGAATTATCCTTGCCGGAGTCGGTGATGAAGCTGAAGCAGGGCTTCGGGCGCCTTATGCGGCGCAGCGACGACCACGGAGTGGTGGTGGTTCTGGACGGCAGGCTTCTGCGCAAGCGCTACGGCTCAATGTACCTGAAATCACTGCCCCCCGCGAGAACCTGCTTCGCAGAGTTCGAGCAGGTTCTTTTGGAAACCGAACGTTTTCTGTATCCCTGAGGGGCAGGCCTGCCGGCGGCTGAAGCCCGCTCAAGGAATTATCCGACTGCCTGCTAGACCCTGTCTCCGTGGCTGTCGAACACGGTGTCGCCCAGGCCCGGGTCCGAGACGCCTGAGCGGTAGCGATCCAGGGCAGCCTTCTCCTCGGTCAGGCCCGGGTAGGAATAGACGGGCGAGCCGTCCCCCGAAAGACTGATGTCCGCAGGGCTATAGGCGCTCAGTTCCTTAAGCATGCCCTCCCTTCGCTCCTCCAATGCCGCGGGGCGGCACTCCTCGGCGGCGGGATTGATGTCCGCGGGGCGCACGCCCATGGGCCGATCCCAAACGCGCCTGAGGGCCTCCTTGCGGAGATTGCGCCGCTTGATCTCTTCATTTTCCTTCTTAAGGCGCAGATATCTGAGGGCAGGGACGAGATAGAAGAGCCCCGCGAACAGCAGGGGGACGACGCCGAGACCCACCGCGACTACGCCCAGGGGGTCGGAGGAAAAGCCCGCCATGAGTACGTAGGCCACCGCGTAGAGGTAGGTGCTTCCCTGAATCTGGGCATTGGTCACCAGGGGCCCGACGCTCAGGGCGTTGAATAGGAAATAGGCGCCGAACAGAAAGTTGACCCCGTTGAGGGCGATGAACCATCCGTTCATCTTCTTCGTGTTTCCGGAAAATTTCTGCAGGCGGCGTATGGGCGCCGAAAGGCCCGCGAAGGAACGATCCGTCCTGTCGGCCCGCAAAAGGAGGGCGTCGAAGCGGTACACCACCGTTCCCTCCTCGGTGGCTTCGGGGCTTCCGCCGAATTCGGCGCAGTAGGCCGTTATGCTCCGCTCGGCATCCGCCGGCGCTTCCCCGGTCAAGGCCATGTATTCGGGCAGGGAGATCACGCCCCTATTGGCCTGGATGTAGGCGACCACCGCCATGCGCTCCCTGGATTCCCAGTCGGCCGTCGCATCGCCGTCGCCGAACACGAAGGAGAACACCGCGTGGTGCAGGGGTCTTCCCTTGGGCCGTTCGGCGCGCCTGCCGTAGTAGCCCCTGTCCATGGATTTCGTAAGCTCCGAATAGAACCAGATTCGGATGACCAGATCGAATATGTAGGATGCGGCGTAGAGCCCCCCGAGGCCCCCTCCGCGGCGGGAGGAGGAGCGGTTGTCGCTGGAGCCGGAGGAGGATGCGGCGGTCGACGCGACCAAGGCCAGGAGGGCTATGGCCATGAACAGCACGAAGTAGCCCACCAGCATAAGCAGGATCCAGGCCTTGAATATCCAGGTCCCTACGACCGCGGCGGCCCGTAGCGCTTTCTCGGTCGCCCTTCCAAGACGGGCGGCGAAGCCCCGGTACCTGCTCTTGAACCCGGCGGGGAAGGAATAGAGGATTTCTCCAGACTCCGTCACCTGCAGACGGCCCGAGTACTCGTCCGCCGCCTGGGGCACCAGCTCCTTGACCTGCTCGAGGGGAAGGGCCGTGGCCGCCGTTATGTCCGCGACGGTGGCTCCCGTCCTTTTTTTCTTGAAGGCATCGACTACCTTGCGGTAGGCGTTCTTGTCGCGCACGGTGTAGTTCATCAGGTTTTCCTCCAAAAACACGGAACGCGCACTGCGTCAGTCCGGACAGCTCTTTTCAAAGCGTTCGAAATTCCGCCGATATTTTTCCAGAAGTGAAGCTATGGTCATGCTCTCGAAATAATCGTTCACCATGGCCGTCGCTTCGGCCCAGATGGCATAGGAAACGCAGTCGCTCATGTTCTCGCAGCTTTTATGGTCCGCCGAGCAGGGCGAAAGGGTAAGCCCTTCTCCGGCGGCATCCAGAATGGCCTTTACCGTTAGCGCCTCCAGGGGGGCGGCGAACTTGAAGCCGCCTCCCGGCCCGCGCACGGAGTCGACTATTCCCGCCTTGCGGAGCTTGAAGAATATCTGCTCCAGGAAAACGGAAGAGATCTTTTCCCGTTCGGAGAGCCTGCTGATGGAAACCGGCGCGCCGTCTTTGCCGAGGCGGGCCAAAGCCAGCGCCGCTCTCAGCGCGTATCGGCCCCGTGTGGTAATCCTCATGAAGAAATCCCCTTTCACGCATCAATAATGACCAATACATTAAAGTAAACGGGGTATAAGGGCAAGGGGCAGGGGCGTTGATCGGTTGACAGCGTCCGGCCCCGCATAGTATCTTATTTTGAGACAACGATTCGTACACAGGATCGTCATATTCCGATAACAAGCGCCGGTTTACCGGCAAGGAGAAGGACCATGGCTCAGGCCAGCAAGAACTCCCGTACGACCAGCACTACTCAGAAGTTTTTCTGCTCCTGCGGCGGCGAGATCAAGATGAAGACCCTTTTCGAGAACGGCAAGGTCAAGAATGCCGCCGAATGCGAGAAGTGCAAGCGCACCGAGCGCCGCCCGTCGGATTTCAAGTAAGAATCGGCTTCGTCGGCCCCGGGACGCCGGTCCCGAGCGCCTTCGTTGACAGACGGCCGCCCTTTTGATAGGGTGGCACGTCGCATATCAATCATAGAGATACGCTATAGCGTAGTGGGGGTTTTCCTTTGGCAGTAAAGAGTTCTTCCGCCGAGAAGCGCCATCGGCAGAGCGAGGAGCGCAGGCTCCGCAATAAGGCGGCCAAGAGCGCCGTCCGCACCAGCGTCAAGAAGTTCGTGGCCGCGGCCCAGAAGAAGGATGCCGTTGAAGCCGAGGCTTCCTTGAAAGAGATGATCAAGAAGCTGGATACCGCTTCCCGCAAGGGCATACTCAAGAAGAATGCCGCTTCCCGCAAGAAGTCCCGGATGCAGCGCCTGTTCAATTCCCTGAAGGCGGCTCAGTAGCATCGGATCCCGTTGGAGGTCGCGGCGACGGCCCGCCGGTCGCGACCGATATCGAAAAACCGTAGATTACGAGAGGGCAGGATGGCCGGAAGCAAGTTGACTAAAGCGGACATCATCGATTCGATCTACCAGAAGACCGGTGTCAACCGCAAGGAGATCCACTCGGTCATCGACCTCTTCATAGAGGAGATCAAAGCCGCCCTCTCCGACGGCCGCATCGTTGAACTGCGAGGCTTCGGTACCTTCGAGATCAGGGTCAGGAAGGGCCGGAAGAAGGCCCGCAACCCCAAGACGGGCGAGCCGGTCTCCGTGGGCGCCCATGGGGTGGCTGCGTTCAGGCCGGGGAAGGAACTGAAGCAGGACGTCTGGAATATCACTAAGGGCCAGGACGGCACAGGAGCGAGCGGAGAGGAGGCATGATGCCCCTGGACCGACGGCGCCTGTTTAAAGGGTTCCTGTTCAATCTTGCCGCGACGGCCGCCGCTTCGGTCTTGTTCGCGGCTTCATTTCCGAATCTGCTGGTTCGGGACGGCATTCCGGCCCTTGCATGGGTCGCCTTCCTGCCGGTGTTCCTGCTCATACCTCGGATAAGCCTCCGCGCCTCTGTCTTCTGGGGGGCGCTCTACGGCTACACAGCCTACGGGCTGTACAACTATTGGCTCAGCGTTTTCCATCCCCTTGCAGGACTCATAGTCGGGACCATCTATCTCACCTATTTCGCCGTCCTGTTTCCCCTGCTGAAGCTGGCCGAGCGGTGGTTTCCCCGCAGGGGCTACCTCGTGCAGTTCCTGCTCTGGATGGCCTACGAGTACCTGCGTACCCAGGGCTTTCTGGGCTACGCCTACGGAATTTCCGGCTATACCCAGTGGCAGATCCTGCCGCTCATACAGATAGCCTCCCTGGTCGGCGTCTGGGGCGTCTCGGCCCTGGTCGTGTTTCCGTCCGTGTACCTTGCCGCAGCCCTGAGGGATGGACTGCCCTCCGCGAAGCATTTTTTTCGCCGAGAACGCGTCGCCGGTATTCTGTGGTGCGCCGCTCTGGCTCTTACCCTGGTATTCGGTTTTCTTTCCCCCGTGGACTATTCCGACGCACCCACGAAGCGCCTGGCCCTGGTGCAGCACAATACCGATCCTTGGCGGGGCGGCCTTGAAGTGTACCGGGAGAATTTCAATACCCTCAAGCGGCTTTCCTTGGAGGCCGTGGCCCAGGAGCCGAGGCCGGACTTGGTGGTGTGGTCCGAGACCGCCTTCGTGCCCCGGATCTACTGGCACACCACCTATAGGGACGACAGGGATTCCTATCTGCTGGTCAAGGAGCTCCTGGATTTCCTTGCAACCCAAGAGGTGCCCTACGTCATCGGAAACGACGACGGCCGCCGCGAAGTCGGACCCGACGGATCTTGGGAGCGGGTCGATTACAACGCGGTCATTCTTTTCGATCGGGGCGTTGAGAAGGGAGTCTACCGCAAGCTGCATCTGGTGCCCTTTACCGAACATTTCCCCTACGAGAAGCAGCTGCCGGCCGTCTATCGGGCCTTGGAGGCCGCGGATACCCACTTTTGGAAGAAGGGTACCGAGGCCACCGTCTTTGAATCCGCCGGCGTCAAATTCTCCACCCCCATCTGCTTCGAGGATACCTTCGGCTATCTTTCCCGCCGCTTCACGAACGCGGGGGCGGAGCTCATCGTCAACCTCACCAACGATGCCTGGGCGGCGAGCCTGCCTGCCCAGATGCAGCACGCGATCATGGCGGTATTCAGGGCCGTGGAGAACCGGCGGTCCCTGGTGCGGTCGACCGCGTCGGGGCAAACCTGCGCCGTAGATCCCAACGGAAAGATACTCGCCATGGCGGAGCCCTTCGTGGAGACCCAGTTGACCGTCGAGGTTCCCATAGTGAGGGACGCCACCCTCTATACCAAGCATGGCGATTTTTTGGCCCTGCTGTTCGTCGCTCTGGCCGCGGCCGCCATGGCGTATGGAGCCCTCCGCGCTGCGCTTCGCCGGGTCGGGGCAGGACGCGGCGTTTCGCATTGACAAGACCCACGGGTCGTAGGACAATAACTTAGCCCGCAAGGAAGGAACGTAGTATGGACGCGCGTAAGAAGATACTCATAGTTGACGACGAGCAGATTAACCTCGAGTTCTTCGACGTAATGCTCTCTAAGCTTGGTTTTTTGGTGGAGAAGGCCGAAAACGGCGTGGAAGCCCTGGAGAAGGTTCGCCGCTTCTTCCCCGACCTCATCATCCTGGACAACATCATGCCCAAGATGAGCGGCTGGGAAGTCACCAAGACCCTTAAGAACGATGCCGAGTACCGTGAGTACAAGGATGTCCCCATCATCATGTTCTCCGCCATGGACGACGTAAAGGACAAGGTGGAGGGCTTTGAGCTGGGCGTGGACGATTACATCACCAAGCCCTACAATTTTTCGGAAGTATTGGCCCGCATTCGGGCGGTCTTGCGGAATAGGGAGCTCTTTGCCCAGATCGCCGCACGTGAAACCCGTTTGGCCCTTGCGGAGAACTTGAACGGCGAACTGCGCGCCTGCGTTGCGGCCCTGTCCGCAGGCTTCGCGGAGCTGGAGACTCTTTCCGCTACCATGAATGCCGAGTCCGCCGACGCGAAGGCGGCCCGCAAGCTGGCTGAGCTCATCAAGTCCAAGGCAACGGATGCGAAGAAGCGGGTTGCGGAGCTGGAAGCCGGCATCGAGCGGGCTGCCGCTGAGCGCGAGCGCATCAAGAAGAAGGAAATTGAGCTAAAGACCCTGGAGAATCAGTTCAGGAAGGGTCTGCACCAGGAATAGGTGCTCCGAGTACGGGAGGCCGAGATGATCGACGAGACAAAGCGGAAGGTGCTTGAACTCTTTTCCGAGGGAAGGAAGCTGTACAAGCTTACGGATTTCGAGAAGGCCCTTCAGTGCTTCTCCGACGCTCTCCGCGCCGACCCTGAGGACGGACCGAGCAAGGTGTATTACCTGCGCTGCAAGCACTATATCGAGAATCCGCCGCCTGAGGATTGGGACGGCGTCTTCGTGATGACCACAAAATAATCGGACGTGCCATGGCTAAAAAGACGATACGGAAGGATGCGGGCGTTCCGGCGGCCGCGAGGGATGAACTGGTTCCGGCCACCACATTCGGACCCGAGACCTCGTTCAAGGGCACTCTGCGCTTCAAGAACACCCTGCGCATCCGAGGGTCTTTCAACGGCAGCATAGAGGCGACGGGCGCCCTGATAGTGGATAAGGGTGCCGTGGTCGAGGCTGACCACATTTCGGTTGCCTCCCTCGTGGTGTGCGGCACCGTCATCGGTCGCATCAGCGCGGTGGATCGGGTGGACATGCTCGAAGGCGCTACGGTCCGAGGGGATGTGGAGGCGGCCAGGCTGCGCATCGCGGACGGCGTCATCTTTGAGGGTAAATGCGGCATGACCGGGCAAGCCGGTGATGTGGAGATATTTTCCCGTCCCGCCGAGGAGATCAAGGCGGAGCTTCAGAGACCTCAGGTTACCTGATGCTTTCCGGCTTGGCCGGCCGTGTGGTCGAATCCTGCGCGGCCCGGTCTCTCCGCCTCGTGGCCGCGGAATCCTGTACGGCGGGCCTGGTGGCTTCCGCCCTGGCGGAGGTTCCCGGGGCTTCGAAGGTGCTCTGGGGTTCCTTCGTGTGCTATACCCCGGAGGCTAAGATCGCCATGCTGGGGCTTGACGGGAGCCTGATACGCGCCTGCGGGGCGGTGAGCGCCGAGGTTGCCGAGGCGATGGCCGACGGCGCCCGTTCCCGAAGCGGCGCGGACATTGCCGTCGCGGTGACCGGTCTGGCGGGTCCCCAGGGGGATGGGTCGGATGTGCCCCTGGGAACGGTTTGGATTGCCCTCTCCTGCGCCGACGGCAGACGCCGGGTGGAGCCGTTCCGGTTCCAGGGGGACCGTGCCGCCGTCAGGGCCGCTTCCGCGGAGGCCGCGCTCCGCGAAGTCCTGAGGATTGTTACTTGACAGGAAGAAATTCACTCGGTATAGTGGAGTCATAATCCTTCCATGCGTCAAGAAATAAGCAAAACAGACCATTGTGCGATTTGCGCCGTTGTGACGGCGTTTCAATTATACGGCAGTAAATGCTCGGCAATCCAATCATTTCCGCTCCGTAAAGTTTTCGGGGCGCGGTAGTGTCGGAACGGAGTTCTTTCATGGCAATAATCAGGAAGCGGCGTAGCGCCGAACAGGAGCGCGCCGATGAACCGGCGCTCGTCGATCAAGGGGAACTGGATTTGTCGCCTTCGGCGTCGGCTTCCCCGGAGGATAGGCAGCCGGTGGATGTGCACCTGGAGGCGGTAGAATCGGCCTCGGCGGGGGCCGCCCCGGAAGCACCGGCGGAGGAGAAGACTCCGGCTTCCGAGGATGAGGGGAGCGAGAAGGGGGGGCAGTCCAAGGCCGTGGTGGTCAGAGCCCGGCCGAAGAAGCGCTCCGGCCGCGGGGAGGGGAGCGATTCTCCCGGCGGCGACCGGGACGGCCAGATGCCCGAGCAGGGCGGCGGCCGCCGGCAGGGCCGCAGGGGCTTCGACAGGGGCCACGATCAGGGAGGCCGGTCCGGCTTCTTCCCGGGGAACGGCCAGATGGGGCCGAGCCTTGCGAGCCAAGGCTCCTTCGCGGCGCCGCAGCCCGTCCCCGGCGCGCCGGTCCCCTCCTTCCCCAAAACCCTGCCTTCCATGCCCGATATCTACGGCAAGCCTGAACCGAGAAGCGACCAAGACAACGGAAAACCACGCCTTTCCATAAACGAGCTTACCCGGCTCAACATGATGGATCTTCGGGACTTGGCCTCCTGCTACGGCATCACCCATG
>CAYUPG010000055.1:12567-13383 GCA_964446515.1 uncultured Treponema sp.
CATGAGGACATGGTCGCCCTCAAGAAGCAGGAGATCATCTTCTCAATCCTCAAGGCCCACACGGAGCGGGGCGGCATCATCTACGCCTACGGCTCCTTGGAGATACTGCCCGACGGCTACGGCTTCCTCCGCAGCCCCCAGAACTCCTACCTCCCCGGGCCCGACGACATCTACATCAGCCCCAGCCAGATACGCCTCTTCGCCCTCAAAACCGGCGATACGGTGTACGGCCAGATACGCAGCCCCAAGGAGGGCGAACGCTTCTTCGCCATGCTCAGGGTCGAGACGGTGAACTACGACGATCCCGCGGTGGCCCAGACGCGCATACCCTTCGACAACCTGACCCCCCTGTATCCCAACGAAAAGCTGAACCTGGAGACCGCCACGGAAGAGATATCCACCCGGATCATCAACCTCTTCTGCCCCATCGGCAAGGGCCAGCGCTCCATCATCGTGGCGCCCCCCCGAACGGGAAAGACCATCATGATGCAGCGCATCGCCAACGCCATCACCAAGAACCATCCCGAGGTCTACCTCATCGTCCTCCTCATCGACGAGCGTCCAGAAGAAGTGACGGACATGGAGCGCACCGTGCGGGCGGAGGTCATCTCCTCAACTTTCGACGAGCAGGCGACCCGGCACGTCCAGGTGGCGGAGATGGTTCTCGAAAAGGCGAAGCGCCTGGTGGAGCACAAGAAAGACGTGGTCATACTCCTGGACTCCATCACCCGCCTTGCCCGGGCCTACAACCAGACGGTTCCCACCTCGGGCAAGATCCTCTCCGGCGGCGTCGACTCCAACGCCCTGCACAAGCCC
>CAYUPG010000056.1:0-13347 GCA_964446515.1 uncultured Treponema sp.
TGCCGTCCGAGCTTATGCAGTTTCGCCCGACGAAACTGCACCATAGGTGGGCGCCATCGTGGCGCCGCGCCGCGCACGGGGTATGGACGGAATGCTAGAGCTTGAACTGGAGACCCGCGCTGATGCCGTAGCCGCCGTAGCTCTGGAAGGGGCCGCCCAGGGCGTCGCCGATGCCGAAGAGGTAGTCCATGTTCACCCTGCCGAAGACGCGCATGTCCCGGGAGACCAGCAGGCTCGCCCCGGCGTCCAGCTTGACGCCGTAGTGGGTGAACCAGGGATCGTCATCCTCCGACACCTTCTCCTCGATCAAGCGGACGATGGCGTTCGAGGCTCCCGCGATGGAGGCGGAGGCGGTCAGGGCTAGGCGGCGCATGTAGATGTTGTACTCAAGTCCGCCGTACACGATGATGGGGAGCCAGAGCTTGGTGTCGAAGTTCATCTGCACGCCCATCTGGGGCCTGAGCGCATAGAAGCCCCGGGAGGCTATGCCCTTGATGCCCACCGCCAGGGCGCCCTCGGATTCGGACTCTTCCTTGTCCGTTCCGATCTCCCATCCCACCACCGGGTCGAAGTACTTGAGGTACAGGAGGTAGGGGGCTACCTCGACGCCGAGACGGGGAACTTCCCGCAGCTGGGCGCCCGGCCGGAGTGCGGAGCCGGAATACATGATGGTTCCCGTGGACACTTGGGGGCCGACGTTCTTGATGAGGATGAGCCCATCCTCCCGCTCGTCGATGAAGCCCCCGACATCGTAGCGCTCCACCACCACGAACTCGTCGCCCACCACCACGCCCATGTCGCGGCCGAGCTGCATCTTCACGCCGAAGAGCCCCACCTGCAGGGCCTGGGTCTGGAGGGTGAAGGCCTCGATGCGGCGAACCTCGTAGGAGAGCTGGAAGGGTATGGCCGAAATCGCCGACCTGACCGACTCGTTGCGGCTCTCCTTGGAGGAACCGCTGGTCTGAATGTTGGCCAGTCCTATGGTCTTGCCCTCCGCCACGTTCAGAAAGGTGACGGAAGTCTTGATGGTAGTCTGGTAGCCGTCGTCCCCCTGTTCCGAGGAAAAGTCCACGATGGTGGGGATGACCACCACGAAGGACCCGAAGAGCTGCCGCATCAGGGCTTCCGTAAGCTGGACCTCTCCGAAGCGCACCTCTTCCGGCAGGGGCGTGTTGTTCTGCTTGGCGTTCTGGATGAGGTTGATGAAGTCCTGCACATCCTTGGACGAGAAGCGTTCGGTCTGGCCCAGGACGTTGAAGCGCCCCAGGTTGACGAAGACGCCCTGGATCTCCGCGTCCACGTTCGCCAGGACGGATTGGGGAATATCGAAACCGTAGTATCCCAGGGCGAAGACCGCCACATCCTGCTTCACGCTGACCGTCGCCTGCTGGGCCTCAAGTCCCAGGGCCGCGCTTAAAACGAATGCCGCAAGGGCGGCGATTCGGAGTTTTTTCATGCTGTCCGTTCCTCCTGGGTTGAGTATACCGCGCCGCCGCCGGACGTCAAGGATGGCGCCCAAATTAGCTCGGAGAACCCCCTAGCGGCGGTCGGGCGTTCCGGTTATGCTGGGGCCGAACCATGAACCGTCCATCCTACGGCGACGCCCAGCCCATCGTCGCCCCCGCAACGCCCCTCGCCGAAAGCGCCCTGGCCGTGCTGCGCTGCTCCGGAGCCTCTTCCATAGAAGCGGTCTCCCGGGTGTTCTCACGCCCCGATGCCCTGCTCGCCGCGGCGGGCCACAGCGTGGTGCACGGCTGGATCCTGGGCAAAGACGGAGAGCGGATAGACGAGGTCCTGCTTTCCGTATTCCGCGCCCCCCGGAGCTACACCGGGGAAGAGGGCGTCGACCTGTCCTGCCACGGGGGCATCGCCGCCGCCAAGGCCGTCCTGGCCGCCCTGGAGGGCGAAGGCTTCCGCCGCGCCCTGCCGGGGGAATTCACCTTCCGGGCCTTCATAAACGGCAAGCTCGACCTGACCCGCGCCGAATCGGTCATGGAGCTGGTATCCGCCAAGACCGACGAGGGGCGGAGCCGCGCGGCGGACCGCCTGGCGGGGGAGCTGGAAGGGGAGCTGCGGGTCATACGGGACCTCCTGGTGGGCGTTCTGGCGGCGACGGAGCTTTTCCTCGATTATTCCGAGGACGACGGCGTCTCTCTCGTCGCCGCCGACGGCCTGGGGGAAAGCCCTAGACAGGAACACTTGGAAGCCGCCGGCATGCTCCCGGACCGCCCCTCCGCCGAGGAGGCCCGGCGGCGCCTTGCAGCCCTTGCGGCCTCCTACCGCATGGAGCGCCTCTACGGCGAGGGCGCTACGGTGGCCGTGGCGGGCAGGCCCAACGCCGGCAAATCGAGCCTCTTCAACCGGCTGGTGAAGGAAGAGCGGTCCATCGTGACCGAGGTGCCGGGAACCACCCGGGACTGGATAGAAGCCTGGATTTCCCTGGACGGCGTTCCGGTCCGCCTAGTGGACACCGCGGGACTGCGGCATGCGGACGACCCCGTGGAGCGCATCGGCGTGGCGCGGAGCCGGTCCCTGCTTGCGGAGGCGGATCTGGTGCTCTACGTGCTGGACGGCGAGCGGGGCATGGAGCAGGACGACGCCGATTTCATCCGCACCCATGGGGACACCCAGGACAACGCCCGACGCGCCGCCCCCAAGCCGCCGCTCATCGTCGTATGGAACAAGGCCGACCTCAGGCCGCCCGTCGGCGACGAGTTCCAGCTCGTCGCCGACAGCTTCCGGCCCGTCGCCGTGAGCGCCCGCACCGGCGAGGGTGTGCACGCCCTGGCGGAGCGCCTGGTCTCGGTCCTGGAGGAGGCGGCGGGCGCCCCGGCGGGCGGGGAAACCGCACCGGGCCGACGCGGGCCGGGCATCGCCACGGAACGGCAGAAGGGCCTGGTGGACGCCGCCCTGTCCGCCGTCGACGAGGCCTTGGCGCTCTCCAACCGGGGAGAGCCCCTGGACCTCGTCGCCCAGGCCCTTCGCGAGGCGGTGCACGCCCTGGGGGAGATCACCGGCGAGGTATCCTCCGCCGACATACTCGAGGCCATGTTCGGCCGCTTCTGCGTAGGAAAATGATGGATTACGACTGCATCGTCGTCGGCGGCGGACACGCCGGCATAGAGGCCTCCATGGCCTGCGCCCGCCTGGGCTTCTCCACCCTCCTGATCACCCAGAATCCCGACAAAATCGGGGCCCTCTCCTGCAATCCCGCCGTGGGGGGCCTCTCCAAGGGCAACCTCGTCCGGGAAGTGGACGCCCTGGGGGGCTGCATGGGCAAGCTCATCGACGCAACCCTCATCCAGTACCGGGTGCTCAACCGGTCCCGCGGGCCCGCCGTCCAGGCGCCCCGGGCCCAGGCGGACAAGGCGGCCTACCAGGCGGCCGCCCGGTCCCTCGTCGAGGCTCAGAAGGGGCTCTCCATTTTCATGGACACCGCGACGGACCTCCTCACCTCCGCCGACGGGAAGCGGGTCGAGGGGGTGCTCACCGAGCGGGGACACCGCATAGGCTCCCGGGCGGTGATACTGGCCACCGGAACCTTCATGGAAGGGCGCATCTTCATCGGGGAGTACGACGCCCCCCAGGGCCGCCTGGGAGAGTCCGCCGCCCTGGGGCTGGGCTCCGGCCTGCGCCGCCTGGGCTTTCCGGTGGGCCGGCTCAAGACGGGGACCCCCGCCCGGGTGGCGTCGGACTCCATCGACTTCGCCCGCCTTGAACGGCAGGACGGGGAACCCTGCCGGCCCTTCAGCTTCGACGCCGATCCGGGAGCCCTCCCCGACAGGCCCTCCGTGCCCTGCTGGATCACCTACACCACCGAGACCACGCACCGCATCATCCGGGAGAACATCGCCCGCTCGCCCCTCTACGGCGGCAAGATCACCGGGATCGGCCCCCGCTACTGCCCCTCCCTGGAGGACAAGGTGGTCCGCTTTCCCGACCGCGAACGGCACCAGATCTTCATAGAGCCCGAAAGCCTCTCCACCAACGAGATGTACCTTAACGGAGCCTCCAGCTCCCTTCCCGAGGACGTGCAGACCGCCTTCATCCGCAGCCTTCCCGGCCTGGAGGCCGCGCGCATCGTCCGTCCCGCCTACGCGGTGGAGTACGACTACCTGGATCCCCTGGATCTCTCCCCCACCCTGGAGTCCAAGCGCCTGTCCGGACTCTTCTGCGCGGGCCAGACCAACGGCAGCTCAGGCTACGAGGAGGCCGCGGCACAGGGACTCATGGCGGGGATCAACGCGGCCATGAAGCTCTCCGGCCGTCCGCCCCTGGTGCTCGAGCGCTCGACGGCCTACATCGGGGTCCTGGTGGACGACCTGACCACCCTGGGGGCCAAGGAGCCCTACCGCATGTTCACGAGCCGGGCGGAGCACCGCCTGATGCTGCGCCACGACAGCGCCGACACCCGGCTCACCCCCCTCGGCCGGGAAGCGGGCCTGGTGGACGACCGCCGCTGGGAGCGCTTCGCCGCCAAGGCCGCCGCCCTTGAGGAGATCGGGGAACTGCTGCGGACGCGCCGCGTGCCGCGCTCTCCGGAGCCGTCGGCTCCGGGCCCTACGGGAAACCCCGCCCTGGAGCCCCACCGGGGGGATACCCTGGAGCGGGCACTCGCGGACTCCCAGGTCGCCGTGGAGGACATACGCCCCTACGCCGACGGCCTGGAGCGCTTCCCCGGCGAATGGGTGGAGCGGACGGCCCTGGACATCAAATACGCCGGATACATCGAGAAGGAACGCCGGGCCGCCGCCCGGACCGCCAAGATGGAGGCCATGAAGCTGAGCGCGGACTTGGACTACCGCAGCCTGCGGGGCCTCTCCGCGGAGGCCCGGGAGAAGCTCGCGGTCGTGCGGCCCCTCACCCTGGGGCAGGCCGCCCGGATTCCCGGCGTCCGGCAGGGGGACATCGCGGTGCTCATGGTCCTGGGCAAGGGCCGCTAGGAGCGGCCGCGCGATGCCCCGGCGTCCGGCGCCCCGCCGCGGACCTTCCGCAGCTCTGCTGATCTTGGCCGCGGTCCTCTCCGCGGCCTGCTCCGCCCGGAGGGAGGCCCCGACGGCGTCGGACGGCCTGCTCGACCTGCGGAGCTGGGATTTCCGGGACGGCCATGTCGCCCTGACGGGCACCTGGGAATTCTTCCCCGCCCTACTGCTTGCTCCGGATCGTGAGGCGCCGACCGGTTCATCCATCGTGCGCCGCGTGCCCGACCTTTGGAGCGGCGGCATCGCCGGAGGGCCCGGAGGCCGAGGAGCCGGCACCTACCGCCTCCGCATCCTGCTGCCGCCGGAGCACGGCGAGTTGGCGGTCTCCTACACCACCGTATCCACCGCCTTCGAGCTCTACGCGGTAAACCGCAGGATAGGCGGAGCGGGTGCGCCTTCTACGGACCCGGCGGCGGCGGTGGCCGCATACAGCCCGGGGACGGCGCGGCTTCCGATCGGAGCAGATGGAGTTGTCGACCTCCTCGTCCTGGTCTCTAACCACGAATACCGTTCAGGCGGCATGTGGAGAAGCCTTGTCCTCGGTCCCGCGGAAGCCATCGTGCGGGAAAAAACGTTCCGCTTCGCCCTGTCCCTGGGGCTCGGATCGGGCTTCATAAGCCTTGCCGTGCACTTCTTCATCCTCTTCCTGTTCCGGCGCAGGGAGCGGACCTTCGGCTATTTCTCCGCCTTCATCTTCCTCATCGGACTGCGCACGCTCCTCTCGGGGGAGTACGCCCTGCCGTCCGTCTTTCCCGGGCTTCCCTTCGGCCTCGTCATACGCCTTGAGTACATAACGGCGTACCTGTCCATCCCCGCCGGCATGCTCTTCTTCGGCAGTCTCTGCCGCATACTTCCCGAGCGGACGCTGCGCCTCTGCGTGCTCCTGCCCCACGCGCCCTTCGTCGCGCTCATCCCCGCCGCGCCCCTGCCGCTGCTCACCTCGAGCATAGTCTTGTATTACCCCCTCGCAGCGGTCACCATCCTCGTCCTCTTCTTCCTGCTGGGTTGGAACTACCTGCGGGAGCGGGACGCCTGCAACGCGGCGCTCCTGGTTGCCGGCTCCATCCTCGCGGCCGCGGCGGTCAACGACATGCTCCACGCATCCTTCACCGTTCAGACCCTCAACCTGCTGCCCTACGCCCTCGCCCTCTTCGTCCTCCTGCAGCATACCCTCCTGGCCAGAAAATTCACCGCGGCCTTCGACCGGGAGGAACAGCTGTCGCATCAGCTTTCGCAATCCAACGACCTGCTTCGCCGGGAACTGGAAGGGCACCGGGAAGCCCGATCGGAGCTCGAGATGCTCCTGGCGGAGAAGGAGACCCACTTGAAGGAAATACACCACCGGGTCAAGAACAGCCTTCAGATCGTCTCCAGCATCGCGGCCCTGCAGGCCCATCGGGCGGAGGACGACGCCGCAGCCGAAGCCCTGGATTCCCTGCGGGAGCGCATACGGGCGATCAGCCTGGTCCACGAAAAGCTCTACGAAGCTCCGGCAGGCGGGCTGGTGGATGCGGGGGATTACCTGAACGGGCTCCTCAAGATCCTCGTGGCGGGGCTTTGGGATTCCTCCGGCTCCGATCGGCAAGGCATACTGGACCTCCGCTGCGACGACCTGAAGCTTCCCATGGAGCTCTGCGTCGATATCGGACTGATCCTCGGAGAGCTGGCGACGAACGCCATCCGCCACGGCTTCAAGACCCGGTCGCAGAACACCTTCTCCGTGCGGGTGGAAAAAGGAACCCCTGCGGGACTGCGCATCGCCGTATCCGACAGCGGCCCGGGCTATCCGGAGAACTTTGATCCCGGGGAAGGGCAGACCCTCGGCTTCAAGATTATCCGGAGCCTCGTGAGGAAGCGGAACGGATCGATGGAAATCCTGGGGGGGCCTGAGGGGGGCATCGTTATCCTGATCCCCTAAAAATGGTATATTGGTAGGGGGTAATCATGTCAAAAGAGCGCATACTGATAGTCGAGGACGAAGCCATCGTCGCCGAGGAGCTTAAGGAGGACCTGGAGCGCCTGGGGTACGCCGTTGCGGGGATCATCGATACGGGAGACCAGGTGGTCGAAGCGGTGGCGTCGCTCAAGCCTGACTTGATCCTCATGGATGTACGGCTCAACGGCGGCGTGGACGGCATAGAGGCGGCCTACCAGACCAAGGCGGAATTCGATATACCCATCATCTACCTGTCCGCCTATTCCGACGGAGAAACCCTCAAGAGGGCCGCCCAGACGACACCGGCGGCCTATCTCATCAAACCCTTCAACGAGCGGGAGCTGGCGGCCAACATTTCCCTGGCCCTCTCTTCCGCCCGCTCGCGCGTCTCCTCCCTGGAAAAGCTCAGGGGAAACGAACCCCTGGTGGATGTTCTCGACGCTCCGGCTCTGCTGCTTGATTCCCGGGGACTGATCGTCTACGCAAACCGGCCCGCCCTCTCCTACCTGCGGGTCAGGGACCGTTCCTTCATCCGCAACGAGTCCATCACCCGCTTCGTGGACGTGGGAACGCGGGAGGCGCCGGACAGGCCCTGCCTCGTGGTCGCGGCGGACGGCAGCACGGGCAGCGCGGTGGTCCGCATGGAGAGCCTGACCCTCTCCAACGGCGAACAGATAGGGGCCCTGGTGACCTTCCACAAGATGAGCGAAAAGGAGCGGGATTTCCTGGAGACCTCCGCCTGCGCCCTCAACGACGCGCTCATCGCAAACCTTCCGGGCCCCGATGCCGCAGGCCCCGGGTACGGGGTGGGGGGCTTTCTTCTTCCCTGCCTATCAGGAACCGGCGACTTTTTCGATGTGTTCTCCCTGGGGGGCGAGCATTTCTGCTTCTATGCCCTGGACGTCATGGGGCACGGTCCACTGGCCGCGCTCATCGCGTGGTCCCTGCACGACATGGCGCGGACGGCCGCCGAGGGGATGGAGCGGGAAGGCCCCGGCGCCGTCCTCGCCCGCCTGAACCGGGACTATCGGGAGAAGAACTTCGTTCCGGACTCCTTCTTCGTAAGCATGATCCTCGGCATCGTTGAACGGGGCAGCGGCCGCTTCAAGATTGCCAGGGCGGGGCATCCTCCCTGCCTGCACCTGCGGCCGTCCAAGGACCCGGAGCTCCTGCGGGGAACCGGTTCGGCCCTGGGCATAGCTCCGGAACTCGACGTGCTGGAGCTGGAAGGAACCCTGGAGGCGAACGGGCGGCTGGTGGTGTTTTCCGACGGAACCCTGGAAGCATATGCGGGAGGGAGAGACGACATGGCGGCCGCCCTGAACCGCATCGCCGGCCTCGTCGATCATCCTCTGGATTCCTTCGTGGAAACCCTGCGGACCGAAGCGCGGGAGAGTTTTTCCGGGGACGACGCCAGCCTACTGGCGATCCACAGATACCCCTAGGGCGAAGGAGAAGGGTGCCGCAAGGACTCTCCCCTTGACGATTCTCTTTATATATGATATTTTATATGTATAAATTGTCTTAAGGAGGAAACACATGAGCGTCAACGTATACTCCACCCGGAGCTGCCCCTACTGCACCATGGTTAAAAACTATCTGCGGGACAAGAAGGTTCCCTACAACGACTTCGACGTGGGCGCGGACAGGCGCAGGGCGGACGAGATGGTCCGAAAGTCGGGCCAGATGGGCGTGCCGGTGGTGGAGATCAACGGCAGGGTCATAGTAGGCTTCAACAAGGTGGAGATCGACCGGGCCCTTGCCTAAGAAGCGGACGGGTGCGGCGCCGCCCGGAGCAGTCCCGATTCAGCTACGGAAAGGTGACCCGCAGGCCCACTGCGGCGCGCCAGCCTTCCGCCGGGGGCAGGTCCTCGGCCGTCCAGAGCTTGTAGAGGGGCACCCAGGCCCGCAGATCCAAGCCCAGTCGCGTCGCGCCGTAGATAGGGGCGTCGAAACCCGCCCCGAGCATGGGAAAAAACCAGCGGCCGTCGGACCAGAAGTACCGGGCGATCTCCCCCGTCTGCTCCGAGGCGTCCTCAAGGTCCGCCCCTTCGAGCCCGTCGGCGACCAGGCAGATGCGTACGTCCGCCGATGTTCCTGCGTACAGCCGCAGGGCGTAGCTGAACGGGAGGGGCAGGGAAAAGCTGCCGTGAAGCCCCAATAGGGAACCGAGCACGAAGGAAGAGCGGTTTTCCAGGGCATAGGGAACCGCGCGCTCCAGGGAATAGGAATACCCGTAATAGGTCCCGTACATATCCAGGGAAAGGGCAAGGGCGAAAAAATCGGACAGCGGATAGGCCGCAGCGGCTCCGGGAACCGCCAGCACGGGCATGGGGTCCGACTCGAGGCCGTTGTCCTCGGGAATGGCCAAAATCGAACCTCTAAAAGAATACTCGAGGGAGCCCAGAAAGCCTTGCGCCCACAGGGGAGCCGCCCATAGGGCACAGAGCGCCAGGAGCAGCGGAAGCCTGAAGGATCGCGCATTGCCGAACATACTCCCAGTATAGCACGGGCGCGATGCATTCATCATCGGGAAAGGCCCGGAAGGGGATGAACGAGGATGCCCGCGGAGCCGACGGCCCAGGAGTCCTGCTCTTCCCAGCAGACCAGGAGGTGGGAGCCCGAAACGGCCAAGCCCGTGTAGCCGAAGCCCTGGGGCAATACGGGCAGGGCAAAGAAATGCGGGTTCCCCGATCCGCCGAAGTACAGGCCCCTGCCGTCGGAAAGCACCGACCAAGCCCTATCTCCCTCCACGTACCCGTAGGCTCCCAATGAGGCGTATTGACTCGGAGTATGGACGTCCTCCGAAGCGGAGCCTGAGGCGGCGCCCACGCCGGACATGGCCGCCGCGCTGTAGAAGCGGCGGCCGTCCTGGGAGGCATCCACCGTGGTGACCGCCAGGGGCGCCACGGTCGCCCAGAGATGCAGGATCGGCCGCAGCGGCGGGGGTGCGGCGGCGGCGGGCTGGGGAGTCCTCCCTGTTCTGAATTCTCTAAGGCTCGAGGCCCGTGGCGTCTCGGCCAGGGTCGCCGCGGCATAGTAGGCCGCATCCCCGGTGTCGCCCTTCCTGGCCCGGAGGCGCCACAGGCCGTCGCCCCCCACATCGAGGGCATCCAGTTCCCAGCCCTCCCCCCCGTCGACGACCCCTGCGGCGCCCTCGGACAAGCCCCCGCAGCTCAGGGTCGCAAGGTCCAGGGCGAGCATCGGGTGTGGGGGAGAGCTTCCCCGGGGTGCGGAAAAGAAGCCGTCCCGGTACAGCGGCACCGCGGCCCGGGCCCCGAACCGCACCGGCGCGCCCATGCTGTAGGGACGGGCCCACTCCGGCGCGTCTATGCCGTAGAGACGCAGCGTTCCGTCGGCGGCGGACTCGGCCAAGAGGAAACCCGTCCTATTCACCGCCAAGACTATGGCGCCGGGAAACGCGGCCATCCCCGTGATCCGCCTCGCCGCGACCCAGGGCTCGAAGGGAAGCAGGGCCGACGCATCGGGATTGTCGATCTCCGCGAGGCCCTCAGGGGCCCATTCGAGCCAGCGGGGCGGGGAGTCCGGCCGCACCGTCAGCGCAGGAGCAGGCCTCTCAGGCGGCGCGGACTCGACGGCCGCCGACGGCGTTGCATCGAGGGGCCGCTCCCTGGATCGGCCGCAGGCGGAGAAGAGGAGGAGCAGCAGCAGGGCAGGAAGGACACTGCGCGATAGTCGTGGGTTGCACATCTCGCCTCCAGCATACCCCATGGACCAGTCAGGCTCAAGCGGAAAAATGCGGCTCCCTTCATGGTGCCGGGTCTTTGCGGGCGATCCCCGCTACCAGGGGAAAAAAGCCTGGGCCGAAGGCGTGCAGCGCAGGAGCCCCGACGGGCAGGCGTAGCAGGCCCCCTCGTCCTCCACCTGCAGCTCCACCTGGGACCCCGCCGACCAAGCGGCGGCTCCGACGAAGGGGGAGGAGCATATCCATGGACCGCCGGCGGGTACGGCCACCGCCGCCGCGGCGGCGGGGCGGGCCACGAGGCGGCGGCGGTCGAACCCCGAGGCGCGGGTCTTTTCCGCCACGCTCCGCCAGTCCACCGTCCAGGGATCGGCGGCTACCCGCTCCGGCAGCTCCGTCCCGCCGAGAAGCTCGTAGAAGCGGGGCCAGTTGAAACGCTCCGGCCGGGTCCGGGACTCCCCCTCCGCCCGTTCCATTTCCCGGTAATACCAAGCCGCGACGCCCCCCGTCCAGGTCAGGGGCAGCGCTTCGCCCGAACGGTCGACGGGGTACACCGCACCCGCCGGGCGGAACACTCCCGGCCCTATGGATCGCCGCGGCCAATGGGGGTGGGCCAGCACCGCCGAAACGGCCCCCGCCTCCCATGCCAGCGCCGCGGAGGAAGGCCTCGGCCCTAGGTCCGAGGACCGGGACTCGCCCGCATCGTTGGTCCACTCCAGGCGCCAGTCGGGATCCCCCAGCGTTTCCGCCCACCCTTCCGGCAAGGCAGGAAACCGGAGCACCACCCGCTCCGGAACGTCCGCATGGGGGCAGGCCAGGAGCACGAGAAGGGGAAATCCCGCAATAAGAGGACAGCTTTTCATGGAGAGCCTAGGGAACGGCGATGCGGATTGCTTTAATCGGAGATATATTCCATACTGGAGGCACCATGAGCGATTCGCTGACATTCCAAAACGCCCTTGCGGAGGCCCTTGAGAAGCGTCGGGAGTGGCTGGATAGAACCGAGATGGCCCGGCTTAAGGAAGAATTCCGCATTTACCAGGCTTCTTTTTCCGGTCTATATCAGGTGCTGCTGAAGAAAGGGGTCATCCACGAGGACCCCTACAAGAACGATGCCAAGATCGGGGAGCTTCAGATTCCCCCGGAGGGCCCTTTCTCGGAGAGCGAAAAGCTCGATCAGATGAGCATACGCCTTTCAAACTTCGAGGGGCAGCTCGACTTCCTGGTCAACTTCTATCAGTTCAGCGTCGATTTCCTCACCATGGAGCGGATCAAGCGCATCGCCGCCCTGGTCCGCTACTTCGCGTGGACCCAGTTCTCCCCCAACTCGCAGTACACCAACACCCGGGCCCTGGTGGAGATCGTCAACATGATAAAGGGCGGGAACGATCAGCTCTCGGTGGGACTGCTCGCGGACTCCATCATGCACCTGGAGAAGTCCTCCAAGGAGATATTCAAGCAGCTCAAGGAGATAACGGACTACCACCGGGAGTCCTACAAGCTTGAGCTGCGGATGCGCTTCCTGGATTCCATGACCTTCGATCCCGCCACGGTGATCTCCAGGAAGGACGAGACCCTCCATCAGATCAAGAAAAAATTCGCGGAATCCATGTCCGATCGGCCCTTCTATCCCGAGCTGGTCGAGGAGGTCCTCAAGGAGGACTATTCGGGAGAAGGGCCCAACCTCAAGGCCGAACTGCTGAAGAAGCTCGAGGTGTCGGAGAACAGGCCTAAGGTCCAGAAGGCCGCGGTGTCCTTCAAATCCATGCTCATGGAAGGGCTGCGGACCCTCGGCGCCCTATCCTTCACCTTGGACGACTCCCTGCGGAAGCTGGACGAGAACAGCGCCATCCTGGAGAGCGAAAAGAACAGTCTGTGGGACAAGGTCAAGCGCGTGATCCAGCAGATGCTGAACAAAGAACCGGAATCCATATTCTACGAGGTGGAATACTTCGACACCATCCTGGGAACCTCAAAGAACGAACGCCTGGACTACACCAAGTTCCGCCAGGACGTGGAGCGCAAGGCCCGGCTCCTGTCGGCCTTCGGGAACCGCAGCACCGGGGCCGCCAAGAAGCTGGAGGCCGCGGAGGACGAGCAGGTGCTCTCGGTGCTGTCGAAGAACATCGAGGAGCTACAGAGCATGCACAAGACGATGTCCGCCCTGGACGTCTTCTTCAAGTCCGAAGCCTCCCGGGAGGACAGGGAACGCATTCGGGGCATCAAGCCCGAACTCACGGCCATCAAGAACGGCATAGTGAAGGCGAACCAAAAGCGCCACGAGTACATCGCCCAGAAGGAAGAGCTTGAACAGATGAAGCGTCTGGGCATCAAGGAAGAGGCCTGAAAGGGAGCACGCGTATGCATAGAATCCCATCCCGAACCGCGGCGCGCGCCGCGGCCCTGTTTTTTTCGGCATCGGCGGCCGCCGCCGTCCTATCGGCCTGCGCGGGCGGCGCCCGGGCCGCGTCCCCAGCGGCGAATACCGCAGTTGAGTCGGCGGCATCCGCCGCGGCAAATGCCGCGGCAAATGCCGAAAAGACCGAAGACGCAGCTCCGTCCGTTCCTCCCCCCGCTTCGGCGGAAGACGAAAGCGCGGATCGGAACGGCGGCATCGCCGAAAGCCGGGGCGAGGCGGCGGACCGGACGGAATTGACCGTAGCCTTCTCTTCCGGCGAACTTGAGCTGGACCCCCGGAAATCCTACACCGCCTCGGAGGCCCAGAT
>CAYUPG010000057.1:0-13059 GCA_964446515.1 uncultured Treponema sp.
AAGTTGTCCAGGCACACCACGTCGCAGCCCTCCGCCAGGAGGCGCTCGCAGAGGTGGCTGCCCAGGAAGCCGGCGCCGCCCGAGACCAGGACGCGGGGGGATAGGGAACGGGTTAGGGATGTCATATCTGCTCCTTGGGGGGATTTTTCATGAGTTCCAGAAAGGCGCCGTTCCAGTCGAAGAGGAAATCCGCCTTCCGCTCGGCGCAGAGCCGTTTAAGGTGCCGGTAGAATTCTCCGTCCCGGACGCAGCGCTCGACGCGCTCGGCGATCGCGCGCCCATCCCGGGGGGGGAAGAGGAGTTCGTCGCGGCGCAGCATGTCGGGGATGCCCCCCACCGCCGAGGCTATGACGGGGGTGCCCGCGTGCAGGGCCTCCAGGACCGTGTTGGGATAGCTGTCGAAGAGGGAGGGGACCACCAGGAGGTCCGCCTCCGCCAGAACGGGGAAGGGGTCCGAAAGGCGCCCGAGGAAGCTCACCCGGTCGGCGATCCCTTCCTTACGGGCGTACTCTTCCCAATGGGCCCTCCGCGCTCCGAAGCCGACGATGCGGAAGCGCAGGTCCAGGCCGGCTCTGCACAGGAGAGAGGCTGCCTCCATGAAGTACTTGATGCCCTTGCGCTCCCCGAAGGTGCCGATGAAGAGGACCGTGGACACTCCCGAGCTGCGGTTGGCGTCTGCGTAGGCGGCCGCGAAGCGGGGTTCCCCTATGTTGCCCCGGACCACCACCGAGCGGCCCCGGGCCGATCCGACGCGGGAAAGGAAGTCGTCCCGGTCGTACGGGCTCTGGAAAACCAGCAGGTCGGCGCAGCGGGAGGCGGCGCCCTCGTAGTACCGGGACTTGGCCAGGGAAAGGAGTATGCCGGGCAGGCGGTGGGGGAGTCTCCGGTTCTCCGCCAGGGAGATGAGGGACTCCCGGACGGCGTTGGACCGGTGGGAATAGAGGATGCGCGCGCCCAGGCGGCGCTTGAGGGCCTCCGCGGCGGCTAGATGTGTTTCCCCGAACACCGCTATCCAATCCACCTTCGGCGCGGCGGCGGCGATGCGGTCGAGGGCGGCCAGGGCGGCGGCCCGGTAGGAAAGGGATTTGGGCAGGGCGGCCGGGGCCGACTCGGCGTCCAGCTCCAGGACCTCCACGCCCGCGGGCCGCAACGGCTGCGCCCGGTTCATCAGGGCGACCACCCGCATTTCCTCCCGGCCCGCCAGGCCCTCCAGGAGCTCCAGGTACCGCTTATGCCCCCCGGTGCGCACCTCCCGGTTGAGGAACAGTCCGAGGACGGTCATGGACGCAACCCAAGGAAGGCCCGCGTCCCCTGCAGCCAAGTCTTGGGGGAGCGGAGCACCATACGGTAGGAACGGGGATAGGAGGACTTGACGAAGGCCCGAAGACTCGCAAGGTTACGGAAATCCCTATCCTCCAAGTGCGAAAGGATGCTCGTATAGAAGCGGTTTGCCACGTTCCGGCTATGCCATCCTTCAAATGCGTCCGCCGCCCCCGGTCCGAGTGCGTCCCGGGCATAATCCCTGACCGAATCGAAGAGTGCGTAATTGGCGATGGCGTTTTCCACCCGCCCCGACCGTGACGCGTTGCGACCGTGACGGCGCCAGATTGCCACCCTTGCGGGTATGTGGGCGATGGGGCGCCCCAGGGCGAGGCGCCAGAGGGACTCGTAATCGGAGCTGACGATATTCTTTCGATAGAAGCCGATAGCCATAGCGGCTTCCCTATCGTAGAGCGTCGCCAGGTGATGCACGCGCCACGCGGGTTTGGGAAGGGACAAAACGTAGGCCGTTCCATCAAAATATTCCGGAGGCGTTTCCCGAGCATCTTCAGAAAAGGCCGGCAGATCGAAGGGGTCGTCCCGCTCGAAGCGGTCGGCGCAGACCATCACCGTATCCTTTTCGCCCTCCGCCGCGGCAACCGCCGCGGAAATGAAGCTCCGGTCTATGAGACAGTCGTCGCCGTCCAGATTCAGAACCCAGCGGCCCCGGGCATACTCATAGAGGGTTCGCCGGTAATTTCCCACCCTCCCCAGATTGGGGTCGTTCCGGTAATAGCGAAGGCGAGGATCGGACCAGCTCTTGACTAGAGTCTCGGTGTCGTCCGGTGAAGCATCGTCCGACACCACCACCTCCAGGTTGGGATAATCCTGGGCCAGGGCGCCGGAGAGGGCGGCGGGCAGATACGCCGCCTGTCCGTAGGTGGGTACCAGTATGGAGACCAGGGGCGCGCCGCTCATCGCCGGCCTCCCCCGGCCGCCAGCAGCCGCCTGCCGAGGGCCGAAAGGGCAAGCCGCTTGAGGGCCCGCCCGGCATCCATGCCGCCGGAAAAGGACAGAAAATGGGTCATGTGGTACCAAAAATCTCCCAAGCGGAGGGAAGAATCGAAATAGGCGGCGTAGTAGGCCGCGAGACGACGCACCGCCGCGGCGTGGCGCTTCGACAGGCGGCCTTCGGCCGCTGCTGCCAGGTCCGCGTACCGGTCCAGGAGCCTCTTGTTTCTCCGATCCTGGGATTCTAGGAAATTGCCGGTCGCGGCCTGAGTATCGGTGTCGGCGGACTTGGCGCCGAGGGCGTTTCCTCCGTGCTGGCGATAGGCGGTGAGGGCTTCTCCGCAGTAGACGAGACGTCCCCGGTCTGCGGCGAGAAGGGCGAGCCACCAATCGTGGGAGATGCCCGAAGGGAAGGGGATAGCACGCTTCCCGAATTCCCCCCGAAGCATAAGGGTGCAGCCGGTAACGGCGTTCTTGTGCAGCAGACGCCGGAAGGAGCGGTTGCGGACCGCCTTGCCGGCATAGGACGCATAGGAAGGGGCGATGAGCTCTCCCTGGGAATCTATCAATCGGGCGTCGGAATGCACGAGATCCTTCGAACCCAGGGCGATCAAGAGCCGCTCAAGCTTTTCCGGCATCCAAAGATCGTCCTGGTCGCAGAGGGCGATGAACTCTCCTGAGCAGAGCGAAACGGCGCGCTCGAAGTTCCTGATATATCCCAGGCGCTCGGGGTTCCGGAGGATACGGAACAGGTCCGGGTGGGCGGCCCGATATTCCTCGATCAGTTCCCAGGTTCCATCCCCGGACCCGTCGTCGCATACAACGATCTCCGCAGCCGGATGCGTCTGCGCGAGCAGGGAATCGAGCTGCTCCCGGAGAAACCTGGCCCCGTTGTACGTGGCCAGAGCGACGGAAACGGAGGGTCTACCGTTCATGGGACAACAGCTCCGAAAGATCGAATCCATAGCGTTCGCGAATCCGTGCTAGAACCAAGCTGCGGTCATAGGCATTGCGGATCCCATCCTGGGCCGCCCATACCGAGTGGCCCGCAAAACCCTGCCAACCATGGCAATACCAGCGTGTCCTCTCCAAATGGGAGGGAATCGGATCGTGGAAGCTAAAACCCATGGATAGCGCCCGCTCGAACCAGTAGGCGCCCACATCCCCATAATCGTCGTAGTTCCCGAAGAAGCAGCGCTCCTTTTCAAGAACGGCCCGCGCGGCCTCCGTCGATATGAGGCAGGACCATTCGTTGATGTGGCAATCCCTGCCGTGACCGCCCTTTCCGGGCTTGGTCAGCGGCCACGACGGAGAGGGCCGCCATCCGGCTGCTATACGCTCGGGACTGCAGGGGTCTTCTCCGTCGGCATGGCCGCAGCGCCAGCACTGGCCCAAATCGCCGATGATGCCGGGCCTTTTCATGTCTGCGGCCGCTGCGAGGTAGCGGCCCAGCACATCGGACCGGAATTCTATGTCGTCATGTATGAGGTACAAATACGCCTTATCCGTGGTCTCCAAGGCCCATTGGTACCGGATATCCTGGCGATCGTAAAACAAAGCTCTGCCGTCCCTAAGATTCCGGTACGAATACTTGAGGAAATACTTCCATCCGAGGTACTTCGGACGGTACCCGAGGACGAAGGCGACGGGCCATCGGATAGCGCGCCGGTTTTCCCGGACAACCAAACGCCAAGGACGGAAGTAGTCGACCACGGCCGGGTTGGTGTAGAGGGATATGGAGCCATCCCCCGACTTGTCATCGTTGATGTATACCCGTTCGATTCGGTCGCTGGAATGCTCCTTCAGCGTCATCAACGTGTAGATGAGGGACTCCGGCTTACGGTATGCCTGAACGCCGACATCAACTTTGGGCGCGGCGTATTCTTTGTTCGCCATTGGGATTACCATCCAGTCAACATCATATCCTAAGGGGATAGAAGGATCAATTCGGGTTGTAATGCTTCTTCGTTTTCTCAAGATGCGCTTGTATGGCGGCGACCGGGAAGCCGAAGAAGGCCAATCTTTGAAGAACTCGGTTCTCTTGATCACGAATGGACAAGGGATTGACCCGCAGCAAATCGATCTTTATAAACGGCAGGTTCTTTTCTAGAAGATGGTTCCAATAATAATGCATAGGATTGACGGAATCCTGTACGACAACCCTATGGAAATTTCTGAGGCACCAGCGCAGGGCTCTCCTGACGTGATTCAACCTGGAAAAGAAACCATGCTGCAGGCCCGTTCGGTATTCTATCGAGAACGCCGTACCGAGCAGGATGAGGAACCTCCGTCCGGGGGGAACCTGTGCGGCAAAGACTGAATGAGAAAATCCAGCCGACATGAACGCCTCCGTCAATCCGATCTCATAGGATCTTACGATATCCCCCTTGCTGGAAAGAACTTCGATAGAATTAAAAAAGTCGTAGAACGCTTTGGATCGAATGATGTTCGTGTTGAAGACCAAAAAATAGCTCTGGATATGCGGTTTTCCCTCAAAGGATTCCGTCAAGCCCCAGAAATCCACATTTCGTTTTTCCATCTCTTTGAAAATCGTCGGCATAGTTCGACCTTGGCAATATACGCTGTCGTTGCAAAGGACTATCTGCTCATATTTCTTAAAATCAGCCACGGAAAAAAGACCGGTGCGATAGCTGTAGAAATCGTACCCCTCGTTTTTCCGGCACAGTATTTGATGACAGTACGGCACGATCTTTTCTTTCTCTTCTTCGACAAGTTTTGAAGTGCTCACAAAGACGATATCCGAGTCCAGCGAATACAGAGTCCGCAAATACTCAACTACATAGGCGTCAATTAGATCGTTCCGGTCGAAATGCGCAAAAATGACCAACCGTCTATCTGGCATCTTGCATTTCCTTTGGGATAAACATCTTCTTGCCGAACGCCGACATGCATAGGTTGGCAAACCTTTGGGCCGCTCTCTTGTTCTCGCTCAATGCTTTCATATGCGCGGCATGGAACATGAATGAACGCACTCTGATGCTCTTATCGAAATAGGCGTCATAATAGTCGACCAGCTTCTTGAGCTCCTTCCGCCTGTCTGCGCTGATCCGCTGATCGGCTGCGGCCAGCAGCTTTTTGAATTTTTCGCGCCGCCGAGCATAAATGGGCTCCTTGGCCAACACAAGCGCCGCTAATTGAAGGAGGCCCTTTGTCCCAACCGTCGTAGCGGACGCAGGCTTTGCGCCGATTGCGTTGTTTTCATGCTGCCTGTAATAAATGAGCGGTTCCGGACAATACCGTACTCCCTTGCCGTCCATCGCCAGTATTGCAAGCCAATGGTCGTGGGGCAGAAAATCAGGAAAAGGAGTCGCCCGCTCATACAGGGATCTGTGAAACAAGCTCGTGCAGCCGGTCACCGTATTGCTGATGCAAGCTCCGATGAAGGAAGGGTTGATCGTCTTTCGACTGTACCTGCTGAACGAGGGATCCAGCAGTTTCATGTCTCCGTCAACCACGAAGGCATCGGAATGGACAAGATCGCAGCCGGACACCGCAGACATCAATTTATCGATCTTCTGCGGAACCCAGACATCATCTTGATCGCAAAGGGCGATATATTCCGATGTGCATCGGCCAATGGCCTTCTCAAAATTCTTAATGTATCCACTATTTGCTTCGTTCCTGTTGAGAACTATCAATCCGGGATATCTTTCTCTATAGGCAGAAAGTATCTCCCACGTATCGTCGGTGGAGGCATCGTCGGAGATCGAAATCTCTCTAATCGGGTATGTTTGGCAAATCAGCGAATCGAGTTGCTCTGCAAGATAACGCGCGCCATTGTAGGTGGCCATTGCTATAGCTACCGATTCTAGTTTCATGCTCACCGCATTGCTCCGTTCAGATGAAATCCCGGGATGTAAGATATGCCCGGAAACGGCACTTCAGCATGAAAAGGGCTCTAAGGTATATTCGGTATAGCTTCCGTGTAGCCTCATAGAGGGGGGTTCCGGTCTTCCAAATCTCCTGTTTTCGCGATCTAAGCACGGCACAGGCTTTCTGCGCTTCCTCCAGGTAGGGATAAAAGAACATCGTACGTATTTCATAGACCCGCTGCCTGAAAGGCTCCACAATTGAACGCCCATTCAAAAGATGCAGTAAATTTACGTTCTCCTGCGGATCCCAATCCAGGTCATACAGTTCTTCAGTACCGTCATACTTATTGAATATGAACTTGAACCTGCCCTTTATAATCGCCAAGGTCCTGTGTGCCTGCAGATAGTACTGGGTATCGGAATAGACGTATTCCGCACGGGAGACCCGGCCCTCAAAGAGGATCTCCTTGAATTGGCGGTGGCTTGTGGGAAAAGAAATCTCCGCAAGGCCGCCGATCCGGGGACTTATGAAGGGCACATGTATGGCCCCTTCGTACACGTGGAAGCCGTATACCGGAATACCCTTTTCCAGGTTCATGTGGCCATGGTCGGCGGAGACGTACAGGTCGGCGCCGGGAAAGGCGCGCATCACCTTGCCGACGAAGTCGTCGAAGAGATCGATGTCGCTTCCCAAGGATGGACGATCTCCCAGAACCGTGGGCATGTGGATCCACAGGAAGAAGCGGTTCTCCGAGATGGATTCCAATGCGGCGGCAAAATCCTCGGGAGAACTCTTGACCTTATGGAACCGGGTGCCTTCGCCGTAGCACTTGGAATAGGGATAGGTGGCCCTATGCTCACCCTCGGTCCAAAGCACGTGGGTGGCGTAGCCCCGCTCCTGAAGCAACGTGAACACCGTGGGTGCCTGATCGAAGACTTCTACCTCCGAATAGTAGCGCCGCGCAAGCTCGTGGGCCTCAAGACCGGAGAAAAGGCAGGTCACCGCCATGGCGGTGGAGGGAGCGTTGGTATAGTGGGAGCGGAACACCGTGCCCCTTGCAGCCAGGGCATCGAGATTGGGCGTCTTCCAGTAGGTATTGCCGTAAACCGGCAGATAATCGCAGCGGAGTATCTCCTTCGTCAGCAGGATGATCTTGTCGTTCATCGGAAGTACTTGTTCCTTTCCACAAGCTCTTCGTAGTTCCCGTGGTCCACAATCGCGCCCTTTTCCAGTAGGTAGATGACGTCGCACTTCATCAGGGTGGAGAGCCGGTGGGCGATGAGGATGATGGTGCGGCTTCCCGCCAGGGAGTCCACGGCCTCCATGACCGCCTCCTCCGTGTGGATGTCCAGGGCGCTGGTGGCCTCGTCGAGGACCAGGACCGAGGGGTCCCGGTAGAGGGCCCGGGCTATGCCTATCCGCTGGCGCTGTCCGCCCGAGAGGCGTACGCCCCGCTCGCCTATGAAGGTCTGATAGCCCTCCGGGAGCTCCTCCTCTATGAAGAGCGAGATCTGCGCCATGGCCGCGGCCCGCGCGACCGCCTCCATGTCCACCTTGTCCCGGGGAACCCCGAAGGCGATGTTCGCGGCGATGGTGTCGTTGGAGAGGTAGATGTTCTGGGGCACGTAGCCCAGGCAGGCCTGCCAGGCCGCGAGGTTCTCCTCGGTGACGGCCGTTCCGTCCACGGACATGCCGCCGGCCTGGGGGCGCAGGAGCCCCAAAATGATGTCCACGAGGGTGGTCTTGCCCGACCCGGTTTTTCCGGCGAAGCCCACCAGGCTGTTCGCCGTGATGCGCATGGAGAGGTCCGGGATCACCGCGGTCTCCGTGCCGGGGTAGGCAAAGCGTATGCCCTCCAGGGCGAGGGTGTCCGCGAAGGACAGCCGCACATCACGCCTGCGCAGGGGCAGCGCCGCGGCGTCCTCCACGGCCTCGAACTCCTTCAGCAGCCGTTCCGCCGTGGCGGCGCCGTAGCGCAGCTTCGTGGTGGCCTTGAATATGCCCTGGACCGCGGGTATCAGGCGGTAGCCCGCGTAGGCGTAGAGGCTTACCACCGCGGCGGCCTCCTGGAAGCCCCCGGTGGAGATGATGGTGACCAGGACGAAGACGATGATGGCCGAGAAGGCCGTGGTCTCCAGGGCGAACTTGGGCAGGTCCGAGATGATCTCGTGGGTGGATTCGTTCTTGGCCAGGCGCTTGGAGGGAGCGGTGAAGTCGTCTATGAAGACGCTCTCCACCCCGGCTATCTTCACCTCCTTGATGCCCCAGAAGGCCTCGCTCACGCTCCGGGAGCGCTGGGTGTTCAGGTCGAAGCGCTCGGTCCCCAGTCGCTTGATGGTCCGCCGGGTCACCTTGAAGATGAAGGTGTAGGTGAGGATCACCGCCGCCGAGATGCCCAGCATGCTGACGGGGTTCACCAGGAAGAGGAAGAGGGAGAGCAGGGACACCTGGATGATCCTGGACAACAGGTCCACGGACTGCATCAGGGTTCCGTTTATCATCTGCTCGATTTCCGTATTGATGTTCTTGACCAGCTCGTAGCTGTTGCGGTTCAGGAAGAATGGGTAGGGCCTGCTCAGGTAGCCCCGGAAGAGCTTGAGGGAGAGGGTGTGCCGCCGCATGGTGGTGAACTTGACCTTCATGAAGGACACGAAAGCCTGGCTGCCGTTTGAAATGATCAGGAAGCCGAGAACGGACACACCCAGGAAGATGAGGAAGGCCGTGTCGGAGGGGAAGCCGAAGAAGCGGTAGACCGCCGCCAGCATGGCGTTGGTCCGTATGAGCTCCGGCTGCGTGGCGACCGCCATGAAGGGCATGATGGACCCCACCCCCACCACCTCCATTAGAGCCATGAAGATGGACCCCAGGGCGACCAGAACAAGGCGCTTGCGCTCTTTTTCATCAAGGAGGCTGAAAACTTTCTTAATGTACAAATACGTTTTGCTCATTTCTCAGCCCTAGCGCCGCTCTCCGGGACAGAAACCCGCACGAGCACCGAGCCCCTGAAATTGTACTCCTTTTCGGTTCTTCCAAACGAAGGCGAATCGTAAAGCCGGTTGTGGATCTGCGTCAACGCAAGGGCGAAGGTTGTAGAAAGCATCGGGGTTACGGCTAAAGAATACTCCATGCCGAAAGTAAGATCCGCCCTAAAGTCCTTTATTCTATCTTTATACTGATCATAGGGTTGGTCGCCGATAGTGTGCCGATATAGGTAGTCGTTGTCGGGATTGACGCGGAGCACGAAGAAATTTGAGGACCATCTGTCGGCATAGACAGAAAACCCAAGATACTGGCTGTTGCCCCCGGTGCCTATGCCTGCCGCCAGCCACTGCCCGCGGTTGGTGTACCCCTGTATGGCTTGATGGTGCATGTAGAATGTCGCAGGCCCTTGGAACTGAAAATCCTGCGAGAGCTCCAGATTGGTCCACTCAAAAAGGAGTTCTCCCCGGGCTCCTTTCAAGACTGGGACATCGACGCCCTTCCGCAAGCCTGCGGTATAGACCATGCTGTGGAAGGGATAGCGGATGTAGCCGTCGCGGGTAGGCCCATAGTCGTTCAAGCCCAGCTCTCCGTACACTTCAATGCCCGCCTGCGGCAGAAGATAGTTGGCCCCTAGGGATGCGCGCTGATCCCAGGTGTCTTGGCTACCACCTCCTGAAAGATTCACGAAGAAGAGGCTCGTGACGGCGCCGACGCTGCCGTATTCCCAGGGCGCCAGGTAAGACCTGTTGGCCATGAGGGTGAGCCCCGGCAGGAAGGAGGGGGCGTAGGCCGCCGAGAGGAAGCTGAGGAGTAAGCGGTCGTTGGAAGAGATGCTGTCGAAGTAGTCCGATTCGCTGAGCATGCCGGCCCAGAGGCGGCCCTCGATGTCACCCAGGTAGTGGCCGAAAAGATGGAGCTCCGTGCGCCGCAGTCCCAGGTCCGCCTTGGGGTAGGGCGGGGCGTTGTTGGAGTGCATGATGGAGTTGATCCGCCCCGGTCCCGTCCAGGGCGACTGGGTGCCGAAGCCCGCCGTGATGTTCCGCCACGTGTAGCGTATTTCCGAGTCCCCCCAGCTGTAGCCGAAGAAGGGCTCGTCCCCGAAACGCTGGGGCGCGTCAACGCCAAAACCCGGTCCATAGCCCCAGATGTACCCGTACTCGCTCTCGTAGGCCGAGGGGACGAGCTTGAAGGAGCTGTTCTGGGAAAAGGTGAGCTGGGGCTTGAAGGTGAGCTCGAAGCCCGCGGCGGCGAAGCGGGCCCCGGCGCTCAGGCTGGAGTTCAGGCCCCGGCCCTGCCAAAGGGCCCCGTCGTTCATGCCGTAGGGGGCCGCGCTGTTGTAGGAGCTGAAGAGCTCGGGACCGTAGAGCTTCCAGGTTTCCTCCCCGTCCCAGTCGGAGTCCGAGAGGGTGCGGTAGTTGAGGTAGGGCCGCTCGGCCTCTCCCAGCAGGGCCTTGAAGTCGTAGCGCCGCTCCTCCTCGGAGCCGACGGCTGCTTGGGCGAACAGAAGCGGTGCGCAGGCGGCGAGGCCGGCGCTGATGACGAGGCGACGTAGGGTCATGGCAGCTCCTTGCGTATTCCGTCCATGTACTCGCCCAGGACGCCCACGAAGCGCGCCATCTCCTCGGGCCGTATGTCCCCGATGTTGGCGATGCGGAAGGTGTCCGCGTTTGAGAGCTTGCCGGGATAGATGGTGAACTCCCGCTCGCGGGCATAGTCGTGGAGGGCGTCGAAGTTGTAGCGGGGGTTCTTGGGCTCAAGGACGGCGGTTATCAGATGGGACTGGTGCTCGGGGGCCACCAGGGATTCGAGCCCCAGCTTGGCGATGCCCTCCATCAGTATCCTCCAGCAGGCGCTGTAGCGCCCGTAGCGCCCCTCCACGGTCTCCACCTTGGTCTCTATGATGGCCTGGCGCAGGGAGTAGAGGGTCTGCACCGGCGGGGTGAAGCGGGTCTGCAGGGTCTTCTCGAAGACCGCGTGCTGGTCGTAGAGGTTGAGGTAGTAGCTCCGCATGGGGATGTTCTTGGTCCTCTCCAGCTGCTCCCGGTCGCAGATCACGAAGCCGACGCCGGCCATGCCCTGGATGTTCTTGTTGGAGGTGGATGCCATGAAGTGGACGTTCAGCTTCTTGAGGTCCATGGGAATTGCGGCGTAGGCGCTCACGGCGTCCACGATGGTGATGATCCCCAGGCGGCGGCAGATTTCGCCGATGGACGGCAGGTCCGTCAGAAGGCCCGTGGTGGTCTCGTGGTAGACCGCCGCCAGGTGGGTGAACTTCCCTTCCACAAGCTTCCGCTCCAGGGCGGCCAGATCCACGGGCCCCGTGGTGGAGCTCTTGAAGACCTCGTGGTTAAGCTTGTAGACCGACGCGATGCGGGCCATGCGGGCGCCGTAGGCTCCGTTGTCTATCACCAGGAGCCTGCCGTCCTCGGGAACCGCCGAGCAGAGCATGGCCTCGTCCGCCGCCGTGCCCGAGCCGCCGAAGAAGACCGTCGCGTACTCCGACCAGTCGGCCACGAACTCCGTCAGGTCCCGGCGTATGCGGTCCATGAGCAGGCCGAATTCCTTCTCCCGGGGACAGATGTCCGAGGCTACCTGGGCGTACTTGACCGAGTCGGAGGTGGTGGCGGGACCCGGGTTGAGGAGCACCTCCCGGCGCACGGTGCGCAGCTCCTCCGCCTCCAGGATGCGGGGAAAGATCTCCTCCGTGGCCATGGCCAGGTGGGATTCGTCGTCTATCTCCCGCCAGAGGTAGTGCTCGATTTTCCGTACGGCGATGGGCGTCCCGGCGGCGCAGGCGCCGACCATGGACTTCTCGTATTCCAGCATGGGATCGGCGGCGAAGACCGATTCCGCGTAGGCGCACATGGCCGCCAGGGCGGCGGGACTGAGCTTGGTGATGCCCACGAGCTCCCCGTGCACCGAGGACAGCTCGGCGCGCTTCTTGGAAAGGTTCTTGAGCAGCCCCGAGCCGTCGGCCTCCAGGTACACCTCGTCCCCGGACTTGGTGGCCCCGCTGGCCAGGATCAGGTTCTTCCGGTGGTCGTTCGCCAGGACGAAGAGCCCCGCGGAATCGTAGATCAGGTCCGATTCTAAAAGGAAGAAGTCCGCGCTCACCGAGCCGCGCAGCTCGTAGAGGGTCCGCATGCTGCCCGAGGAGGCGTAGATGGGGTTCTTCACCGTCTCCACGATGCGGTACTTGCGGGCCAGCTCCTCGTAGTATTCCGCGCAGTGCCCCGTGCCGATTACAATGCGCTCCACCCCCGCGGCGATGAGGCTACGTATGGAGCGCTCCACGATCGCCATGCCCCCCAGCTCAAGGAAGCCCTTGGGCATGGCCTTCGTCCTGTCCTTGAGGCGGGACCCGAGGCCCGCGCCGAGTATTACCGCTTCCCTGACCATATCACTTACCGCCTTTGATGAACTGCATGAGCCGGGCCGCCACCTCGTAGGGCTTGGTCTTGGGCCTGCCCAGGTCCTCGGGCGCCCCCTGGCGTATCTTTGCGTGGACGAAGACGAGCCCGCCCGACTTCTCCCAGTCCGCCACGACCGCCGCGAGCTCCGCCGGAGAAGATACGCTCACGACCTTGGGGTAGCCGAAGGCCCGCGCCGCGGCGGGCCAATCCACGCCGCCTGAGACGGTGAACTGGCCGCCCGTGGATTCGTGGGCCCCGTTGTCCAAGAGGATGTGCATGAGCCTGGCGGGCTTGTAGGCAGCGTTCACCGCCAGGGAACCGGTGCGCATCAGCAGGGAGCCGTCCCCGTCGAAGGCAACGACGCCCCGGTCGGGGGCCGCGAGGCTGAGCCCCAGGGCGTAGGAGGAAAGGCAGCCCAGGGAGCCGACCATGTAGAAGTTGCGGTCCAGGTCGCCCAGGGTGTAGAGCTCCCGCCCCGTGAAGCCCGTGGTGGCCGCCAGGACCGTCCGCGGGGAGCTCGCATCCGCCGCCGCCCTGAGCATGCTCGTGCGGCCCGGCA
>CAYUPG010000058.1:0-12954 GCA_964446515.1 uncultured Treponema sp.
TCCTCGGGCCTGGACCTGCTGCCGGCTTCGGCGGCCCTGGACCCCGGGACTTCCTTGGCCGCCCTCCAGGGCGATCCCGTCGCGGTCAAGCGGGCTCTCGTCTCGGGGGATAGGACCGTCACCTACCTGATACTGGCGGAGATCGAATACGACGATCCGCGGCAGGTGGTGCTCCAAGGGAAGGCGTACAACATCTTCACCGCCGAGGGCCGCGCCCATCTGCGCGTGCTCAGGGAGGACGGATCCGCGGCCTTTACCCGACCGACCATTTCCGTCAAGGGCCAGGGCGGCACCGCCCTTGCGGCCCTTCAGTCCCTGCTCGCCGAGGGCCGCAAGGCGGTGGAAAAGGACCTGGCAGGCGTAGACCTGAAGGCGGCTCTGGGTTCGCCCTAGGAGTCGATAGTCGCCCGGGTGGGCGACTATTCGAATCGTGCACCCCCTAGGATCCGCCGCAGCAAAAACGCTTGTTGGGCGGATGCAGGTGCTTCCTGGACAAAAAGATAGGACTTCCCCCCACTATAGAATTCCCTTGTTTCGGAATGCTTGGCCTGTTATTTGCTTATTCTTTTTCCGATATAAAAGGTAATTCTGCGCCTCGGCGCCGACAACCGGGAAGTGGTGGTATGAAAAGTATGCGTCCGCGTTCTTTGCTCGCAGCGGCCTGTATGGCTATCGTCACGATCCACCCTGGAGTTCTCCACCCGGGCGGCCGAAGGGATGCGGAGCCCGTGGATGCCCAGGGGGACCGGAACTGGTCCCACAGCTTCGACATCGCGGATAAGAAGCAGGGAACCTACAACATCCTCGTGGAGGGCCGGGACAGCGCCGGCAATCTGAGCGTCGCCGGACCCATCAACGTGTACGTGGATCCTAAGTCCGATCTGCCCGTAGCCGTGATCGCCAATCCCCTTTCGGGCATGCGCGTGTCCGGCGACTTGAATATCGTAGGAACCTGCGTGGACGACGACGGGGTCTCAGGCGTGGACCTGCGCATAGACTCGGGGGAGTGGGTGCGGGCCTCGGGAGGGGCCTTCTGGTCACTCTACCTGCGCTCCGGGGAGATTCCCGACGGGAGGCGGACCATAGAGGTGCGGGGCGTGGACGTCAACGGCTTGGAAGGTCCCGTTCATGCGGTCTCTTTCGACATGGATAGTTCCCGGCCGGGCGCCTCCGTTTCCGCGCCCCGCCCCGGCGCCCTGGTCGCCGGCCGCATCGAGCTCAAGGGCGTCGTCACGGACGACAACGCCGTGGTGAAGGTCGAGTATTCCCTGGACGGCGGTGGGAGCTGGCGGAGCGTGAAGGGTAAATGGGACAAGCGGCGGAAGCAGTACCCATTCAGCGCCCCCATAGATACCAGGACCTTGCCGGACGGCCCCCTGGCCGTGCTGATCCGTGCGGAGGACGGCGTCGGTTCCGTGGGCATGACCCCCACGCTCTTCGTGGTGGACAATACCAGGCCCACCATCGCCGTCCTTTCTCCCGGCCCCGACGAGAAGGTGGACCGTTCCTTTACCCTCATGGGCACCGTGACGGACGATGTGGCGGTCGCGTCGCTCACGTGGCGGAGCGGGAAGCTCGGGGGGGACATAGCCCTGACCCCCGGGGACCCCCATTGGTCCATTCCCCTGGAGCTGCCCTCCGCGAAGGGCAAGGAGGCGGAACTCTTCCTGCTCGCCGTTGACACCATCGGCAACAAGCGGGAGCTCAGGGTGCGCCTTCCCTTGGATTTGGAGGCGGACAGGCCCCGGATCACCGTCCTGGAACCCCTGACGACGGAGAAGACCCCGGCGAAGACCGGCGGCTCGGTGACGATATCGGGGTACGCCCGGGACGACGACGGCATAGCCGCCGTGGAGTACCGGCTGGAGAAGGGCGCTCCCGTGCGCCTGGAAACGACGGGGGCCTTCACCCTTAGCCTGGAAGGTTTGGCTGCGGGCAAACGGTCGGTTGAGCTCTGGGCCGTGGACCTCGCGGGAAGCCGGGGCCCCTCGGTCAGGGTGCACCTTGAGGATGCGGGCACCGCCCCCACCCTGCGCATCGCGGAAGTGGTCTACGGAGCGGGTACCAAGGATGCCCGCTCGGAGGCCTTCGTGCCCGGCATGGAGCTGCGCCCCGACGCGGGTGCGTCCCTGCGCCTGGAGTCGGGCGGCGGCCTCAAGAGCGCATCCCTGAGCTATTCCTTTTCCGGCAGGGAGCCGCAGACCTTGGCGGCCAAGGGCGCCTCTCCCGCGTCCTTCCTGGTTCCGGTTCCCTCTTCCCCTCCCTACGGAGCCCTGGAATTTTCCGCCGAGCTGCTGGATTCAGGCGGCCGCAAGGTCTCCGTCGCTTCCCACCTGTACCTCACCAACTACGCCGCGGTGCGGGGTGAGCCGGGCTTCCGCTTCGTGGACGAGCGCCTGGAGGATGACGGCACGGTGCGCTTCGGCGCCGGGGGAGAGGCCCTGTCGGGCCGCTTCGTCGGGGCCGTTCCGGCCTCGGTGCTCATCGAGGGGGAGGCGCCGGGCTTCCGCCTGAGCCTCGAGGGCGACAGAGTCATCCTTGAACCTCCCGAACAGGGCGTCGCAGGCCCCGTAGTCCTGGTCGCCCGCACCGACCGGGGGCACGAATTCCGTTCCCGGCCCCTGCGCCTGGTGGCGGACGCCCGGGGCCCGGAGCTGCTGCCGGAAGTTCCGGCCTCACCCTATCTCGGAACGGAACCCCTGGCCCTCACCGGCCGGATCTCCGATCCCTCCGGGCCCCTCGCCCTCTCCTACCGGATACTGGGGCCCCTGGGCGAGGCCCTGAGCTCCGGGGAAGTCCCGATTTCCGAAGGCTCCGAGTCCTTTTCCCTAAACCTTGAGACGGCGTCCCTCCCCGAAGGGCCGCTCTCCGTTGAGCTGGCCGCCCGGGACGGCGCCGGCAATGCGAGCCTGCGGACGCTCCACTTCTTCAAGGACACTTCTCCGCCGGAGGTGTCCTTCATCCTCTCCCCCGACGGGCCGGACGGGACGACCGCCGCCTTCTACGTGCGGGATTCCGGAGGCCTTGGGTCCGTCTCTTACGGACGGGACGGGGATTTCCGCGACCTGGAGGGCGCCGATGCCTTCGTTGTTCCCATCGAGGGGGAAGGATTCCAGGTTAGGGCGGTGGATCGGGCGGGAAACGAGCGGATCCTGCCGGTGCCCGCCTCCGAGGCCGGCGCCGCCCTTCCGTCGGTCGTTCCAGGGGCACCGGCGGTGGAGATCCTGTCCCCCCTCGCAGCTGCGGGGCGGCGGACCATACTCCTCTTCCGTATAGCCTCCGATGCGGAGCCGGTCCAGGTGAGCTGGTCCCTGGGCTCTAAGCGGGGCGTTATGGAGAGCGGTCTCCTTCGCCGCCGCGGGGGCGGGGACGGCGCGTCCGGGGGCGTGTACACCGGCGCCGTGGTGGTGGAGGACTACCAGGCCAAGGCCGGTCCGGCGAGCGCCGCGGTGACGGTCAAGAACGCCGCCGGCAAGAGCGCGCTCGCCAAAGCCGCCTTCTCCTACGACGGAGGAGCTGCGGAGCTGCCGAGCCTTACCGTTCCGGACGTCCAGGAAGGCGCGGTCCTGGGGACCGAGGCGACGGTGACGGCCCTGGGCCGGGCTCCCCAGGGGATAGCCTCCTACACCTTGGTTCTGGACGGAAAAGAGCGCCTCTCGGCCGAGGGGCCCGGCGCGGCCTCCTTCGCCCTTTCCGGCCTCTCCGTAGGCCCCCATACCATAGTCCTCACCGCGACGGACCGCCTGGGCAACGAAGGGCCCGTCGTCAAGAGAAGCTTCAGGGTGCGCGGGGCGGACCCCTCGATAGGGGACTTGCGGGTGCAGCGCAAGTCGGGCTCGGCGGAGCTCCTGAACGGCGGCACCGCGGTCGTGGACGGCGGGACCCTCCTTTCCGGCACGGTGCGCGCCCCCAACGGCGCTCCCGTCGTGGAGCTCCGCTTCGGAGAAACGGCAGTTCCCAAGGTGCCGGTCAAACGGCTGGCCGCCGGGGAGTTTTCCTTCCAGGTGCCCGTGCCCAAGGAGCTGCCCTTCGGCGAGACGGTGCTGACCGCGACGGCCCGTGATCCGGCGGGGGGCGAGGGACGGCGCACCCTCTTCTTCCACCGGGTCGCTGAGACGGACGACCCCCTGCGCTTCGACGCGGAGGGCCTCTATGCCGCGGACCTCCGCTACGACCAGGCGGCGGCAAAGGTCACCTTCGACACCCCCGATCCCCTCATCCTGCGCTTCGTCGGCCGCCCCATCGACTCGGTGCGCCTGGAGCCCGCCGGGGGTCTGGTGTCGGCCTCCTTCCAGGACTCCCAGGTGCGCCTGGAGCCGACGGAGGAGGGCATAGGATCGCCCGCTTCCGTGGTGGTCCGCACGGTGGACGGGGACGAGTTCTCCTGGGGCCCCGTCTCCTTCGTGGTGGACCGATCGGACCCGGAGTTTACCCTGGAGGAGCCGGTTCAAGACGGATGGTACCGGGACGTTTTGCCCATTGCCCTCTCCTATGCCCCGGAATCGGGAATCGAACGTCTGGAGTGGAGCCTGGACGGGGGAGAACGGCAGGTCCTGGCTCTCGAGCAGGATGAGGCGCGGCCGGAACTTCGCAGGGCCGCCTTGCCCTTCCCCGGAACGGACGGCGGCCGGCTGCTCAGCATCCGGGCGGTCGACGGCTCGGGACGGAGCACCGAGATCAGCCGCTCGGTCAACCGGGACACCGAAGCCCCTTCGGGGGCGATGGTCCTGCCCCCCGAGGGCGCGTCCGTGAACGGGCGGATTTCCCTTTCCGCCCGCTTCTTGGACTCGGGCCGCATGGCCTACCTGGAGTTCAGCAGTGACGGGGGAAGCACCTGGGAGCGGGGCGAGGAACGCTTCGCCCTGAGCCGTACGGTGGACCTCGGCGCCGCGCCTGCGGATACCGCGCCTGCGGATGCCTCGTCCGGGGATCCGGCGGGACCGCCCGCGGCGGCCGCTTCGGGCGCTGCCGACGAGGCTCAGGCCGCTGTTCCGGACGTCTCGCGCTTCCGCTTCCGAGCTGTGGACGCCGCGGGCAACAGCGCAGAGCTCTCCGCCGCCTTTCCCGTGGATGCGGAGGCGGACAAGCCCAGGGTTGCCATACAGCTCCCCGAGGAGGGCGAAGTGCTCCGGTCCGACTTCGCGGTCTCCGGCGCGGTCTTCGACGACGACGGCGTGGTGGCCGTCCATTACCGCATAGGGGAGGGGGAGTTCCTCCGCCTGGCGGTGGAGGGCAACTCCTTCTCCATACCCCTCTCCCTGGCGGATTCCGAGGACAACGAGCACACCGTCGAGATCTACGGCGAGGACATGTACGGAGTCCTGGGCGACCGGGCATCTCGGACCTTCAGGATATCCAAGGAAGAGCCCAAGGCGGCGGTCCTGGTTCCTGCCCTGGATACCACCGTCCGGGGAGTCATAGACGTATCCGGCACCGCCTCCGACGCCAACGGCATCGAGGGTGTGGAGCTTTCCTTCGACAACGCCGTGACCTTCAATCGGGTCGCCGGCACGGAGGCCTGGACCTACCGCCTGGATACCCGGAACCTCAAGGACGGCCTGCACTCCGTCTACCTGCGTCCCGCCGACCGCTACGGCACGACGGGCTTCTACGCCGCCCTCATCTCCGTGGACAATACGCCCCCGGAGGTTACCCTCGACCTTCCTTCGGACCTGTCGGTCTATCGGGATACGCTTCCCCTGAGCGGCCGCCTATCCGATGCCGTCGCCCTGCATTCCTGCGAGGCGGTGGTGTTCCGCCGGGGAGCCCAGGGGGATGCGGACCTCCGTTCCTTTACTCTGCCCCTGGAGCCGGTGGTGTCCGAAGTACTGGACTTGGCCGGGCTTCCGGACGGGGAATACGGCGTGCGCATCGTGGCCCGGGACAGGGCAGGCAACGAGACGGTCTCCAGCCGCGACTTCCTGCTGGACGGATCCTTCCGCGGGGAATACATAGCCCTGAGCTCCCCGGTGCGGGGCGAGCGGCTTTCCGGAAAGCTGCGCATCCAGGGCTTCCTGCGGGCGGCGGAAACGCCCTCCGCCGTGGCGGTGTATGCTGGCGACAGGGAGATCGTTTCCGGCGCCCCGCGGCCGAACGGGTGGTTCTCCCTGGATGTGCCGGAGCTCGCCCTTGCCGAGGGACCCCACAGCCTTACGCCCCGCTTCGTCTCTGCCGACGGCAGGGTGGTGGAGGGGGAGACGGTCGACCTGATCTATGCGCCCACGGGTCCGTGGATACAGGCGGACACCTTCGAGTCCGGGGACTACGTCCCCGCCCGGCCCTGGCTGCGCGGCCGCGCGGGATGGGCCCAGGGCCGGGCAGACGCGGAGCGGGAAGCGCTTGAGCTCGCGGCCCTGCCCAAGGAGGGGGACCGGAAGAAGGCCGCCGCCGACCTGCGCTCCGGCAGGGCCGTGGAGGCCGTGGAGCTGAGCCTAGACAACGGGCGCACCTTCCGGAAGGCCCAGGGCGCGGAGGATTGGAAGTTCCGCCTGGAAACACCGGAGTACCCGCAGGGGCCCCTGCCCCTGGTGGTCCGCGTGCGCCTGAAGAACGGAGAGACCGCGGTGACGAGGCCGCTGCTCAACCTGGACAAGACTCCGCCGTCGGTCGCCATTCTGGCCCCCGCGGAGGGCGGACGCTTCAACGGTACCCTTCCGGTGTACGGCATCGCTTCGGACGACGTGGAGCTGGATTCCGTGCGCCTGGCCCTGCGGGACGGGGACAAGGCGGGCTATGAGGTGCCGGCCTTCATCCAGGGCCTGTACCTTGAAGGGGGATTCCTCGGGGACACCATGTACAACGGGGGTCTCGGTCTGACCTTCTTCGACGATACCGTGAAGCTTCAGGTCTCCTACGGCTCTACGCCCGAGGAATACAACGGGGTGCGGCAGCGCTTCTTCGGCAATGTGGTGAGCGGTAAGCTATTGGCGAACGTGGCGACCCTTCCCTTCTCGTACCTTCTGGGGCCGGACTGGAGCTTCCTCTCGGCGAACCTTGCGGTGGGGGCCAAGTTCAGCTACTTCTCGGAGACCTCCAGCGGCACGCCCCTCATGCTGAGCTCCGTGGTGGCACAGCTGGAATTCCCCAAGTTCACCCTGGCCAAGCTGGACGCCTTCAGCTCCTATTCGCTCTACACGGAATTCCAGGCCTGGTTCATCTCCGCGGAAGTGGACGGCGGGGTGGCCTTCCGGCTCTCCATGGGCGCTAGGGTCGGGGTGTTCTGAGGCGCTCCACCGCGAGTTCCGCGGCGTGCTTGACCTCGTCCACCGAGCTGCGGCGGAGGACCACTAGGCGGTAGATGGCCGACTCTATGAGGCCGTAGAGCAGGTCGTCCGCCGCCCGGACGTTCACCGGCGCCAGCTCTCCCGCGCGGATGCCGTCGATCACGATGCCTGCCAGGAAGTGGCGGAGCCGGACGGTGCGCTTGCGGACCCGGTAGTCCGGGTCGGTGCCGCTCTTGGATAGGTGCATGAGGTAGTTGAGGACCACCGAAAGCAGGCGCCGGTTCTCCTGGACCCGGTCTATGATGGTGTCCAGAACCAGCTTGAGCTTGTTCCCCGCGTCCAGCTCCGTATTGCTCCGGACCATCTGCAGGTCCCGCTCCACCTCGCCCAACAGCTGCTTGATGGAATAGCTGAAGATCTCCCGTTTGTTCTTGAAGTAGATGTAGAGGGTCGTGCGGGTGATGCCGCAGCGGTCGGCGATTTTCTGGAAGGTCGCGTCTTCGAAGCCCTCGTCCATGAAGACGTCCAGGGCACGCTCCAGTATCTCCCTCCGGCGCTTATCGTGTTCTACGACGATGGACATCTGCGTTTCTCCCCAAGTTTTCGTATTGGTATACATAGGAGCGCAGGGCTCCGTTGGTCAACTCGCGGACCGAGTCGGCGGCGTGGCCGAAGTGGGACTCGAAGCCGGGATGGTTGCTGATTGCGACGAGCTTCCAGCCGGGAAAGCGCTCGCCCAGCGTTCCCATGGCGGCGTAGGTCCGTTCGGCCTCCGCCAGGTCCCCCAGGCGCTCGCCGTAGGGCGGATTGGTTATGAGGTAGCCCTCCTCGGACTCGGGGGCCGCGGCCTTGCGCATGTCCAGAACCTGGAAGCGCGGAAGGGCCGCTTCGCCCTTTTCCAGCCTGATGCCCCTTCCGGGGCTGCGGCCCTGGGCCAGCTCGTAGGCCCTGCGGGCGTTGGATGCCGCAATGGACACGGAGCGGACGTCCGAGTCGCTCCCGTAGATGCGGACCAGGCGGGTAAAGTCCACCTTGGCCGCCAGCTCCTCCCGAACAGCCTTCTCCGCGGCGCCGTCGGCCAGGGCCAGGTCCTGGAGGGCGAAGCGGCGTCCCAGCCCGGGAGCCGCGTCCCAGGCGTAGAGGGCGGCCTCCACGGCGATGGTGCCGGAACCGCAGAAGGGGTCGTAGAGGGGGTACTTGCGCTTCCATCCGGACAGGAGCAGCATGGCCGCCGCGCTGGTTTCCCGCAGGGGCGCCGCGCCGCTCTCGCTGCGGTACCCGCGCTTGAACAGGCTTTCTCCCGAGAGGTCCAGGAGTATCTGGGCCCGATCCTTTTCCATATAGACCCGCAGCTCCGCCGCCTCGCCGTAGTCGGGAAGCCGGGCCATGCCCCAGGCGGTGCAGAGGCGCTCCGCCGCCGCCTTGTGGACCACCGCCTGGATGCTCGTGGCCGCCTGCAGCTTCGACCGGGAGCTGCGGACCTTGCCCACCACCACCCGCATGGGGCGGCGCAGCAGGTTCTCCCAGGGAACGGAGCGGACGCCTTCGAAAAGCTGGTCGAAGTCCTCAGCGGGATAGGCGGCCGCCTCCAGGAGCACGCGGTCCGCGGTTCTGAGCGCCATGAGGGCGCGGTAGAGCCCCGCTATGTCCGCGGCGAAGCGCACCTTGCCGTAGGAGGATTCGTGGACCGTCAGGTCGAGTTTGCGGAGTTCGTTTGAGAGCGCCCGTTCGGCGCCCAGGGCGCATAGGGCTACGGCGGTAGTCATGGTCTTATAATTTAACAGTATATCATCATTTGTTCAATTGTCGACTTTTATCCAGGTCAATTCGTGCTTGTTGTAGTGGAGGTGGACCACGGCGCTTCCGGGGATGGCGGCGAAGCGGCGGGTGGTCTCGTGGTCCGCCTCGCCCTGCATCTTGATGGTGCAGATGAAGTTCTTGGCCAAGCCCGAGGCGAGCCATTTTTCAACCCATTCGTAGAGCCGGGGCGGATAGCATATCACGTCGCTGCAGAGCCAGTCCAGCTCTCCGATATCCTCGGGCTTCAGGGTGAAGGCGTCGTGCTTTAGGTAGCGCACGTTCGGCCGGGCCAGGATGCGCTCGTCCGGCGGCGCCCGGTCCACCGCGACGACCTGGGCTCCCAGCTCGGCCAGGACCCAGGTCCAGCCCCCAGGGGTCGCCCCCGCATCCAGGCAGCGGGAGCCCGGGGCGGGCAGCCGCCCGCAGCGGATCAGGGCTTCCTGCAGCTTCAGATAGGCCCTGCTCGGGGGCTCCGTCTTGTTCTCCGCCAGCTCCAGGATGCCGCCGGGAAAGGGGCTGGCGCAGCGGGCGGAGGCCAGCATGGTGTGGGCATCCAGGAGGGTCCAGGCCCCCATGGGCGCATCGGGCAGGGTCCAGGGGAAGGCCTTGGGCTTATCCGAGATGGGGGGCAGCTTGGACCTGATCAGCTCGCCCCGGCGGAACTGGGTAAAGAGGGTCGGCGCCCAGTTGCGCTGCACGGCGCGAAGCGCGGAGGCGGCCTCTGAAATGGATTCGAACTCCACGATGAAGGGTTCGAGCCAGACGTTCCGGGTCCAGTAGGCCTGCGGCGTGCCTTCCGGAACGTGGTAGAAGGGGCCCCAGGCATCCTTCCAGGAACCCAGCTCCGCCCGCAGGTGGCCGTCGAACTCCTCCAAGCCCTGGTATACCCGGCCGCCGATGGGCGTTATGGTCATGCCTTTTCGCCGGAGGCGGCGCGCCAGGAGAGGTAGTCCACGTAGCGCTGGAAAGCCCGGCCCTTGGGGGATCCTTCGATGAAGAAACCTATCTCGAAGGAATCGTAGCCTGCCCAGCTCCACCGGGGGCGGGCTTTGAGCTCGAAGGCTTCGATGTTTGCAGCGGTCTCCGGCAGCACCAGGATGCGGCAGGGCGCGTCGGGACCCAGGGCCACCGCGGCGCTGAACTCCAGCCTGCAGCCGGTGACGCTAAGATCCTTGAGCAGGGCCTCCCCGCCGGAGAGGTCCTCTATCCGTGCCTGGGCCATGCTGGAGTACCGGGGGGCGCGGCGGTTTTCGAACATGGCCCCATTGTGCGCGGGCCGGGCCGTTTCGTCAACTCTCCGCCGACCCTGCCGGAAATGCGCTTTTCAAGCTCCCGGCCCCATGCTATACTAATACTGATGCTGCTTTAGTATTTGTTAAGTACGGGAGGATGATTCGATGGAACCCAAGCGCAACCCCGGCGACCGCATAGCCGGTCTCAGGCAGACCTACGCCGTGAGCAGGGAAGATCTGGCGGAACGGAGCGGAGTACCGGCGGAACTGATAGGCCGTATCGAAGATGAGGGTTTCATCCCCGACTTGGCGCCCCTGGTGCGCATCTCCCGGGCCCTGGGCGTCCGCCTGGGCACCCTTCTGGACGACCACGAGGAGCTTGGCCCCGTGGTGACCCGGGGCGGAGAGGCCGCGGCGTCCGCGCGCTTCGTCACCGGCGCGGCCGCGGGAGCCGAGGTCCCGCACAAGGGTCTATCCTTCCATTCCCTGGCCGCCCGCAAGGGGGGCCGCCACATGGAGCCCTTCATGGTGGAAGTCCATCCCAGCTCGGATCCCGGACGATCCACCCACGAGGGGGAGGAGTTCCTCTTCATCCTCTCCGGGACGGTGGTTCTGGAGTACGGCTCCCAGCGCATCGAGCTCGCCGAGGGGGATACGGTCTACTACGATTCCATAGTGCCCCACCGGGTCCTGGCCTCAGGCGGAGCTGCCAAGATGCTGGCGGTGGTCTACGCGCCGATGTAGGGGGGCGGGATGGAACAGATGGAGACGATAGAAAAGACCCTGGGGGAAGTGCTCAGGGAGCGCGCCCGTTCGCAGGGAGACCGGGACTTCATAGTCTACGCGGACCGGAACCTCCGCTTCACCTACGCGGAGTTCGACGGGCGGGTGGACGAGCTTGCCAAGGGCCTCTTGGCCATAGGACTCAAGAAGGGGGACCACCTGGGCCTCTGGGCCAACAACGTCCCGGACTGGAACACCTTCCTCTTCGCCACCGCCCGCATCGGCGTGGTGCTGGTGACCATCAACACCAACTACAAGCTCCACGAGCTGGAATACCTTGTTCGGCAGGCGGATCTTTCGGCCCTCTGCATCGTGGACGGGTACCGGGATTCGGACTACGTCACCATGGTGAACGAGCTCATTCCGGAGCTGAAGGAATCGGAGCGGGGCCGGCTGGTTTCCGCCCGCTTTCCCCGCCTCAAGAGCGTGGTCTACGTGGGCCAGCAGAAGCACCGGGGCATGTACGCCCTGAGCGAGCTGCTCCTCCTGGGCCGCTACACCGAGGAGGGCGCCCTGGCGGCCGCGGAGAAGCTCTGCGCCTGCACCGACGTGGTGAACATGCAGTACACCTCGGGCACCACGGGCTTTCCCAAGGGGGTCATGCTCACCCACCGGAACATCCTGAACAACGGCTTCGCCATCGGGGAGTGCCAGCGCTTCACCGAAAAGGACGTGCTCTGCCTGCCCGTGCCCCTCTTCCACTGCTTCGGTCTGGTCCTGGGCATGATGGCCGTGGTGACCCACGGGGCCGCGGCGGCCATACTCGAGAACTTCGATCCCCTGCTGGTGCTGGCGACGGTGCAGAAGGAAAAATGCACCGCCCTCTACGGGGTGCCCACCATGTTCATCGCGGAGCTCAACCATCCCATGTTCAAGCTCTTCGATACTTCAAGCCTCCGCACGGGCATTATGGCCGGTGCTCCCTGCCCCATGGAGGTGATGAAGCGGGTTATCGCGGACATGCACGCCTCGGAGATCACCATCGCCTACGGCCTGACGGAGGCCTCCCCGGTGATGACCCAGACCCGCACGGACGATCCCATCGAGGTGAAGGTGGGCACCGTGGGGCGGGTCCTGCCGGGTATCGAGGTGACGGTGCGGGACGGCGAGACGGGGGCCGAATGTCCCACGGGCGTCCAGGGCGAGCTCTGCTGCCGGGGCTACAACGTCATGGTGGGCTACTACAACATGGCCGAAGCCACCGCCAAGGCCATAGACTCCGAAGGTTGGCTGCACTCGGGCGACCTGGGGGTCAAGGACGAGGACGGCAACTTTAGGGTGACCGGGCGCATCAAGGACATGATCATCCGGGGTGGCGAGAACGTCTATCCCAAGGAGATCGAGGAGTTCCTCTACACCATGCCGGGGGTCAGGGACGTCCAGGTGGTGGGCATCTCGAGCGTCAAGTACGGCGAGGAGGTGGGAGCCTTCATCATTCCCACCGACGGGTCGACCCTCACGGAGGCCGAAGTGCGGGACTACTGCCGGGGCAAGATCAGCCGCTTCAAGATCCCCAAGTACGTGTTCTTCGTGGAGTCCTATCCGCTCACCGCCAGCGGCAAGATACAGAAGTACAAGCTCCGGGAGCAGGGCAACGCCCTGGTGGCGGAGAAGGGCATCGGCACATGAGCGGAAGGGGGGTCTCGGAGCTGCGGCCGGAGTACCTCTTTTTGGGGCTCCTGACGGAGGGGCCCGGCCACGGATACGGCTTGTACCGCGCCTTTCGGGAGAGCCTCGCCCCCCTCTGGCGGGTGAGCGAGAGTCAGATGTACGCGACCTTGAACCGCCTTGCCGCCAAGGGATGGATTGCCGAGGAAATCGGATCGGACGGCGCGGCGCAGGAGGCTGGCCCGGCCCGCGGGGCCGTCGGAGGCAGGGAGGCTGGCCCGGCCCGCGGGGCCGTCGGAGGCAGGGAG